>CAVHZH010000062.1:0-13882 GCA_963640395.1 Oscillospiraceae bacterium
GCGTATATTGAATTATAAACCTATCGACAATCCGCAATCGCGCGGTTGCTTTATATAGATAGCAACATAGAAAAGCGGATATTCCCCTGACCGGAGAGTATCCGTTTACATACGTTACAGGAGTTTTTATGAACTATGCATATCTCGTCCGGTGCAGCGACAACAGTCTGTACGCCGGTTGGACCAATGATATAGAAAAGCGTTTACAGGCACACAATGCCGGAATAGGAGCAAAATATACGAGGGCGCGCCTGCCGGTCGCACTCGCCTATCTGGAAGCCTTTGATACAAAATCGGAGGCGATGAAGCGTGAGGCGGCACTGAAAAGGCTGACCCATCAGCAGAAGGAGCAGCTCGCACTTGAATGGAATCGATCGCAATTTGATAAATTGTCTTGACTTGAACCTCAAGGTACGATGTATGATGATGCAAATAAGGGAAACGCTGATTAAAGCGTTTTCCCCGCCGGAGGCTACTAAGGAAATGCTGATTAAATCAGCATTTCCCAAGATATTTTGGTTCTTCGCACAGGAGGATCAGAGAGAAAGGAGTATGACTATGAAAAAAATACTGACATTATCTTTGGCTGCACTGATGGCATTTTCTGCACCAGCAAGCATTGCATTCGCAGCATCGGATACGACGGTAGAAGCCGTATCAATGAGTGTGCAGGCAGCAAAGGCAACCGCTATCTCAAGTGTAGAGGATCTAAAGGCGATGGAAAACAATCCGTCAGGGAGCTATTACCTCACAAAAGACATCGCATTGCCTGCCGATTTCCAACTGTTTCAAGACAGCGAACATCCATTCAAAGGGAAGCTTGATGGTAAAGGGCACAAGCTGACCGGTTATACCTACAAGAGTTCTGCGTGGGCTAATAATGTAGGCATTTTCGGATATGCAACCAAGGCTGAATTTAAAAACCTCTCGATCACCGGCGTAAAGATCGACCTTCAGAGAGGCGGATTGGTAGGAACTCTGGTATGTAAGGCTGAAAACTGTACCTTTGAGAAGATCGAAACCGCCGGGAGCATTTCAGTCAAAGGAGTAGGCGCTTATGTTGGCGGAATTGTAGCAGAAAATAGCGACGCGACGGTGATTAAGAGTTGTGTAAATAATATTAATATCACAGTTGATGTCGAAGGAACAGCAGATGATGGTGCACCTCCCTGCGATGTTGCGGGAGTCACAAGAACTGCAGGAAATTCAGCAAAGTCCATTCTTAAGGACTGTACCAATAAAGGAACGATAAAAGTAAATTATAAGCCGAGTGATGACTGGGGCGGCGATTACTTTTCAATAGCCGGTGTAGCAATTAGCTTTTATGGCACAAAGAATGCTGTGAAAGGCTGTAAAAATACTGGAGCGATCACCTGCACGATCGAAAAAGCAGCCATGGGAAATGGGACAAAGGCGCAAATATCCGGTGTAATAGGAGGTAGCGACAGCGGTGTGGATTCTTGTTCTAATACAGGTAAGATCACAGTGAACGCGAATGCATCACATATAATGGAAATAGGTGTTGGAGGTGTGGTCGGTGAATCGACCCGCCAAAAGAAAAAGCTGGTAAAATCCTTCAATACAGGAGCGATTGCAATAACAGTGACAGCAAAAGCACCGGAAAAAATAGTTGTGGGCGGTGTTGCAGGACTCGGCAGTGATATCACAGAATCTTATAATAAGGGAAAGGTGAGTGTGACTCTGAAAAAAGGCGGCGGTGCGGTTGCAGGTGGTCTGGTAGGACAATCATATTGCAATGTGCAGAATTGCTACAACACAGGAGCGGTATCCCTGTCAGCAAAGGGGTTATCATATGTTGGCGGACTTGTTGGGACGGCATCCGTATTTGATGATTTTATCAAGTGCAACTATTCAACAGGAAAGGTGACAGGTTCTTCTAAAAAGGTATTTAAGGGAGAAATACTTGGATATTATCAAGGTTCTTATGATGCACAAAAGCGGAATGTCTTTGACAATTACTACACAGGATCAGGAAAAGCCTACGGAGGACAGAACTTTACGTGGCAGGCTTATATGGGTACTGCAAAAAAGGTTTCCTCTATCACTTCCGGTAATTGTTCGAAATTAGATTCAAAGCTCTGGACATATTCAGATAAACAGAAACGTCTGGTACTGAAAAATAATAAAGAATAAAGTGATTTTAAAAAAGATAGGAGCTGCATTGCAGCTCCTATCGCTTTACTGAACTGAAACCGGATCCCAGCCATAGTCCTTGTAGTATTTGATGTCAAGATCATTGTCCTGTACATACATCCGGATCAGCTCGGTGCGTGTATCGTCCAGCTTTTCAGAGTGGGAATATTTATTTGCCATACCGGGGAAGCCCTCGCAGAATTTTTTAATACCGGCTGCGTATTCTGCTCCGTCGCCGGTGCGCAGATCCTCGATCACCTCGTAGCCGTTTGCAGCATTGCTGCTCGGATGCAGCAGCAGTCTCGCAGGTGCTTCGCCGCCACTCTCACATTCAAGCGTATTGCCGTTTTTGTAATACCAGAAGCTCCACAGATTGCAGAATACATACATGTCTCCATCTGATTCAGCCGTGCCGTAAATAACAGGGGCAGGGATGTAGACGCTGTTGTCCTCATGTGCGTACATGTCTTTGGTATCGAGCTGTTTGAGATACTCACACAGCGTTGCCATGACCGTATCATCACCGTTGTACGAAAATGCGGGGAGCTGATCCGTATCGGCAGTCTGTGCCGTCTGACCCGATGTATTTTTATCGGAGTCTGTATTGGCAGGTGTCCCGATCACAGTCAGGTTCAGCTTGTCGGATACGATCGTTCCATCCGGCTGCCTGCTATACAGCGCATAGTCTGAATCACTGTCTACGACAAGACAGCTCAGTATATTTTTGCCGCTTGCATCAGACCAATAGAGTGCATTCATACTATATGTGGTGCTATTTTGTGTGCCGGAGTCTGCATTGAGGAAATCCGCATCCTGAAACTGTTCAAACGTATCGGTAAACTGATCCTTTGCCTTGTGCTCCCAGCGGTCAAGGATCTGTCCGATCTCGTCCGCGTCTGTCGTATAGGTCAAAAGCGGGTCTTTTTCCTCATCATTTTCAGAAGTAGAACCGTTATTTAATTTTTGCACCTTATCCTGTACATCTGCGGCTGTCAGGGCAGCTTCCTGTGCGGACAGACCGGACAGATCATAGATGTAGGCAAACTCCGGAAGCAATGTGGATGTATCCTCTGACTGCTCCTGATCAATGCCTGTCTCATTGAACAGATAGAGCTTTCCGTCGTCCATGAAAATCCGTGTAGCGATACTGTTTGCATTCAGGTAGTTGCAATCCATCTGCTGAAGGTCTAACACTGCGACGACAGCATTCTGATTCCGGTCGTAAACCAGCAGCGCACGCTCATTCGCCAGTGCGAGATAGTCGCTGTCGATGCCGACAAGATCAGAAGCATATACCTCGATCGGCAGGGAGATCATTTCATCTGCCACCTTTGCGTCTTTGTCCGATAAGAAGTGCGAGATCATGGTCTGTACGGCTGCCTTTACCGTGCCGCCGGAGGCAGAATCTACTGCCATTCCTCCGAATGTCAGGCAGACAACGAGTGCCAGAGAGAACACGGCAGCCTTAGAAGCTGATATGTGCTTTTTCAGCTTGTGGCGGGCGGCAGATAACTGTGATTGTATCGTGCTTTCATTGCGGTTTAAAATCTGAGAGATCTCCTTGATCGAATAGTCCTCAAAGTAGTACAGATAGACGACCTCGCGCTGCTTGGACGGCAATGTCTGGACGATCTCAAAGAGCAGGCCGCTCTGTTTGTCGAATGGCTCGATGCTCTGCTCCGGCAACTGCTCCAGATCGGTGCGCCGCTTGTGCCAGAAGCTGCGCTGGATGTCGCGGCAGTAGTTGCGGGTCACGGTCAGCAGCCATGCCTTTTCATGCTCGTCATTCGTGAAAGCAGGCTGTTTTTCGATTACCTTTAAAAAGATCGTCTGTGCCGCATCCTCCGCATCCTGCGGATTTTTCAGGATCAGCAGGCTCAGGCGGTATACCATCGTATAATACGTCTCATAAAGTCTCTGATATTCCATATATGATTCCTCCTTTTCTCTCTTTTATAAATAACACGATTGAGGAACAGAAAATATCCAAAAAAAGTTAGGGAAACGCTGATTAAATCAGCATTTCCTTAGAGACTCTTAATCGATCAGACCTTCCTTTTTCTTTTGGCGCATTTCCTTGAAAAAACCGCTGAGAAGTGCCGCGCATTCATCCTGTAAAATGTTCGTTTCGATTTCAACCTGATGATTGAATGCCGGAAACTGCAGCAGATTGAGCAGAGATCCGGCGCAGCCTGCCTTCGGGTTCATCGTACCGATATAGACTTTGGGAATGCGTGCCTGCACGATCGCACCCGCGCACATCTGGCAGGGCTCGAGGGTGACATACATCGTACACTGCTCCAGCCGCCAGTCTCCGGTTTTTTTGCTGGCTTTGCGGATCGCGTTCAGTTCCGCGTGTGAGAGCGTGTTGTGATCGGTCTTACGGCGGTTGTAGCCGCGGGCGATGATCTTGTCATCCGCCACCAGAACACAGCCGATCGGGACTTCGCCGAGCGCATAAGCCTTTTTTGCCTCACGCAGCGCCGCACGCATATATTTTTCATCGGGGGTCAATTTTTTCATTTTGCTGTTGCAATCCTTTCAAATGTGGTATGATTTAATAGTTGTGAGCTTCTCACAATATCTATCGTGTAATAATTATAGCATAGGAAAACAGAAAAGAGAAAAAAATGAATTTTATCTATGAAACAGACCGCTTGCGTATACAGATCCTGAACGGAACCTTTGCGGCAGAATCGCTGCGGTTTTATGAAGAGGATCGTGAATTATTCGAGCGCTACGAACCGCTGCGCCCAGCCAATTTTTATACCGAAGCATACCATCGCTCTCTGTTGGATTACGAATATGACCAGATTTCAAAGGGAGAACTGATGCGCTACTGGTTTTTCCCGAAGGACGATCCGATGCGGATCATCGGGACGGTGAGCCTGCGGAACATCATTTATGGCTCTTATGAAAAATGCGAGATCGGCTACAAGCTGTCGAGTGCGTATCAGGGACAGGGCTATGCAAAGGAGGGTATCGCGCGGGCCATACAGATCGCCTTTAACGAACTGAATCTCCATCGGATCGAGGCGCACTGTATGCCCGGCAACGAGCCATCGATTCATCTGCTGGAGTCCCTGAACTTCCATCTGGAGGGAAAGCTGGAAAAATACGTGAAAATTCAGGGACACTACGAGGATCATCTGCTCTTTAGTCTGCTTCGCTCATAGCTGTGTACCAGTAACCGAATGGGGTATCGGCATTCGCAGACGCTTTTTCCGGCAGAAAATCAGAAAATCCGAAGATCGACGCGAGCACATGCTCCTGCCGGTAACGGATGCCGGGAACACCGACAAACCATTTCATGCCTTTCGCAGACGGAAATCTGCCAAAGATCAGGTGGCGATGTATAAAAAAGGAATGCAGCAGAAAGCTGTTGTTGCACAGATGCCAGTTTGACGGAGGCAGCAGGCGCAGATCCTTCAGCTCCGTGCGTATACATTGGATCTGCGTATCGGCAAACGGCTGGATGGCCGGATGTGTCAGCAGCAACAGCTTCCAGTTCTGTTCCCATGAGCCGGGCTTCGTTTGCGGCTGCGCCAGAGACAGCTCGGCGGACTGGATCATGTTTTCACCGGGATTTGGCGGCTGAGAATGTCCAGAATCGGTAGCTTTTTTGGTATCGGGCGCTTCTATTTTATGCGCTGGCGGCTCATAGAGTGCAAAACGCGACCAGTCAATCGGGGCTTCATCCCACTGGCTCACAAAACAGATCTGATCCTGTGACAACAGGAAAATACCTGCCGCATCACCGATCTGGTAGTCACTCTCGCCAAGAAAAGTCTGCGTCAGCACAAAACGGCGGTCGGCAATCCCGCCCGCAAATGGCACTTCACCGATCGGAAATCCGAGCAGCACATCCCCATTTCTCACAAACAGGCAGAGGCTCACAGCCGGTGTCTGCAACTTACAATCATGCATATGCAGTTCTATGGAAGTCTGTGTACCTTTCATCTCTATCTTGGCGAAACCGACATTGACCGTTTTCGCGCCCTCCTCGTATGTATACATATAGGAAAAGAATCTCCTGTATTCGGACATAAAGACTCCTTGATGATACATTTATATAATTTATGTCGGTTCAGGGAAAATATGTCGTAATAGTTCAGCCATCATCTGTGAAAATGTGTGAGTCATGCTTGCATGAAAGAGCACATTTCGCAGATGATGGCTGAACTGTTGCAATAAAAAAGACGGATTTTTGATTGACAACTGCAAGATACGAGGCTATGATAAATGACATAAACAGGAATGATTATTATTATGAGGATGAATAAATGTTAAAACACAGTAAGCAGAGAGACTCGATCAACCGTTTTTTAAAAACACGTACCGACCATCCGACGGCAGAAACGATCTATGAAAATATTCAGAAGGAGTTCCCGCATATCAGTCTGGGGACGGTCTACCGCAATCTGGCATTGCTGACAGACATTGGCGAGATCCAGACGATCTCCACGGGGATCGGTCCCGACCGTTTTGACGGCAATGCAGCGCCGCATTACCACTTTATCTGCAAAAAATGCGGCTGCGTACAGGATCTGCAGGTACAGGGGCTCGATCATATTAACCTGTTAGCCCAGCATGGCTTTGATGGTACGATCGAGGAACACACCGTATTTTTTTATGGTAGCTGTGCGGATTGCATAAATCGGAAAGAGTTAGACAAGAGTAACAAAGATTAGCGATGGAAGCTAGTTGACATTGGTAAATTTATATGTTATAAAATCAGTAACGATTCCTAATATGAATCGAAAATGAGTAAATAAAAAAAGAAAATAAAACAATACAAACGAAAGGATGGAAAAAATTATGGCAAAGTATGTATGTTCAGTATGCGGATATGTTTATGAGGGAGATGCAGCTCCGGAGGAGTGTCCGGTATGTCACGTAGGCGCTGACAAGTTCAAAAAGGTAGAGGGAGAAATGACACTCGCAGCAGAGCATGAGTATGGCGTATACGCTTCTACCGTAAAGAACAACCCGGAAATCAGCGACGAGGACAAGAAATATATCTTTGAGCAGTTAAAGGCAAACTTCGAGGGCGAGTGCTCAGAGGTAGGTATGTATCTGTGCATGGCTCGTATCGCACACCGCGAGGGCTATCCTGAGATCGGTCTGTACTGGGAGAAGGCAGCTTATGAGGAGGCAGAGCACGCAGCAAAATTCGCAGAGCTGTTAGGTGAGGATCTCGAGCCGAACATGAAAGCCACCACAAAGGACAACTTAGCATGGAGAGTAGACTGTGAGTTCGGTGCAACCGCAGGAAAATTCGATCTCGCAAAATGCGCAAAGAAGAATAACCTTGATGCAATCCATGATACCGTTCACGAGATGGCCCGTGACGAGGCAAGACACGGCAAGGCACTCAAGGGTCTGTTAGAGCGTTACTTTGGATAATAATGCAGGAACACATTTATAGAGCGTGTGAAAAAACTTTCGTTTTTTCACACGCTCGTTTACTGCTTACACAGACGTATATGCACCATCAATCACAATATCTGCACCGGTTGTATAACCGGCACTTTCACTGCAGAGCCAGATGATCGCACCACAGAGCTCTTCCGGCTTTGCCATGCGATGCATGGGGAATAGCGGCTGCCATGCAGCCAGCAGCTCCGGTTCTACAAAATCGGGATCTACAGACATAGGTGTTGCTACATATCCGGGGCTGATGCTGTTCACGCGGATATTATTGTCGATCCACTCAATCGCAAGACTTCTTGTCATGTGGATGACGCCGGCCTTAGAAGCATTATAGGCAGCCTGCATCTGCGGAATATTTACGATATGTCCGGACATAGAGGCGATATTGATGATACTTCCCTTTGTATCATGCGCGATCATGGCGCGGGCAGCCTCCTTGCAGACGATATACTCGCCGGTGAGATTGATGTCGAGCACTTCTCTCCACTCATCAACGGTAGCTTCAAAAGCTGTCTTGTGGTAGCAGACCCCGGCATTGTTGACCACAATATCCAGATGACCGAATACATCGATAATTTTCTCAATACCGGCAGTTACCTGATCTTCCTTTGTAGCATCAGCGATAATGTCAATCGCCCTGCCACCTGCGTCCTCGATCAGCTTAACAGTTTCTGCCGCTCCGGAACGGGAAAATATGGCGATATCAGCGCCTGCATTTGCCAGTTGCAGACAGATCACCTGACCGATACCACGGCCTCCGCCTGTTACGAGGGCGACTTTTCCTTCAAGGGAAAACATTTTTTCAAGAAAACCTGCTTGCATAACTTGTAAAACCTCCTTATAATAAAAATATGGTGTAAAAATTCTTAACTAGGTTTAGTTAAGTTAATTTACTTTAGTAAGTAAATTATATAATTTTTTTGCAGAAATGGCAAGACATTTTATGCAGGAAGGGAGAGAAAATGGCAGCAGGGAAAAAAGGGGGAAGGACGGCGGATATAAATAATAAAAAAAGTGTATTTCTCTGTATTCAGAACAATCAATCGATCAATCGCGCTGCAATATCAAAAGAGGTGGGAATCAGCATTCCTGCGGTTATGACAATTACAGAGGAGCTGCTCAAAAATAAGATTATACAGTCCATCGGCTATGCAAATACAGGAGCAGGCAAGCACCCGGAGATGCTGTCGATCCGGGATGATTGTTACCGGTATATCGGTGTGGATGTCGGACGTGTGCATCTGAGAGCTGTTCTTGTAGGGCAGGACGGGGTGCCGGTAGCCAAACTTACGCAGCCGACGAGGCATGGGGAGGATCCGGAAAAAACGCTGGAGGATATTTGTGATCTGGTAAATGATCTGATCATCGAATCTGAAATAGATACAGATACGCTGGTAGGCATCTGTGTAGCGATGCCGGGACTGATCGAGCTCGAGACAGGCAAGGTCATCTTCTCGCCGAACTTTGGGTGGAAAAATTATCCGCTGGAGGACAAGCTGAACCAGAGACTGAAGCCGTTCAAAGTGATTGTCCGCAACGCGAACCGCGCACAGGGCAGATATGAGATCCGTCCGGGAACCCGGCATGACAGGGACAGTATCGTATTCTGCATTGGTCTTGGTTACGGAATCGGTTCTGCGATCATCAATGGCGGTGATATGTATCTGGGTGCGAGCGGTACGAGTGGTGAGATCGGTCATATTACGGTCATGCCAAACGGTCCGCTGTGTACTTGCGGAAACACAGGCTGCTTAGAGGCGCTTGCATCAGGGCGTGCGATAGAGCTAAAGGCAAAACAGATTGTGCAGATGAATAAAAATACCATGATTCCGCAGCTTGTCAATGGTGATGTGGATAAAATAGAAGCAAAAACTGTGTTTGATGCAGCGGCAATGGGTGATATAACCGCGATGCAGATCGTAGATGATACAGCAAAATATGTAGGCGTTGCGCTCGCTGCTGCGATCAATATCTTTGATCCGGATGCGATTTATCTATGCGGTGGACTTATGAAAAATAACAGCGAGTTCCTGAATAAAATCAAGGTTTATACCAGAGCCCGCCAGATGAAGTTTGCCGGGCGGCATGTAAAGATCATGCAAGGCAGCGAGGATCCTTATAATGTAGCAAAGGGCGCTACCTTGCTCATACAGGACGAGGGCGCGGCGTTTGAAAAGCTGAGTTTTCTATATTGATGAACAGTTACATGAAATGATTGGAACAAGGGCGTTTGCAGTTGGCAAACGCCCTTGTTTTTGTCTAATAAGCACAAAAAAGCCATGAGAAAAATGGTAAAACCAAACAAAAAGACGAAAGCATATTGACAAAGCAAACTGCTGATTATATAATTTGCTTATAAGTTAACCAACTTAAGAAAAAATAAAGAAAAGAGATCAATTTTTTTTAAACAATTACTTAAGTAGGTTAAGTAAAAGGGCTGCATGTGGCCAGTGCAGCGCGGAACATGCAACAAAAGAATGGAGGAACTGAAAAAAATGGAAGGAAACAAAGAGAAAAAGAATTTTGGAATCGTAATGCGGGACTTTTTCCTACAGAGCTATTCCAGCGCAATCGTAGCGATCATCCTTTTGATTCTGATTTTTAGTATAGGAACGGATTCATTCCTGACGCAGTACAACCTGTTCAACCTGTCCAGAACAGCAGCGATCTACGCATTTATAGCTGGTGCACAGTTGATGGTAGCCGTCATTGGCGGCATGAACCTTGCGGTTGGTGCAGTCGGAGCGTTATCATCCGTTGTACTGGGAATCGCGCTTCAGAATATGGGATTAAGTATCCCGGTAGCTGTTGCTCTTGCGTTGGTCGTTGGCGCAATTTGTGGTCTGATCAATGGATTCATGATTGTAAAGCTCAGATTGTCGGGCTTCATTATCACTTTGGCAATGTCCTTTATATATGATGGTATTGCACTTGGTGTTTCTCACGGATATCCCTATGAGATTCCGGAGGCTTTCGCAAATCTTGGACGTGCAAAGGTAGGAGTGACATCCGGACTGTTTATTATCATGCTGATATTTACAGCGATACTGATCGTATTTTTCAAAAATACAAAATTCGGTCGTGATATTCTGGCAACCGGTGGCAATGAGTCGGCAGCAAAGCTGTCCGGTATCCGTACAGACAGAGTGACGATTGCCTGCAATGTAATCTCCTGTGTGCTGGCAGCCCTGGCAGCCATTCTCTGGTCCTCCAGAACAGGGTCGGCGACATCCTCTACCGGTGAGGACTGGATGTTATATTCATTTGCAGTATGTGCGATCGGTGGTATCAACCTGAGCGGTGGTAATTTTACTGGCATCGGTTTCTTCTGCGGTGCATGGATTCTCACGATGATCCGAAATGGTCTGACCATGCTGAATGTAGATATCTACTTTGAGCAGGCATTTTTAGGAGCAATCATTCTCCTTGCCGTATCCATCGAGTCTATCCGTACAAGAGTAGCCGAGAAGATGAAGTAATAATAAGTAACTAAAAGATAAATCACTATAACAACATAAATAAGGAAGTCAGCCAGACAAACCATGTTTATAAGGGAGGATTTACAATGAAGAAAAAAATGTTAGCATTAACACTCGCGGGCGTTATGACCGCAATGTCACTTGCAGGATGTGGAAGCAGCTCATCTTCTGAAACAACTGATTCGTCAGATACATCTGCAGATTCAACCGATGCAGCATCTGATGATGCAGCAAATACATCTGAGGAATCTGCTGTATCTGTAGATACAAAAAATATCGAGGGTCTGACCTATACCTTGCAGAAGGATCCGTCCGAATATAAGCTGTACTGCTACTGGCCCGGACCGGACACATTCTTTGACAGCTATGTATTGGAGGGTCTGAAAGCATTTGAATCAGATTATGGTGTAACCATTGATTATGGTATTGGTACAGAGTGGACACAGGATATAGAGAACCAGATGGTAGAAGCAAAGATGGCGGAAGGAAAGAACCTTTTCTATATCTTTGGTGCGGATACGACTGGTGCAAATGGATTGTATAAGGAGATTTATGAGAATGGCGGAAAGGTTATCAATTATGCAGGTCTGATGAATGATCCGCAGGAATCTGCGGCAACACTGGCATCTGATACCTATTCGCAGGCATATAACTCTACAAAGCAGCTGATTTCCCTGATGGGCGAAAAGGGTAAGATCATTAACGTACTGGAGCAGTTGTCAGATGTAAATACCCAGAAGAGACAGCAGGGTGTGGAGGATGCTGTAGCTGAATATCCGGATGTAGAGATCGTACAGACAGTTGCTGATATTTCTACCGCAGATCAGGGCTATGAGAAGGTTTCTGATGCGATCGCAGCAAATTCCGGTGTAAATGGAATTATCACCACTGGAGGTACATCTTCCATCGGTCTTGCAAATGCATTGAACGATTACTATGGAACAAATCCGGATGCAGATCATATTTATGCGGCATCCATGGATCAGTCCAATGAGGTTATGAGCGCGATCGACAAGGGTTATATCGACTATACAGTAGCACAGAGCGGATGGGCTATGGGTTATGTATCTGCTTTGATGCTCTGCATGATGGACGACGGTTATGAGCCGGTAGACTTTGGTGAGTTCATTGATACAGGAATGATCTTTATTGACAAAGAGAATGCAACTACATGGCAGACAGATATAGAGAAGGCGGCTACTGAGCTGATCGGTACGTTGGAAACCACATGGTTGACAAAATAAGCAGCTAAAGAAATTCATGCTGAACACATATTTGATTTGTTGAGGGTGTCTGGCTGACAATCGACAGAAAAATATATGCTGTTGCAGCGTATTGGAAATGGACATTGCCGCTCTGGCAATG
Organism: Oscillospiraceae bacterium; assembly: GCA_963640395.1. Lineage (GTDB taxonomy): Bacteria > Bacillota > Clostridia > Lachnospirales > Lachnospiraceae > W0P33-017. The sequence continues at coordinate 12,432 of CAVHZH010000062.1, forward strand.
TCCATCCCCTAAAGTAGGAGTGAGATCATATGCTTGAACTGAAAAATATAACAAAAACATTTCCGGGCGTGAAAGCACTTTCCGATGTATCTGTAAATTTTTACGAGGGTGAGATCCATGCAATCCTCGGAGAAAACGGAGCCGGAAAAAGTACACTGATGAAAATTATCTGCGGCATCTATCAGGCAACAAAGGGACAGGTTCTTTTGGATGGAGAAGAACTTCATCTGCATGGATACAATGATGCTGTAGACCACCATATAAGTATTGTGAATCAGGAGATCAATTTGATTCCTGAGGATAGTATTGCAGAGAATATCTGTCTGGATAAGCTGGCAAGATTTACAAAAGCAGGCTTTGTAAACTGGAAGGCTGTCAATGAGACAGCGCAGAAATATATGGACATGGTTGGACTCCATATGGATCCGAGAACAAAGGTGCGTCATCTTTCCGCTGCACATAAGCAGCAGATCCAGATTGCGAAGGCACTCAGTACAGAGGCAAAAGTATTGATGCTCGATGAGCCGACATCCTCATTGACACAATATGAAGCAGATATCCTGTTTGACATCATGCGTAAGCTGAAGGAACAGGGCGTTATCATGATTTTCGTATCTCATAAGCTGGAAGAAGTGCTTCATATCTGCGACAAGATCACGATTTTCCGTGATGGTACATTGGTTGGCACAGAGCTGATCAAAAATGTAGACCGTGACAAGATCGTCCGGATGATGATCGGCCGTGAATTCAAACTGGATTATAAGGGTCGTCTGGATGCAGATAAAAATGAGGTAGCTTTAAGAGTGGAGAATATCAGCTCGAAGCTGTATGGCTTTGACAATTTGAGCTTTGAGGTGAAAAAGGGTGAGATCCTGGGATTTTACGGCTTGGTAGGCTCCGGTCGTACAGAGCTGATCCGTACTGTATTAGGTGTGGAGCCGAAATCCAGCGGAACCGTGTATGTGAATGGTGAAGAAGCAAAGCTGAACAGTCTGGCCAGATCCCTGCATAAATACAAGATCGGTTATGTAACAGAGAACCGTAAAGAAGAGGGCTTGTTCCTTAACAACAGTATCACGATGAATGTCAATATGAATTCGTTGGATAAATTCTACATTTCCAAGCAGCTGCCGCTGATTCAGACGCGGAAAGAAAAAGATAATTCGCAGGTTTATGTGGATAAGCTGGAGATCAAGACACCGAAGCTCTCAACAAAAGCAGGCAGTCTGTCCGGTGGAAACCAGCAGAAGGTAAGTATTGCAAAATGGCTGTCCTCTGCGTGTGACATCCTGATTTTTGACGAGCCGACAGTCGGTGTGGATGTCGGTGCAAAGGGATATATCCATGATCTGATTTGGAAACTGGCAAAGGAAGAAAAGAAAGCCGTTATCCTGATCTCCTCAGATATGAATGAGATCATTGCACTTTCCAGAAGAATGCTGATCTTTAAG
>CAVHZH010000063.1:0-13645 GCA_963640395.1 Oscillospiraceae bacterium
CTATTAGGGAAACGCTGATTAAATCAGCATTTCCTTAGATATAGGCACATACCTGTTCAAATGCCAGCGAACCTCCAAACAGATCCAGTGCGCTGCCGATCGTGACATTGACCCGGTCATTGCCGAGTGTCCGCAGCTCATCGAGATCCGCAAAGCTGCCGACGCCACCCGCATAAGTGACAGGGATGCCATCCCAGCCCCCGAGCATCGTCACCAGCTCACGCTCGATGCCGCGCGTCCTGCCCTCGACATCAACGGCATGAACCAGAAACTCATCCGCATAGCCTGCCAGCCGGTCAAACAGCTCCGTACAGACACGCTCATCCGTCAGATGCTGCCAACGGTCTGTCGCCACATAATATGCGCCGTCCGGCTGTCTTTTACAGCTCAGATCCAGCACGATGTGCTCCCTGCCTACCGCCTGCACCAGCCGCTCCAGCCGGTCAAAGCGGATATTTCCACCCACAAACACATAGGAAGTCACGATCACATGGCTGGCTCCCGCCGCGATAAAATCCGCCGCATTGTCCGCCGTGATGCCGCCTCCGATCTGCAAGCCGCCCGGATAGGCTGCCAGCGCCGCGAACGCCTGTGCCTTCGTCGCCTCATAATAGCCGGAATCCACTGCATTGAGCAGGATCACATGCCCACCGCGCAAACCCTTTGTGCGGTACAGCGCGGCAAAATCCGCCGCGGAGCGCTCACTCACAAAATTTTCTGCCGCCATATCGCCCGCATCGCGCAGGCTGCTGCCGACGATCTGCTTGACTTTTCCGTTATGAATGTCTATACATGGTCGAAACTCCATTTTTTACCACCTTAACTGATTCTGCATTTCACTTTTTTGAGTGTAGCACAATTTCACGAAAAACAAAATATTTAACTTTCATTTTTTTACATTATTTAGTTTGTGCGCTCCATTGACATTATTTTTTATTTTTTGTATCATAGATACATTAAGCATGGCATCCAACGATCAGGATGCCAGAATTACGAATCAGAAAGCGAGGATAAAAAACAAATGGGTACGATTATTGGTGAAGGCATTACATTTGATGATGTTCTGTTGGTTCCGCAGTATTCCGAAGTGACCCCTGATATGATCACTTTAACCACAAAACTGACAAACAAGGTTACGTTGCACATTCCTATGATGAGCGCTGCAATGGATACGGTTACAGAGCACCGCATGGCGATCGCTATGGCGCGTCAGGGTGGTATCGGTATCATCCATAAGAACATGTCCATTCAGGCACAGGCAGAGGAAGTAGACAAAGTAAAACGTTCCGAAAACGGAGTCATCACCGATCCCTTTTCTTTATCTGAGGAGCATACCTTACAGGATGCAGACGACCTTATGGCAAAGTTTAGGATCTCCGGTGTACCGATCACCAGAGACGGCAAGCTCGTCGGCATCATCACCAACCGCGATCTCAAGTTCGAGACCGATTTTTCAAAAAAAATCAAAGAGAGCATGACCTCTGAGAATCTGATCACCGCACGTGAAGGCATCACTCTCGAGGAGGCTAAGCAAATCCTCGCGAAAGCCAGAAAAGAGAAACTGCCGATCGTAGACGCCGAAAACAACCTCAAGGGTCTGATTACGATCAAGGACATTGAAAAGCAGATCAAATACCCGCTCAGCGCAAAGGACGAACAGGGCCGCCTGCTCTGCGGAGCCGGTGTCGGCATCACCGCAAACATGATGGATCGTGTCGCTGCACTCGTTGCTGCACACGTTGATGTGATCGTTGTCGATTCCGCACACGGACATTCAAAAAATATTCTCGATGCAGTCAGAAAGATCAAGACAGCTTATCCCGAGCTGCAGGTCATCGCAGGAAACATCGCCACCGGCGAGGCTACCCGCGCGCTGATCGAGGCCGGTGCCGATGCGGTCAAGGTCGGTATCGGACCCGGTTCGATCTGTACGACACGTGTCGTTGCAGGTATCGGTGTGCCGCAGATCTCCGCGATCATGGATTGCTACGAGGTCGCAAAGGAGTACAATATCCCCGTTATCGCAGACGGCGGTATCAAATATTCCGGTGACATGACAAAGGCTCTGGCTGCCGGTGCCAACGTATGTATGATGGGAAGCCTGTTTGCAGGCTGTGATGAAGCACCCGGTACATTTGAGCTGTATCAGGGCAGAAAATACAAGGTATACCGCGGCATGGGAAGTATCGCGGCGATGGAGAACGGTTCAAAAGACCGTTACTTCCAAGAGAATGCGAGAAAGCTCGTTCCGGAAGGTGTCGAGGGTCGTGTCGCTTACAAGGGTTCCCTCGAGGATACGGTTTTCCAGATGATCGGCGGTATCCGTTCCGGTATGGGTTACTGTGGCTGCCCGACGATCGAGGATCTTCACCAGAACGGCAAGTTTGTGAAGATCTCTGCAGCATCCCTGCGTGAGAGCCATCCGCATGATATCCATATCACAAAGGAAGCGCCCAACTACGCGAGCGAAAGCAACTAAAAGCACAAGATCCATGCATAAAAAAAGGAAAGCTGATATGTTTTCAGCTTTCCTTTTTTGATTTTCCATTTTTAGGGAAATGCTGATTAAATCAGCATTTCCTTAGTTTTTGATCACTTCTGCATCAGATCAATGGCCTCTCTCACATTGCTCACACCGACCAGACGGATATTTCCCTTCGGCTGCAAGCCGTCCAGACAGACCTTCGGCAGAATACAACTCGTGAATCCGAGCTTTTCAGCCTCCGCGACACGCTGCGCGGGCATACTGACCGCGCGGACTTCACCGCTCAGTCCCACCTCCCCGAAGCAGATCGTTTTCTCATCGATCGGTCGGTTTTTGAAGCTGGAAATAAGTGCCAGTACGATCCCCAGATCGACTGCCGGTTCATTCATGCGGATACCGCCTGCGATATTCACGTAGGCATCACACTCCGACATTTTCAGGTTCAGCCGCTTTTCGAGCACCGCCATCAGCAGGTTGACACGGTTAAAATCCGTACCTGCCGCCGTGCGCCTCGGAATGCCGAAATTGGAATGACAGACCAGCGCCTGTATCTCGATCAGTATCGGACGGCTGCCCTCCATCGAACACGCGACAACCGAACCGGATGCATGCTCCGGCTTGCCGCTCAGCATATATTCGGACGGATTTTCGACCTCACGCAGTCCATCCCCGCACATCTCAAACACACCGATCTCATTCGTCGAGCCAAAACGATTTTTCACACCGCGCAGAATACGGTACGACGCATAGCGGTCGCCCTCAAAATACAGCACGGTATCTACCATATGCTCTAATACGCGCGGTCCTGCAACGACACCTTCCTTTGTCACATGACCGACGATAAATACCGTCACGCCGCTGCCCTTTGCGATCTGCATCAGCGTTGCGGTGGACTCCCGTACCTGTGATACCGAGCCGGGTGCCGAGCTGATCTCCTCCCGGTACATCGTCTGGATCGAATCGATCACTGCAACCTGCGGCTTTTCCCGCTCGATCGTCTGCCGGATGTCGTCCAGATTCGTCTCGCAGAGCAGTCTGAGATCATCCGAAAACTCACCGATCCGCTGTGCGCGGATCTTGATCTGCTGCAAGGATTCCTCACCGGAAATATACAGTACACGGATCTTCTGATCCGCCAGATTTTTACATACCTGCAATAGCAGCGTCGATTTGCCGATACCCGGATCTCCGCCTACCAGCACCATCGAGCCGGGCACGATTCCACCGCCTAACACACGGTCGAGCTCCGGCATCCCGCTCGAACACCGCTCCTCCTCATGCAGCTCGATCGCACTGATCGGCTGCGGGGCGCTCTGGGCGCGTGCTGCCTTTGCCCCTGTTTTCGCCTGTGTCCGCTTGTCTACGAATTCCTCCACAAAGCTGTTCCACTCATGGCAGCCCGGGCACTGTCCCATCCATTTTGAGGACTCGTAGCCGCAGGACTGGCAAAAATATACAGTCGTCTTTCCTTTTGCCATTGAATTCTATGTGCCTTATGCTTTCTGAATCTCTACGGACACAGGCTCTGCGCCCAGCTCTACGCTGATCGTCAGCTTGCCGCCGAGACTGGTCGTCATCGTGCCTGCATCTGCGCCGCCGATCTTCACATCATAGGAGGTCTCCTCCTCCAGACCGACCGTGATCTCTGCATCCTCCGGTCCCTCTACGGAAAAAGAGAGGTTTCCGTCTGCATATTTCATACCTATTACAGCAGTTCCGGGAACTGATTCATAGGCAAACAAACCGTTTCTCTCCAGTTTTGTGATCTCCTTGAATGTCTTTACCTTATACACATCACCGGAATGTGCAAAATTGTCGAGCTTTGCCTTTGCTCCCAGTGTATAATCACCAAAGCTGAGACCGCCGTCTGCCTCAGAACGGATCAATTCGCTTACTGTACTCATTGTTTTTGTTTTCCTCCTAAGTATTTCCATGCCTGTCAGCATGGGGGCTATTTTTCTGTCACTTTATTATATGATTAAAGTGTCAAAAGGTATCATCAATGCATACTTGCAATTCGATGTATACCTTTTGACCCTCATATCATTATATAGGAATCGCGTGTATTTTTCTAGCTGTTTTTTATTTCAAACACTAACTCTTTTTTCCTGCAGCCGACACGCACCGTATCGCCCTTTTTGATCCTGCCCGCAAGTATCTCCTCCGCCAGTTGATCCTCAATCTTTGACTGGATCATACGGCGCAGCGGACGCGCACCATACTTCGGATCGTAGGCTTTTTCGACAATATACGACTTTGCCGGCTCTGTGATCACCAGATGGATCTCCATCTGGTTTTTGCAGCGATCCACCAGCGTCTTTGACAGGATCGTGACGATCTGCTTCATATCGTCCTTATTCAGCATACGGAATACGATCGTTTCGTCGATACGGTTCAAAAACTCCGGCTTGAAAATGCGCGATACATCCTCCATCACGAGTGATTTCATGCGCTCATAATCCTGTTTCTCGTCATTGACCGACGCGAAACCGAGCTTTTTCGGCGCCACGATCGACTGTGCACCCGCATTGCTCGTCATGATGATGATCGTATTTTTAAAATCGATCCGTCGTCCCTGCGAATCCGTGATCCGACCGTCGTCGAGCACCTGCAGTAAAATATTGAACACATCCGGATGTGCCTTCTCGATCTCGTCAAACAGGATCACCGAGTAGGGATTGCGCCGCACCTTTTCGCTCAACTGTCCGCCCTCATCAAAGCCGACATATCCGGGCGGCGAGCCGATCATTTTGGATACGCTGTGCTTTTCCATATATTCGGACATGTCCACGCGGATCATCGCCTGCTCATCCCCAAAGATCGCCTCTGCCAGCGCCTTAGAGATCTCGGTCTTTCCGACACCGGTCGGACCTAAAAACAGGAACGAGCCAATCGGACGGTTCGGATCCTTCAAGCCGACCCGACCGCGCCGTACCGCGCGTGCTACCGCACTGACCGCATCCTCCTGTCCGACAACGCGCTTGTGCAACGTTTTTTCTAACCGTCGCAGACGCTCTGCCTCTCCCTCCGTCAAACGGCGGATCGGTATTTTTGTCCATTTGGAAACGACCTCTGCGATCTGATTCTCATCCACGACAAGCTTTTTACGGCTTTTGCTGCGCTCCATGCGCTTTTTCTCTTTTTCGCAGAGTGCTTCTGCCTTTTCACGCTCGTCCATATACTGCGAAGCCAGCTCCATTTCCCCGGCTGCGATCGCATCCACAAACGCGTGCTCCAGCTCCCTACTCCTTTGCTGGTATCCGATCAGCTCCTGCGGAGTCCTGCATACAGACAGGCGCAGGCGTGCGGCTGCCTCATCGATCAGGTCGATCGCTTTATCCGGCAGATAACGGTCGTTGATATAGCGCTGTGACAGCCGTACCGCTGCCTCCACGCCATCATCCGTGATCTGTACCTGATGGTGTTCCTCATAGCGGCTTTTTAGCCCATGCAGGATCTCGATCGCCTGCTCTGTCGTAGGCTCATCCACCGTCACCGGCTGGAATCTGCGCTCTAAGGCGGCATCCTTTTCGATATATTTGCGGTACTCCTCGATCGTCGTCGCACCGATCAGCTGCAGCTCGCCGCGCGCCAGCGAGGGCTTTAAAATATTGGATGCATCGATCGCACCCTCCGCGCCGCCCGCTCCGATGATCGTATGCAGCTCGTCGATAAATAAAATGATATTGCCTGCCTGCTGTACCTCGGCGATCACACGCTTGATGCGCTCCTCAAACTCACCGCGGTATTTTGAGCCTGCCACCATTCCGGACAGATCCAGCGTCAGCAAGCGCTTTCCTGCAACGGTATCCGGTACGATGCCGCTCACGATGCGCTGTGCCAGCCCTTCCACGATCGCAGTCTTACCAACACCCGGCTCACCGATGAGGCACGGATTGTTCTTCCCTCTGCGGCTCAAAATCTGTATCACGCGCTCGATCTCGTCTGTTCTGCCAATGACCGGATCGAGTCCGCCGTTTCTCGCCAGCTCGGTCAGATCCCTTGAATAGCTGTCGAGTGTCGCCGTCGCATTTTTTGCCTTTTTCCCGGATCTGGCGTTTTGCAGCTCCTCACGGTACTGGGACGTATCCTCGCCCATTGCGACTAAAATATCAACATACAGCTTCTGTCCGCTCACGCCGAGTGTGTTGAGCAGTCTGGACGCGGCGCAGTCAGTCTCCTTGATGATCGCCAGCAACAGATGCTCCGTTCCGACCTGCTCGCTGTGGAAACGCTCCGCCTCCGCCTGTGCGCGTTCCAATACCTTCTGCATCTTTGGTGAATATCCATCGCGATCCATGATCAGGACATCTGAAGAAGGCGCAATCAGATCTTCGATCAACTGCACCAGCTTTTCTTCCTCCACACCATTGCTCATAAGCACACATGCTGCCACGCCGCTGCCCTCACGCAGCAGCCCCAGCAGCAGATGCTCTGTTCCGATATAATTATGGCGCAGACTCCGTGACATTCTGCCTGCCAAAGTCAATGCTTTCTTCGCCTTGGCTGTATAGGGTCTGTTCATAGTTGTATTGATTACCTCTCTCTTCTACAATATTCGTAACTGTTCAGTACCTTCACAGTTACCAATCTTCTCATATAGTCCGGAAACTACAGGTCATTCAGATCCAGAATCTCCAGATCATCGCTATCCGTTTCCGTGTGGGATGTCCGGAAAAACTTCACCGGTTTTTCCGGCTTTACGGTTTTTTCTGTTTTCATAGGTTTTTCTGCTTTCGCAGGCTTTGCCGTCATAGACTGCGGCAGCTCAAGATCCGGAATCATATCCGTCTGCGTCTCCGTCTCAGCAGAGCGCTTGTGTACCCTTCTCTGTTCCTGCCTTTTCTCACGTCTGACCGGCTTATCGTCGTCCTCATCGTCGATATCCATGAGCCCCAGCTTTGCATCCTGTTTGAAATCGCGCAGCTTGAGCGCCAGATTCAGTATCGCAATGCAGGCAACCAGAAGCAGCACCGCAAGAACGATCACCATCCGCGTATATTTGGACTTCTGCGACTGGTTCTGCTCATACAGCTTGTTATATTTATCGAGAGACACATAATCTCCCTCCGGCATCATGCTCGAAGGCATATAAGATTCGCCCTCATAGATCAGATAACCGTTTGAATCAAATGTGACCGCTGAGCCTGACGATTCATCCGCTGACTCATCCGCATCTGCATCGTCCGTGGAATCACTTGTGACCTCACCCTCTACGGCATCTGTCTCGTCTGATTCCGAGCTGGTCGCTGTATCGGCTGTCGTCGTTGATCCGGTGGCTGATGCACTTCCGCAGACGACCGTGATCGTGTAGGTGGTTGTCGTTCCGTTTTCGGCAGACACAACGACCTTTACCGTATTCGTGCCCGGTGACAGCGTTTTGGCTCCTGTCACAGAAGCGATGACTGCCTTGCTGCTATTGGGTCTGGCAGCGACAGAAATCGCCGTCACGTTTGCATCCACGGTCGCGCTGTACTCGTGTGTTCCCGCCGAAAACGCAGGGCTGATGCTGCCCGGCGAGATGCCTAAATGTGCAAGGCTGCTGTCCGAAGATTTTGCGGTGCCTGAGCTGGAACTGCTGCCTGAGCTGGAACTGCTGCCTGAGCTGGAACTGCCGCTAGAACTTGAGCTGCTGCCCGAGCTGGAACTGCCGCTGGAACTGGAACTGCTGCTAGAACTTGAGCTGCTGCCTGAGCTGGAACTGCCGCTGCCTGCATCCGGTCCTGCGACTGTTTCCTGCTCACCGTCCTCGAACTCATCATCCACAACACTGGCATATGTTGCATAGCCTGTGACGGGTGCTGCAAGACTCATACCGAGCGCAAGTGCTGCCGTCAGCGCCAGCATCCGATTTTTTCCTATGATCGTTTTCACTTTATTTTTCATATGTGATCCTCTTTTTCCGTCATCTGCCTGTCGTCTGTCACCGGGCAAAGGAAAGGAAGGTCTGACTGCGTTTCTTACCTTTTCTTTACTTAAGGTATATTGTAATTTTTCTCCCTGTGGCTGTCAACCACTTCCACGGATTTTGGCTCCGGTCATCGATGTAGATGTCCGCATATATTTTGCGCGAATCACTGCCGTAACGACTGATGATCTCAGGAAGAAATCCTGCCCGGTGGGCTTTTCATGTGATAGGAATTTCCTATCACATGAAAAAGGAACTGCTTTAAAGCAGTTCCTTTAAAATCTGGTTTACCATAGCGGGATTAGCTTTTCCCTTCATCGCCTTCATCGTCTGTCCGACTAAAAAGCCGATCGCTTTTTCTTTTCCATTGTGATAATCGTCCACCGACTGCGGGTTGTCCCGGATCACCTGCTCGATCGTCGTGCGCAGCGCGCCCTCATCGTTCACGGTCTTTAAGCCGTGCTCCTCAACATACTGTTTCGGATCGGTGTCATCCGCAAACATGTGCTCAAACACTTCCTTCGCAACCGTGCTGTTGATCGTGCCCGCATCAGCCAGCTCCACAAGTGCAGCCAGATGCTCCGGTGAAAAGACGATCTCCTCCGGCTCCATCTCGCGCTCCTTGAGCAGACGCATTGTCTCAACCATGAGCCAGTTAGATACCTTTTTCGGCTTGCCGCAGATCGCCACAGTCTGTTCAAAAATATCTGCCAGATGCTTGGACGATGTGATGATCTCTGCATCGTAGCGTGGGATCTCATACTCGCTCTCGTAGCGTGCGAGCTTCTCCGTGCGCAGCTCCGGCTGGCGGTTTCTCACCTCTGCAAGCCATTCGTCGGAAATATGGATCGGAACGAGGTCGGGCTCCGGGAAATAGCGGTAGTCCTGCGCATCCTCCTTGGAGCGCATCGCATGGGAGCTCTCCTTCGCATCATCCCAGCGGCGTGTCTCCTGCACGACTTTTTCGCCGGACTCGATCAGATCGATCTGTCTGTTTTTCTCGCCCTCGATCGCACGTGCGATCGCGCGGAACGAGTTTAAGTTTTTCATCTCTGTACGCGTTCCGAACTCACTCGCACCGACCTCGCGCACGGACAGATTGACATCGGCACGCATCGAGCCCTCGTTGAGCTTGCAGTCAGATGCACCGAGATACTGGATGATCAGGCGCAGCTTCTCGAGATACGCGATCACCTCGTCTGCGGAGCGCATATCCGGCTCCGAAACGATCTCGATCAGAGGAACACCTGAACGGTTAAAATCTACGATAGATACGTCGTCCCAGTCGTCATGGACGAGCTTTCCGGCATCCTCCTCCATATGGATCTCATGAATGCCGATCGTCTTTTTGGTGCCATCCGCACTCTCAATCTCAATGCCTCCATTCCGGCAGATCGGCTCATAGAGCTGTGAGATCTGGTAGTTCTGCGGGTTATCGGGATAAAAATAGTTTTTACGGTCAAATTTGCAGTTCTGGTTGATCGTACAGTTTGTCGCCAGCCCGACTGCCATCGCATATTCAACGACCTGCTTATTGAGCACCGGCAACGAACCGGGCATACCGGTACAGACCGGACAGGTGTGTGTATTCGGTGCGCCTCCGAATGCGGTCGAACAGCCACAGAAGATCTTCGTCTTTGTCGCCAGCTCTACATGTACCTCCAGACCAATGACGGTCTCATATTCTCTGCTCATGACGCACCTCCGTTCTGCTCCTGCGCCAGTTTACTGTGCGCGTACTCTCTCGTCTGTTCAAATGCATATGCCGCACGGATGATCTTTTTCTCCTGAAAACAGTCTCCGATGAGCTGTAAACCAACCGGCAGACCATTCCGGTCAAGTCCGCACGGCAGGCTGATGCCGGGCAGTCCTGCCAGATTGACAGAGATCGTATAAATATCACCGAGATACATCTGGATCGGGTCGGACAGCGACGCGCCCAGCTTTGGAGCGGTCGTAGGTGCCGCCGGTCCTAAAATCACATCATATTTTGCAAATGCATCATCAAATGCCTGCTTGATCAGTGCCTTCACACGCAGCGCTTTCAGATAATACGCATCATAATAGCCGGAGCTCAGCACAAACGAACCGAGCATGATACGCCGCTTCACCTCTGCGCCAAAGCCCTCGGAGCGGCTCTTTTTATACATCTGATGCAGTCCGTCGTATTCTTCGGTGCGATAGCCATATTTTACGCCGTCAAAACGTGCCAGATTGCTGCTCGCCTCGGCACAGGCGATCACATAGTACGCAGGGATCGCATACTTGACGAGTCCGAGGTCAAAATGCTCCACAACCGCGCCTTTTTCCTCCAATGCCTTTGCCGCATCCAGCACGCGCGCACGCACATCCTCATCCAGTCCCTCGCCAAAATAGTCATTCGGAATGCCGATCCGCATGCCCTTCACATCATCCACGAGCGCCTGTGTAAAATCAGTATCCTCACGTTTTATAGAAGTCGAATCCTTCGGATCGTGCGCAGCGATCGCCTCTAATACCGCCGCACAATCGGTCACATCCTTTGCGATCGGTCCGATCTGGTCAAGCGATGAACCGTAAGCGATCAGTCCGTAACGGGATACCGTTCCATAGGTCGGCTTGATGCCTGTCACACCGCAGAAGGAGCTCGGCTGGCGGATCGAGCCGCCGGTATCTGAGCCCAGCGCATAGGAGCATTCCTCCGCCGCGACTGCCGCACAGCTGCCGCCGGACGAGCCACCGGGTACGTGTGCCGTATCCCACGGATTTTTTGTCACTCCGTATGCGGAAGTCTCCGTCGTGCTGCCCATCGCAAATTCATCCATATTTGTTTTTCCGAGGATGACTGCGCCGGCACGCTCCAACTGCAAGACCGCATCCGCTGTATAAGTCGGTATAAAATTATATAAAATCCTGGAGCTGCAAGTCGTTTTCAGCCCCTTTGTACACATGTTATCCTTGATCGCCACCGGTACGCCTGCGAGCGGCGATGTGAGCTCGCCGGAAGCGATCCGCTCCTGCACCTCTTTCGCACGCTGCATCGCGCGGTCACCATCTACTGTCACAAAACTGTGCACCGCGTCCTCGCGAGCAGCAATAGCAGCCAGTGCCTCGCGGGTCGCGTCTTGCGCTGTCACTTCTTTATTTTTTATCCGTTTCCCCAGCTCAACGGCTGTCAGACTCATAAGAGACATGGTTTATCCCCTTCCTATATTTACTATACAATCGTCTTGGGTACTTCAAAGCCGCCGTCCCTGCTAAGCGGCGCATTTGCAAGTGTATCCTCGCTGCCGTCACCGTTTGTCACCACATCCTCCCGGAATACGTTATTGACCGGAAATACATGTGACATCGGCTCTACCTGCGAAGTGTCCAGCTCGCCGAGCTGATCGATATAGTCCAACATATCGCCCATATCCTTTTTCGCAGCCTCCTTCTCCTCCTCGGAGAGCTCGAGCTTTGCGAGAATACCTACATATTCGATCGTCTCATCACTAATGATATTTGCCATAGTTATCTCCTTTATGTTCCTGCAATCAGTCACGCACCTTGATATGCACCTCGCGCAACTGCTGCTCTGTCACGGTGTTTGGTGCTCCGCACATGAGATCCTGTGCATTTCCGTTCATCGGGAACGGAATGATCTCACGGATGTTCTCCTCATTACGCAATAGCATAATCATCCGGTCAACGCCCGGTGCCATACCCGCGTGCGGCGGTGCGCCATACTGGAACGCATTGTAAAGTGCCCCGAATTTTTCTTTTAATACGGTCTCGTCGTAGCCTGCGATCTCGAATGCCTTGACCATGATGTCGAGGTCATGGTTTCTGACTGCCCCGGAGGATAACTCGATACCGTTGCAGACAATGTCATACTGATAGGCTAAAATGTCGAGCGGATCCTGCTCCTGCAATGCCTGCAAACCGCCCTGTGGCATAGAAAACGGGTTGTGTGTAAATCCGATCTTCTTTGTCTCCGGGTCTTTTTCGAACATCGGGAAATCGTTCACATAGCAGAAACGATATGCGTTCTTTTCGATCAGATCAAGCTTTTCCCCGAGCTGTGTGCGGATCGCACCGGCATAAGCGGCTGCCTTTGCCTCACGGTCTGCGATGAAAAAGATCGTGTCGCCGACTTCGAGTGCAGCGAGTGCACGCATCTCCTCCTTGCAGTCATCCGGGATAAATTTATCGATCGGTCCCTTGTAGCTGCCGTCCTCCTGCACTTCCAGATAGCCCAGACCGCCGCAGCCTAAGCCCTGCGCGAATTTTAACAGCTTCTCGTGGAAGCCCTTCGACATTTCCGCATGTACCTTGATCGCGCGGACGGTCTTGCCGTGGAACGGTTTGAAGCTGCATTTCTGGAAAAACTCACTCAGATCGATGATCCGCAGCGGGTTTCTCAGATCCGGCTTGTCAGAGCCGAACTCTAACATCGCCTGCTTGTAGCTGATGATCGGATACGGTGCCTTTGTAACCTCATAGCCCTCGGGTGCAAATTTTTCAAACGTGGCTGTCAGCACTTCCTCGCCGACACGGAACACATCCTCCTGCGTTGCAAAGCTCATCTCGAAATCGAGCTGGTAAAACTCTCCGGGTGAACGGTCGGCTCTCGCATCCTCATCGCGGAAGCACGGTGCGATCTGGAAATATTTGTCAAAGCCCGATACCATCAGAAGCTGCTTATACTGCTGCGGTGCCTGCGGCAATGCGTAAAATTTGCCTTTGAACTTGCGGCTCGGCACGATATAATCCCTTGCTCCCTCCGGGGAGGATGCACACAGGATCGGGGTCTGGATTTCTAAAAATCCCATCTCCGTCATTTTCTGGCGCAGGAATGCGATGACCTGCGACCGGAAGATCATGTTGTCGCGCACCTTTGCGTTGCGCAGGTCTAGGTAACGATACTGTAAACGCACATCCTCGCGCACCTCCTTGGAGGTCATGATCTCAAACGGCAGTGCCTTGCGCACCTTGCCGAGCACGGTGATCTGCTTTGCCTCTAATTCAATCGTTCCGGAAGGGATCTTCGGATTGTACGTTTCCTCATCCCTTTTTTCCATGATTCCCTGAATCGATACGCAGTCCTCACGGCTGAGTCCTTTTAACAGTGTATCATCTCTGATGACGACCTGCAAGATGCCATACATATCCCGAAGGTCAATAAATGACACACCGCCGTGGTCACGGATATTTTCGATCCAGCCTGCCACGCTCAACTGTCTGTCGATATCTGCCTCACTGATCTGGTTTAATGTAACGTCTCTGTACAT
>CAVHZH010000064.1:0-13460 GCA_963640395.1 Oscillospiraceae bacterium
CGAGGATTGCATACGAACGTGTATTCTGATATGATCATGGCATGGGTGTTGTCATACACGGTAGGCGGTTAGTCCCTCCACGGAGGGGAAACCCTCCGATCATGAGAAAGGAGGGTTGCCATGGTTACATATGATGAACTGTTTCAGTTCTGCATGTTGGTCATTGCGCTTGTCGGTCTTGTTTATAAGATCTGCAATAAAAAATAACCGCCCAGCGTCCAAACTAGCGGTTATTTTTGTCATTTATTGCTAGGGACTGACCGTCTATCGGCAACGCCCATCTATATGTTAATAGTACCATATTGGCGCATGAAGTCAAGTAAAATAGATATACAACGTAAAGTAAAATTGCCATACAACGTAAAGTAGAATAACTCAGAGGAGAAAAATAATGGCAACTATTAGCGGTCTGATCCAGATCACAGACTTCAATGACCTTCGGATCGATATTTTTGTGCGGCTGCCGGAGGTGCAGCTCCTTCGTTACCGGGAGCCGGAGCTGGGGCTTTTTCTGGCAGAGAGTCCGAAGGTGATTGAGCGGGCGCTCGAGGATGTCGTTAATCCAACGAATAAAAGCCATAACCTATGGTTGAACGGTTGTTCTAAAAGCTACCTTTTCCGCGTTTTCCCTTGCAAAATCCACAACTTCATGTATAATGAGAATTGATGTGTAAAATACGACTAACATATGAGGTTGAAGGATGATTAGTGCAAACAACATAAGTTTACGACTTGGCAAAAAAGCCCTGTTTGAAGATGTAAATATCAAATTTACCGAGGGCAACTGCTACGGACTGATCGGTGCGAACGGTGCCGGAAAGTCCACATTTTTGAAAATATTGACCGGTGAGCTGGAGCCGACGAGCGGAGATGTCGTCATCACACCCGGTCAGCGGCTTTCTTTTTTGAAGCAGGATCATTTTAAGTATGACGAGTACAGCGTGCTGGATACAGTCATTATGGGAAACCAGCGACTGTACGATATTTCAAAAGAAAAAGACGCGATCTATATGAAAGAGGACTTCACCGATGAGGACGGCATCCGCGCGAGTGAGCTCGAAGCAGAATTCGCAGAGATGGACGGCTGGAATGCGGAGAGCGACGCGGCGATGCTGCTCAACGGACTGGGTATTCCGACCGAGGATCATTATACACTCATGAAGGATCTGCCGGGCGCACTCAAGGTCAAAGTGCTGCTGGCACAGGCATTGTTCGGCAATCCGGACATCCTGTTGCTCGACGAGCCGACGAACCACCTGGATCTCGACGCGATCTCATGGCTCGAGGAATTCCTCATCAACTTTGAGAACACCGTCATCGTGGTATCGCATGACCGTTATTTCTTAAATAAAGTATGCACCCATACGGCAGACATCGATTATGGCAAGATTCAGCTCTATGCCGGCAACTATGATTTCTGGTATGAGTCCAGCCAGCTTCTGATCAAGCAGATGAAGGAAGCCAACAAAAAGAAAGAGGAAAAGATCAAAGAGCTGCAGGAGTTCATTTCACGATTTTCTGCAAATGCATCCAAATCCAAGCAGGCGACTTCACGAAAGCGTGCATTGGAGAAGATCCAGCTTGACGAGATGAAGCCGTCCAGCCGGAAATATCCGTATATCGATTTCCGCCCGAACCGCGAGATCGGAAACGAAGTGCTCGAGGTGCACAACATCAGCAAGACGATCGACGGTGTCAAGGTATTAAATGACGTATCATTTATCATGGGACATGACGACAAGATCGCATTTGTCGGCAGCAACGAGCTGGCAAAGACGACATTGTTCAAGATCCTTGCAGGCGAGATGGAGCCGGATGAGGGCAATTATAAATGGGGCGTGACCACGAGCCAGTCCTATTTCCCGAAGGACAACTCAGCGATCTTCAACGACAATGATCTGGCGATCACCGATTGGCTGACCCAGTTTTCCGAGATCAAGGATGCGACCTATGTACGCGGATTCCTCGGACGTATGCTGTTCGCAGGCGAGGACGGCATGAAGCGCATGAAGGTGCTCTCCGGTGGTGAGAAGGTGCGTGTCCTGTTATCGCGCATGATGATCGAGGGCTCGAATGTGCTGATCTTGGACGAGCCGACCGACCATCTGGACATGGAGAGCATCACCGCATTGAACAACGGAATGATCAAATTCCCCGGCGTGTTGCTGTTCGCATCGCGTGACCATCAGGTCGTACAGACGACGGCGAACCGTATCATCGAGTTCATGCCGGACGGATCGATCATCGACAAGATCACGACCTACGACGAATACCTCGAGAGCGACGAGATGGCGAGAAAGAGAGCCGTTTATTCTATGTCCGAGAGTGATTCGGAGGATAACTAAATCAAACAGGAGAGGAGAAGCGCGGCACGCACGATGACCGGATGGCACCTAGGGAGCTTTGGAGTGTGTTGCGTTATGTATGCCTGAGGATCGCGTGTCAGGCATGCAAGGTGATGAAAATGAAAAAATTGTTGAAAAAGATAGGGGTTTGTCTGCTGGCAGTTGCATTGCTGGTATCTTGTATGACATTTACTCCGGCAGAGGCAAAAACAGATAAAACTTATGTAACACGTGCAGCGGTACTCCGACAGGTAGAAAAGATATTGGGAGCATCCGTTCAGTCGGCAGATATGAGCAGCGTGAAGGATGTTACCAAAAAGGACAGCTGTTATAAGACAATGGCGATTGCGCTGCAGGCAGGATTGGTAAAGCCCAATGCGAAAACAGGCAAATTATATCCCAATAAAAAAGCAACATGGGGCTATCTCGCAGGGGTCGTATCGAAGGTACTCGAGGTGAACAAAGCGGAAGTGCTCGGTCTCCAGAATGCCAATCAGAAATTGACCAAAACGAATCTGACAGCTGCACTGAACAGACTGTTTCCCAATGTATTGACCAGCTCGGCAACGAATGTAAAAAAAGGAAATGCAGTCATCAAAAAAGCGGGTGTGACCTTAAAGGATACGGCAGTCGCAGCCAACCTGGTCATCGGCGATGGCGTAGGCAGTCAGGTAGTTACATTGGACAATGTATCGATCAAGGATAAGCTGATCATCCGCAGCGGTCATGTCATCCTGAAAGGAAAGACAAAATATGCGACAGTCATTGTCGTCGGAGAAGGTACCCGCGTAGATCTTGTCGGGGCGACCGTAGGCAAATTGACAGTGAAGGATACTGCGAAAAATGCTGTTATATCAGTAGACGCAGACTCGTCAGTGGATCAGGTTGAGCTGAACGCAGAAGGTGCAAGGATCATAGGCGCCGGCAAGGCAGGTACTGTCTATGTAAATGCCAATGGGACAGAGGTTACGGTCACGGCGGATAAGATTCAGGTAAAGGACGGCGTAGAGGCTCCAAAGACGAAAGAGGAGACTACGTCGAACAGTGGAAGTACGGGAGGGAGCAGCAGCGGAAACAGTGGCAGCACCGAGAAAGAGCCTGAAATTAATATAAATAGTGTATTTGAAGAGGGTTATCCGAAAGTAACAACTGCCGCGGCGATAGATAATGAAGAAAAAATACAAATAAAAGTAACTTATAAACTAAAAAAAGGCAATGCAACAGCTAAGTATCCGGTGGAGATCTATAATATAGTGGCAACAGACGATTCTACGGCTAAGGAGAACAAAGTGAATGTGACGTCTGTTTTGCATGGACATGCAGGGAATGACGAGACAGCGCCTGTTCCTGCAGATGATTATGGATATCTGAAAATTTCGGATGACCAGGAACACGCGGAATGTTATGACTATACAGTCGGTAACACCACTCAATCAAAAATAGTATATAGTGTCGTTCGTCGGGGTGATAAGACTTCATCCATAGTGACTGCTGGTGCTGTGGAGGTGAAAGAATCAGGGGACGGATCGAGTTATGCGAGTGGTACATCCGGATTTGATACTGCTCCTAAATTAACCAGAGCGGTGGTGAACTCAGCTAGGAATAAGGTATATCTATACTTTGATCAGCTGTTGAACACGGACAGTACGCCGGCTACGACATGCTTTACCATTACAGGTTCGGCTGTGACTAATAACAATGAAATGACAAACGAAACAACTTCGTGCGAGGTTAAATCGGTATCTGTTACAAATTGTGCTATTATGACAGGACGCGTAGACTTGGAAATAAGCGCACAGCTTCCGAATGGGGAGCTTTCTGTTGGCTATACACAGCCAACCAACGGACCGGGACTGACAGGTAAAAACAACCAAAAAGTGGAAACCATCAAAAATAAAATAGAGACAATAGAAGATGGTTCTGAAAAAGAGCTGGCATACATTTCATCTGACGGTCAATATATGGTGGCGGGGTTTCGGAGACCGTTGCTGCATCCCAATACTATAGACCAAAATCTGGTTGTTACGGCGACGGGTAGTTCGGTGAATGGCACGACATATCGTACTGAGAAAGAAGGTGTTGAAGTTATACTGCCGGATGCGTATACTGTAAATGTTTCGATCTGGAATCTGAATTTGACCGGTGCTAAAGACATAGCAGTGACTGCGAAAATGGAGAGCGGGTCTGAAGTTGCCACGTTATGCGATCTGGCGGGGGATACGCTTACCATACCGGCATTGACAACTATTAAAACGGCGACTGAATCTGCTATAGAGAGCGTTTCCTATTGCAAAGAAGCCGGGATTCTGATGTCGGTGAGTAATACACTGGAAGATGATCAGGATATTAAGACTCCAAAGCTCGGCTGCGGGTTCGTGTTGAGAGTTGATGGAACGGAATATACCATTCGTGGGTGTATGGAGTATGAATCAGGAGAGAGTAAATATTTAATTAGCAACGAGCAGCTGGGACATATTGACTTGGAACATGCGAGCAAGATACAGATTAAGGGCGTGAAAATCCCGACCAGCGAATATAACACGTTTGCATTTACATCGCTTGCAAGTCAGCCGTTAGAGACGGATTGGGTGGATGTGAAAATCGAAAGGTTATAACCGTCAATAAAAAGATCCAATTCCTTTTAGGAGTTTGATAAGCGGGTTTTGCGAGATAAAAAGAGATTTGATAACCTGACGTCTTGCAACAGGCACATACAGTCATGCAGTAACAGAACATGTTGCTGCATGGCTGTTTTTTTCATTCGATAGGAAATTCCTATTACATAAATAGCCCTCCGGGCAGGATTCTTTCTTTCACTGGCATCTTTGCCATCTTTACAAATATTGTAAATGCAATGCCGTATTTTTGCACTGTAACAGTTCAGCACGCGCCATTCGCAACGACGCCTGACGGCGTTTTCCCACTGCTGCGCAGTTAACTTTGCTCATGACCCGGCGCTCACCTCATCACCTGCAAAAAATGTGCTCATTCATGCAAGCATGATTCGCACATTTTTTGCAGGTGATGGCTGAACTGTTGCTTGCACTTCGTTTAGTACAGCCCCGAACCTTTACAATCGAAAAAATAAATGCTAATATATAGGATAGGTCGATATGACAAAACATGTGTCGAAGTTCGACGCGAATATTAAAGGAGGATATACCAATGCCCAGAGCAAAACAGTCAATGGATGGTAATACCGCTGCCGCTCATGTAGCTTATGCCTACACCGAAGTAGCTGGTATCTATCCGATCACACCGTCTTCTCCGATGGCTGATACAGTCGATCAGTGGTCAGCAGCAGGACAGAAGAACATTTTTGGAAATACCGTCAAGGTCGTAGAGATGGAGTCTGAGGCCGGTGCAGCAGGTACCGTACACGGTTCCCTTGCAGCAGGTGCCCTGACCACTACATTTACCGCTTCACAGGGATTATTATTGATGATCCCCAACATGTACAAGATCGCAGGTGAGAATTTACCTTCTGTATTCCACGTATCTGCACGTACCGTATCTTCACACGCACTGAACATTTTCGGTGATCACAGTGACGTATACGCTTGCCGTCAGACCGGTTTCGCTATGTTAGCAGAGACCAACCCGCAGGAGGTTATGGACTTAAGCCCCGTTGCACACTGTGCAGCATTAGAAGGCAAGGTTCCTTTCGTAAACTTCTTCGATGGATTCCGTACCTCTCACGAGATCCAGAAGATCGAGAAATGGGACTATGAAGATCTGAAGGATATGTGCCCGATGGACGCAGTGAAGGAGTTCCGCGATCACGCATTGAATCCCGAGCATCCCGCAGCACGTGGTTCCCACGAGAATGGTGACGTTTTCTTCCAGCACCGTGAGGCTTGCAATGGTTTCTATGATGCACTTCCCGCAGTTGTTGAGAAGTACATGAAGAAAGTCAATGAGAAGTTAGGCACAAACTATGACCTGTTCAACTACTACGGAGCAGAGGACGCAGACCGCGTGATCGTCGCTATGGGTTCTATCTGTGACGTTGCAGAAGAAGTTATTGATTATCTGACAGCCAAGGGCGAGAAGGTCGGACTGATCAAGGTTCGTTTGTATCGTCCGTGGTCTTCACAGGCGATCTTAAAGGTATTACCTAAGACTGCAAAGAAGATCGCTGTATTAGACAGAACAAAAGAGCCCGGATCTCTGGGTGAGCCGTTATATCTGGATGTAGCTGCCACACTGCGTGAGGCTGGCTTGAATGACATCATCCTGACAGGCGGACGTTACGGCTTAGGATCAAAGGATACTCCTCCTTCATCCGTATTCGCTGTATACAAGGAGCTGGAGAAAGACGCTCCGAAGGCTCGTTTCACCATCGGTATCGTCGATGATGTGACCGAACTGAGCTTACCTGAGGTGAAGCCCGCACCGATTACTTCAGCAGCAGGCACCAAGGAGTGCAAGTTCTGGGGTCTCGGCGGAGATGGTACTGTAGGTGCGAACAAGAACTCTACAAAGATCATCGGTGACCACACAGATAAGTATATCCAGGCATACTTCCAGTATGACTCTAAAAAGACCGGTGGTGTGACCATTTCCCATTTGCGTTTTGGTGACAACCCGATCAAGAGCCCTTACTACATCAATCAGGCAGATTTCGTAGCCTGCCACAACCCTGCATATGTGATCCAGGGCATGAAGATGGTTCAGGATGTAAAGCCGGGCGGAGTATTTATGATCAACTGCCAGTGGACAGATGAGGAGTTAGATCATCATCTGAACGCAGAGGCAAAGAAGTATATCGCTGACAACAACATTCAGTTATACACGATCAACGCGATCGATAAGGCGATCGAGATCGGTATGGGTAAGAGAACCAATACCATCTTACAGTCAGCTTTCTTCAAGTTAGCAGACGTTATGCCGATCGACGATGCGATCGAGTTCATGAAGCAGGCAGCTAAAAAGTCTTACTCAAAGAAGGGTGACGCTGTCGTAGAGATGAACTACAAGGCTATCGATGCCGGTGTAGACGCTGTACACAAGGTAGAGGTTCCCGATGCATGGAAGAATCCGGCTCCCGATGCTGCTAAGGCTGAGAAGACCGGTCGTCCCGAGGTCGTAGATATGGTCAACAAGCTGTTAGATCCTATTTCCAAGATGGATGGAGACAGCCTCCCTGTATCTGCATTCAAGGGTATCGAGGATGGTCAGTTCCAGACCGGTGCATCTGCATACGAGAAGCGCGGTACAGCCGTTACTGTTCCTGAGTGGGATGCGCAGAAGTGTATCCAGTGTAACAACTGTGCATTTGTCTGCTCACATGCTACCATCCGTCCGTTCTTACTGAGCGATGACGAGGTAAAGGCAGCTCCTTCTAACATCAAGTTAGCAGATATGAAGCCAAAGGCTGGCGAGTACAAGTACACCATGAGCGTATCTCCGTTAGACTGTATGGGATGCGGCGAGTGTATCACTGTCTGCCCGACCAATGCGATCGCAATGGTTCCTCAGGAGTCACAGGCAGCAGAGCAGCCCGTATTTGATTATTTAGTAGCAAACGTAGGCAAGAAGGATGTTGGTCTTTCTGATACTACACCGAAGGGATCACAGTTCAACCAGCCTTTACTTGAGTTCTCCGGCTCTTGTGCAGGATGTGCTGAGACCTCTTATGCAAGATTGATCACCCAGTTATTTGGTGAGCAGATGTACATCTCTAACGCAACAGGATGTTCTTCTATCTGGGGTAACCCGGCAGCTACCTCACCTTATACTGTAAACAAGGATAGCAAGAAGGGACCTGCATGGTCTAACTCACTGTTCGAGGACAATGCTGAGCATGGTCTTGGTATGGAAGTCGGACAGAAGTATCTGCGCGAGATGGCTATCGAGTCTGCAAAGGCTTGCGCAAGCTCAGACAAGGCATCTGCTGAGTTAAAGGCTGCATTTGACAAGTTCATGGAGACAAAGGACAATACAAAGGCGAACGTAGAGCCTACAAAGGCACTCGTTGCTGAGTTAGAGAAGGCTGCTGCAGCAGGATGTCCTGACGCACAGGCTGCTATCGACAAGAAGGATTACCTCGGAAAGAAATCCGTATGGATCTTCGGTGGTGACGGATGGGCATACGATATCGGATTCGGCGGACTGGATCACGTACTTGCTTCCGGCGAGAACGTAAACGTTATGGTATTCGATACCGAGATGTATTCTAATACCGGTGGACAGGCATCTAAGGCTTCCAACATCGGTGAGGTTTGTCAGTTCGCTGCTGCTGGTAAGGAGATCGGCAAGAAATCTCTGTCAGAGATCGCTATGAGCTATGGCTATGTATATGTAGCACAGATCGCGCTCGGTGCGAACCCTGCACAGGCTGTAAAGGCTATCGCTGAGGCTGAGGCATACAACGGACCTTCATTGATCATCGGTTACGCTCCTTGTGAGCTGCACGGTATCGCTAAGGGCGGTATGAACCACTGCCAGGATGAGATGAAGAAGGCAGTAGCTTCCGGTTACTGGAACCTGTTCTCATTCAACCCTGCATTAAAGTCAGAGGGCAAGAACCCGTTCACCCTGACATCTAAGGCTGGCGACGGCACATATCAGGATTTCCTGAACAACGAGTCACGTTATACACGTCTTGTTAAGCCGTTCCCTGAGAGAGCCGAGAGACTGTTTAAGGAGTCTGAGGAAGCTGCAAAGGCTCGTTTCGAGCACTTACAGAAGTTAGTTGAGTTATACAAATAATTCAGCCGCACAAGAATGATATGGATACCCTGCGGGCGGATGGCTCGCAGGGTATTTTTTCCATATTTGGAGGAGGATAAACTATGAACGTATTAGACGAACTGACGTTAAAAATGATTGATTTTTACGCAGGCGATGCCGAGCGCATCCAGCATTTTATAAAGGTACACCGTTTTGGCGAGCTGATCGCAGAGATGGAGGGACTCAGCGAGGATGAGATTTTTCTGATCGAGACAGCAACGATCGTACATGACATCGGTATCCGCATTGCGGAGGAAAAATACGGAAGCTGCGAGGGACCTTTGCAGGAAAAGGAGGGACCGGCTTACGCAGAAAAGATGCTTGCGGAGCTGGACTATGACCCGAAGATCATTGAGCGTGTGAGCTATCTGGTCGGTCATCATCACACCTATACAAACATCGACGGCATTGATTACCAGATTCTGGTCGAGGCTGATTTTCTCGTGAATCTGTTTGAGGAGGGCTTCCGTGCAGGCGGCGTAGACAAGCAGCAGGTAGAAACTGTGTGCGAGCGCATTTTCAAGACCGAAGCCGGCAAGAAGATCTGCCGGACGATGTTCAAATAGCATTTACAAAACACATTCCAGATGTTACAATGAGGTATAGTTGAGTCATATTAGGAGGAAAGCTATGCTTCAGATAGAAGGGTGGTTCCGCAGACCGCAGAAAAGACCTGAAAAGCGGACAGTGTCTGCATCGCGGCAGGCGGCTGTTACACATAGACAGGGAGAAGTACATACCAAAAGGGTGCAGCCCGAGCCGGACGAGCCGATGAAGAAGCCGGAATACTTGGATGAGCCGATGAAAGAGCCGGAATACTTGGATGAGCCGGAGTATTTTGACGAGTCGGAGGATCTGTTTGGGCCGGAGCAATCCACGCCGCAGCAGGCGGACGATCTGACAGTACCGGAGGATGAACCGGTACAGGAGGCAGAGCCGGAAGCTGTTTTGCCGGATGCCATCGCGCAGGAAAACACTTTTGTTGCGGATGAGCCACAGGAGCAGGAGACAGAACCGGCAGTTTTGCGGGATCCGGTTGCAGAGACGGATGAACTGGAGCATATTTCTCAGAAAATAGGAATGGATGTGTCCGATATGATAGATTTGGAAAAAGAAGATATCCTGATTCAACAGATAGATGAATTTCGCGAGAAGGCGAAACAGCTGCAGCAGTTAATGCAGAACCGCGAATCAAAGGCGAAGGAGCTGCAGGGAGTCGTGGAAGAACGGACGGCGAAGGCGCGTTCGCTGGATCAGATGATGCATGCGCGCCGCGGTGAAGCGGATAAGATCATGAAGCAGGTATCCCAGCAGATCGATGCGATGTCTGTCGGTGTCCGCACAGAAATGAACGGACTGTCGGATACGGTCAGCAAAGAGGTCGGTGGTCTGACACAGAATCTGGCACATGAGATCAGCCAGTCCACAGAAAAGACCAGACAGGCGGTAGAGGCTGCGACACAGAACATGATCGATCAGAACACCCGCAGTCTGGAGGGATTGAAAGAACAGCTCGATCAGTTGAACCATTCCGAGCAGATCGGCGAGCTTTCCACGGAAATGAACAGTCAGATGACGACGCTCAGGGAAGATCTGGTAGAAAAGATCCATGCCGAGGATGTCAAGTGTTATCGGAATATCCAGGTATCACTCGATGAGCAGAGCAAGCTGTTATCCGAGGGTGATGAGCAGCTTCGCGGGCATGTGGAGCTAAAGATGGATGAGCTGAGGGCGCAGATGAATCATCATGCGTCGCTGATCAAGGCTTCACTGACGATCTCGATTTTGAATCTGCTTGGGATCGCAGGATTGATCGCATTGTTGATCTTAAGATAAATGACAGGAAATAAGTAGTATAGGAAATAGGTAGTATATGAATTATCAGGGAACAAACAGTGTCTGGGTGATCGGTCATAAGAACCCGGACACTGATTCTATTTGTGCGGCGATCGCATATGCCGCATTGAAAAATCAGACAGAGAGAGAACAGTATGTACCGAAACGTGCCGGTGCGATGAATGGAGAGACACAGTATGTGCTCGATTATTTTGAGGTGGAGGCACCGGAGGAAGTCAGTGACGTAGGGGCGCAGGTCAAGGATATCAATATCCGGCGTACCGCAGGTGTGCGGGACGGCATCACGCTCAAAAAGGCATGGGAGCTCATGCAGACGGAGCGCGTCGTGACGCTGCCGATCGTGGATGAGTCGCGCAAGCTGGCGGGTCTGATCTCGAACAACGATATCGCCATGTGTTATATGGAGGTATCGAATCAGGAAAGCCTCTCGCAGGCAAGACCGCGTTACCGCAATATTATCGAGACGCTCAACGGTACATTGCTGACCGGAAACGAGCATGCGATTTTCAGACACGGAAAGGTCGAGGTCGCAGCCGGGAACAGAGAGCGCGTTGAAGAGTATATTTCAAAGGATGATCTGGTCATTTTGGGCGACCGAGAGGAGATGCAGGTGCGCTCGTTGGAGCTTGATGTGAGCTGTATGGTTATCTGCGGCGGTTCGCAGGTGTCAAAGCAGGTTTTAGAGATGGCAAAAAACAGGGACTGCGTGCTGATCTCGACACCGTATGATACGTTTACGACCGCCCGGTTGATCAACCAGAGTATGCCGATCCGCTCGATCATGACGAAAAATAATCTCGTGACCTTCGAGCTGGACGATTATGTGGATGACATCCGGGAGGTCATGTCGAAGGAGCGCCACCGCGATTTTCCGGTGCTCGATGAGAACAGCGATTATGTGGGTATGATTTCCCGCAGAAATTTGTTGAGTATGCAGAAAAAGCGTGTGATCTTAGTCGATCATAATGAAAAGACGCAGGCGGTTGACGGCATTTCCGGCGCGGAGATTTTAGAGATCATTGACCATCACAGGCTCGGCAGCCTAGAGACGATATCGCCGGTGTTTTTCCGCAACCAGCCGCTCGGTTCGACTTCTTCTATTATATGGAGCATGTATCAGGAAAAGGGCATTGAGGTTGACCAAAAGATTGCCGGGCTGTTGTGTGCGGCGATCATATCTGACACGCTGATGTTCCGCTCACCGACCTGTACACAGTTTGACAGGGAGGCGGCGCAGACACTGGCGCAGATCGCGGGTATCGACATCGAGGCATTTGCGAGCAATATGTTCCGCGCGGGCAGTGATTTCAGCAAAAAGACGATCGAGGAGATCTGTTATCTCGATTTCAAGACATTTACAGCGGAAAAGATCACGTTTGGCGTGAGCCAGATCAGCGCGATGAGTGCACTCGATCTCGCGGATGTCAAGGATCGCGTACAGGGGTATCTGGATACGATGCTCTTAGAGCGCAAGCTGGACATGGTATTTATCATGCTGACCAATATCGTGCAGGAGCAGTCGCAGATTTTGTGCGCAGGAGAGGGCGCGGCGCGGATTCTCGCACAGGCATTTACACATGCGCAGGTAGATGGCGATGAGACGCTGCTCAAGGGTGTCGTTTCCCGTAAAAAGCAGTTTATACCGGAGCTGATCCGGGCATTACAGGAGTCCTGACAATGGCGGCGAAAAGGAATTACAGGGATCACAAACATCATCCTGACGGTAAAAATGCTCATGCAGCGAACAAAAACACAAAAAACGCGTTCGAAAACAAGCAGACATGGCGTGCCGGAAATATGTTATATCCGGTTCCGGCAGTGATGGTCAGTCTGGCGCGTGAAGGCGAGAAACCGAACATTATCACCGTCGCGTGGGCGGGGACGGTCAATTCCGATCCTGCCATGCTGTCTATCTCGGTGAGAAAAGAGCGTTATTCCCATGCGATTTTGTGTGAAACCAAAGAATTTGTCGTGAATCTGGTACATGAGCCGCTCGTGCGGGCATGTGATTACTGCGGCGTGCGCTCGGGCAGGGATGTTGATAAATTTTCTCAGATGGGGCTGACACCGGTCGCAGTCGAGGGAGTTTCGGCACCGGCGATCGCAGAGAGTCCGGTCAATCTGGCATGCCGCATCAGGCAGGTCATCCCGCTTGGAAGTCATGATCTGTTTCTGGCGGAGGTGGTCAGCGTGACGGTGGATGAGCGTTATATGGACGAAAATGGCACGTTCCATCTGAATGATGCGGGGCTGGTTGCCTATTCACATGGCACATATTTCAAGCTGGGAAAGGCGATCGGTACCTTTGGATACAGTGTGAGAAAAAATATCATAAAGAAAAAATGATGTAAGAGTAGAAAAAGGGTTATGCATGTGCATATGCATAACCCTCGCTTTTACTATCAGCTAATCACAGGAGAAGCTGCCGGTGCAGATTCCGCAGGCAAGATGAGAAAATTAGTCGAGTTTTAGGGAAACGCTGATTAAAGCGTTTCCCGCGCCGGATTTGCGCTGCGAAGCAGC
>CAVHZH010000065.1:0-13324 GCA_963640395.1 Oscillospiraceae bacterium
CTCAAAACCGTTCGGATATCTCTTACAAATATTCTTACATGATAAACTTGACATTCCCTTGCCCTCCTAAAAAATAAAAGATGTTTTGTAACTGTTCAGGACAGCCCGAAGCACGCACTGCTGAGGGTGTATGAACATGATTCAGGGGTGCAAAATCCCATCGGCGTAGCCGATTCTCATGGATTTTGCATTTGTAACTGTGAGGGTACTGAACAGTTACGATGTTTTTACTTTCCCTCAAACGATATATGTATCGTTCTCCTCTCGCTGTAATTACTATACAAAATTTTAGAAGGATTTACTATGCACGGATTACCTAAACATTTTTCTTTTTTTCCGTCGGAATGACGAAACGCCCCGCACATCGATCAGGCTGCTGCCCGATCTGCCATTCTTTCTATCTATAATCACCGCGGTCACTGACCAACTCATAGCCGGTGGATGCGATTCTTTTTCCCAAACAAGCGACACATTCCGCAGCCTCATCCCCGGTGCAGATCTTGTTATCATACAGCAAATATTTTTTGCGGACATCCCCCGGGGAGAGATTCGGCATCACGACGTTTGCGCCCGCTAACATGCCCTTTTCCCGCCCCCGCGGGTCGATCGTTCCGAGCGCCGTCGTCGCCGGGAGCAGCACATGGGGCTGCATGAGCCGTATGATGGAAAGCAGCCGCAGCGTCAGCTCCAGCCCGCCCTGCGGCTCATTTGCAAACGGTGTATCGTGGTGCGGCACAAACGGTCCGATCCCGACCATCTGCGGATCCAGCTCGTGGATAAACAGCAGATCCTCCACCAGATAATCCGTTGTCTGTCCGGGCGAACCAACCATAAACCCGCATCCGACCTGATAGCCGATCTCCCTCAGCTGCCGCAGGCATTGCTTGCGGTGCGACAGGCTCAGCTGCGGCGGATGCAGCAGCCGGTAATGCGCCTCGTCCGCAGTCTCATGGCGCAGCAGATAGCGATCCGCTCCCGCCGCAAAAAATGCCTCGTAGCTCTCCCGCTCCCGCTCGCCGATCGACAGGGTAAGTGCACAGTCCGGATAAAGCTCCTTGATCCGGCGCACGATCTGTACGATCCGCTCGTCAGTAAAATAAGCATCCTCACCACCCTGCAATACAAAGGTGCGGAAACCGAGTCCATACCCGCGCTCACAGCACGTTAAAATCTGTTCCTCGCTCAGCCGGTAGCGTTGTGCCCCCGCCGCACTCCTTCGTATCCCGCAGTAATAGCAGTCATTTTTACAATAATTTGTAAACTCGATCAGCCCGCGCATGTAGACCGCTTTTCCATATACGGATTCGCGTACTTGACGCGCCCGTTCAAACAGGTACGCATCACTCTCTGCCTGTCCGCAGTCCAGCAGTGCCGCCAGTTGCTCCTGCGGCAGCATGTGATCCGTCTCCAGCCGGTCGATCCACTGCCTGATCTGTTGTATCCCGTATGCTCTATCAGCCATCCGTTCTCTCCTATGCTTTTCTTTTGCTGCGCACACGCGGTCTAGCGGATTTCACACCCTGCGCAAGCCCCTAGTACAGCGATTTGCTGCCTGATCTATCTGTGCAGTTCCGGAAATATCTCCAGCGAACGGTCAAGGATGCCGTTCATCTGTGCGATCGCCGTACCGTAATTTGTCACCGGTATGTGCTGCGCTGCAGCCTGCTCCATGCGGGCGCACACCTCACGCTCCGTCAGCATACAGCCGCCGCAGTGGATCACAAGTGCATAATCACCGACATGCTCCGTGAAATCCTTGCCGGACGCAAAGGTCAGCTCCAACTGCTTTCCGGTGTAGGCACGCAGCCAGCCCGGTAGCTTTTGTGTGCCGATATCCCCGCACTGTCTGTGATGTGTGCATCCCTCACAGATCAGGACACGGTCGCCGTCCTTTAATTCATCCAGCTTCGCCACACCGGACACCGCGAGCTCCAGAAAGCCCTTTTTACGCGCCATCAGGATCGAAAATGAGGTCAGCGGAACCTCCCTTGGCACGATCTTCATCACCTTTCCGAACACCTGCGAATCCGTGATCACCAGTGCAGGGGGTGTGCGCAGTTCCTCGAGTGTATGCGCCAGCTCGTTCTCCTTGACCACAAGCGCACGCGCATCCGCATCCAAAATATCCCGGAGTGTCTGCTGCTGCGGCAGGATCAGCCTGCCTTTCGGTGCTGCCGAATCGATCGGCACGACGAGCACGACGAGCGCGCCCGGCTTTAGCTTGTCTGCGATGAGCGAACACTGCTCCGCCACACCCTTTGTCAGTGCGCCGATCGCCTCCTTGAGCTCATAGATGCCGGTGCCGTATTTTGCGCTCACCGAGAGCTGTCGCTCCGCCGGTATTCCTGCCAGCACAGCCACAGGCGCACCGACATCCGATTTATTCCACGCGATCAGGTACGGCAGCCTGCGTTCTTCAAACAGCGCCAGCAGCTCGCGATCCGTCTCATGCGCCCCAGCCGCCGCATCGATGGCCAGCACAGCCACATCGATCGTGCGCAGCACCTCTCTCGTGCGCGCCACGCGCTGTTCGCCGAGCGCACCCGTGTCATCAAAGCCCGGTGTGTCCACGATCACCACCGGACCGATCGGCAGCAGCTCCATCGCCTTTTTGACCGGGTCGGTCGTCGTACCCGCCGTGTCACTGACGACGGACAACCGCTGTGCAGTCACCGCATTGACAAGACTCGATTTACCTGCATTCCGGCAGCCAAAAAATCCAATATGTACCCGGTCTGCACTCACTACTTCATTCATTCCCATGCTTTTTTCCTCTGTAATTTTGGTTCGGGTGTCAAAACACCCGAACCTCCGGTTACACGGATTGTTTCGTGCTTCGCACTCCCACAATCCTACTTCAATTCGGATTCCCGTGGTGCTTTTGCCCCACTTCATCCTCATTGAAGGGCGTGTCATAAACTCCATCTCCCACCGACATGCAAGCATGTCGTGGAAGATGAGTTTTGACACTGTAACCAATTTTGTGTAAACAACGCCTGCAAATCTATCCCCACTATAGTATACGCAACATATTTTTACAATGAACCAGCACATTTTCCATGTGTAAAATGAAATACAATCGGTAAGCCGCATACCCTGCGGCTGCCACAAACGCCAGCCGTAACATCCAGCGGATGATCCAGATCCACGCATGTCTGCCGATCTTTCCCCGTCTGATCCACGCGCCCATCTGTGCCGCTTTCGCCTGATTGCAGCGATAACATGCCGGCACCAGATTTTTCTCGCTGTTGAGATCATCAATCCCCTGTCTGTGCAGCTTTTTCTGCAATGCAGGATCGCGCGATACCTTTGCGACCGGATAGAGATGATCGACCGTCACGCGCTTCACGGATACCGGTCTGCCGCAATATGCGCAGAAATAAAAGCAGCCGAGCACCGGATCGTTGTGCTTTAAAAAGCGCGACCGGTAGCCGGAATCCCGCGTGCCGTAGCGGTTGTCGATATAAAATTTCAGATGGTTCTCCCTGCAATATTCCTTTAAACGCTCCAACCTGCGCCTAGAAACCATCCCGCGGTATTTTTTCGCCTCTCCCCGATCCAGCCCGAAACGGCGTAGCCGGAAGTGATAGCGGAGTCTGCATTTCTCACGGCAATCGACGACCACCGGTATTCTCATATGTGTATTCCTCTCTGTCTCATTAGCTATCCACCTATTATAATTTCCCAGCGGGGCAGCGTCAATCCTGTCCGGCTGGAAATTTTTATAAAACCCCTTGCATTTTATCTCCGGCTCTGGTACGATAACCGGGATGCATCCGCATGGATTCATGCGATAATTACATACGCCGCACCCGGCGAGACAGTTCGTGACCATCCTGTCTATAAACAAAACTAGGGATTGAGAGCCGCAAGGCTTTCTGTTTTTTGATGGGCACAGGTTTGTGTCCTTTTTTGTTGCCCTGCAACTGTAAGCAATCGCAGCCGGCAGCTTTTATCAGTATACAAACAACGATATTACTACTATATTTCAGAAAGGATAGCCCCGCTATGTCTGACACCTTCAACCCGGTACGCTACAGCGTCATTACCGAAAAAAATCCGCGCGAAATCGTCATGCTGCGCGGCAGCGGCTGCAAATGGCGGCGCTGTAAATTCTGCGATTATCATCTCGATTTTTCGCGTGATGAATCGGCAAATTATGCGCTGAACCGCTCCGCACTCGCACAGGTAGACGGCAGATACAGCAAGCTGGAGGTCATCAATTCCGGAAGTCTGATGGATCTGGATCAAAATACACTGACGCTGATCCGCGACATCTGTCTGGAAAAACAGATTCGCGAGCTGCACTTTGAATGCCACTGGATACACCGGAGGGAGCTGCCCGCCTACCGCGCATTTTTTACGGATGCCGGTATCACGGTCAAGATCAAAATCGGTGTTGAGACGTTTGACGCTGATTTCAGGGAGCGCATCCTCGACAAAGGCATTGACGAGCGCGATTCCGCAGTGATCGCCGCAGACTTTGATGAAGTGTGTCTGCTGTTCGGGCTGACTGGGCAGACCGCTGCTTCCATGCGTGACGACATCGAAACCGGTCTCGCCCATTTCGAGCGCGTCTGTGTGAACCTCATGGTGGAAAACAGCACCGCCGTAAAGCCCGATACCGCTGTTTTGTCTGATTTTATGGCACAGGTTTATCCGGTCTACTGCGATGATCCCCGCGTAGATATTCTGTTAAATAACACCGATTTCGGTGTTGGAAAGGAGCAAAACAAATGAATGAATTATTACTGATCGGGTCACTGATCGTGACCTTTTCCCTTGTACTCGTTTTCTTCCGGCTGTTCGGCGAAAGCGGTCTGTACTGCTGGACGGTACTCGCCACCATCTCCGCAAACATCGAGGTGTTGATCGTCGTCAATGCCTTTGGCATGGAACAGACACTCGGAAACATCCTCTTTGCATCGACCTTCCTCGTTACGGATCTGCTCAGCGAATTTTATGGCAAGGAGGCATCCAACAAGGCTGTCAACATCGGCATTGCCAGCTCGCTCGCGTTTATCGTGATCTCGCAGTCATGGCTGCACTACGTTCCCGCGGAGAGCGATTTCGCAATGCCCCACATGCAGGCGATCTTCTCGAACACGCCCCGGCTAATGCTGACCAGCTTTGTCGTGTATGCGATCTGCCAGCGCTTTGATGTGTGGGCTTACCACAAATGGTGGGCATTCACCACGAAAAAATGCGGGGATTCCAGCCGTTTCCTGTGGCTGCGCAACAACGGTTCCACGTTGATCTCACAGTTGCTCAACACACTGCTGTTCACGTTCGGCGCATTCGCAGGGACATATCCGCTGCCTACACTGATCTCGATCGCGTGGTCAAGCTATATCATTTTTATTTTCACCAGTCTGGCAGACACACCGGTCATGTACGCGGCAAGATATATGGTCAATCATTCAAAAATCAAAAATCGTATGTAGCGTATGCTGCATACGATTTTTTCTTCTCCCGGTATTATTTGCACTCGCTGGCTGTGAGCACGATCACGCTGCGCGGTCCCAGATCATAGCGCCCGACAGTGATCCACTCATTCAGCGGCAGCGCCCCCTCGCGTGCGGTGTCCGCCACCAGCATCCACTGTCTGCCCGCAGGTGCCTCCGGAAAACTCATTCCGAGCTTTTCCCAGTAGGTATTCACACCGACAAATATCAGATCATCCTCGCCCTTTTCATCCTGTCCGGCGTACAACAGCCCGATCAGACGCGCATTGTTGCCGCAATCCGAATTCCATGCCCTGCCGTGATGGTAAGAAATATCCGCAAATCCGCATGTTGCCGGTTTGGTCGGCTTGCGCAGCACCGGATGTGCTTTCCGAAAATGGATCATGAATTTTGCAAATGCATAAACATCCGCATATTGCTCCATGCGCCCCCAGTCCAGCCACGAGATCTCGTTATCCTGACAGTATGCATTGTTGTTTCCGAACTGTGTGTTGCAAAATTCATCACCCGCATAAAACATCGCAGACCCGCGGCTGCAAAGCAGTGTCGCAAACGCATTTTTGATCATCCGTCTGCGCAGCGCCTCGATCTGCGGATCCCGGTTCTCGCCCTCACAGCCGCAGTTCCAACTGTTTCCGTTATTGTCCCCGTCCGTATTGTCCCAGCCGTTTGCCTCGTTATGCTTCATATTGTAAGCGTACAGGTCATACAGCGTAAATCCGTCATGGCAGGTGAGAAAATTCACCGACGCATTCTGTCCGCGCACGAGCGGATCATAGATATCACGCGAGCCGGTCATGCGTGCCACCGCAGCCGGAGCCATGCCGTCATCACCCTTTAAGAAACGGCGCATATCATCGCGGTATCTGCCGTTCCACTCCGCCCACCGGTTCCAGCTCGGAAACGTGCCGACCTGATAAAGTCCGCCCGCATCCCAAGCCTCGGCAATCAGCTTGACGCCGGAAAGGATCTGGTCAAACGCCATGTGCTCAAGCAGCGGCGGCTTCTCCATCGGCGCACCGTTCTCATCCCTGCTGAGGATCGATGCCAGATCGAACCGGAAACCGTCCACGCGGTACTCCACGACCCAGTAGCGCAGACAGTCCATGATAAACTGGCGCACGATCGGGTGGTTGCAGTTCACACTGTTGCCGCAGCCGCTGAAATTATAATAATAGCCCTCCGGTGTGAGCATATAGTAGATCTTATTGTCAATTCCCTTGAATGAAAACGTCGGTCCGAGCTCGTTTCCCTCTGCCGTATGGTTAAATACCACATCCAGTATGATCTCGATCCCATTTTCATGAAGCTCGCGGATCAGACGCTTGAGCTCATCGCCCTCATGATTGTGCTCCTGCACCGAGGAATAGCTCGTGTTCGGCGCAAAAAAACAAACCGTATTATAGCCCCAATAGTTTAAAAGCTGTCTGCCGTCATATTCCCGCGCCGAATCCATCTCATCAAACTCAAAAATCGGCATCAGCTCCACCGCATTGACACCAAGCGCCTTCAGATAAGGAATCTTTTCACGGATACCCTCAAAGGTGCCGCGCGCCTTCACCCCGGATGACGGGCTCATCGTAAAACCGCGCACGTGCATCTCATAGATGATCAGATCCTCCAGCTTGTTTTCCAGTTGTTTTTTTGAGCCCCAGTCAAAATTGTTTTCCACGACACGCGCCTTGTAAACATGCTCGCCCTCGAATTTTTCGCCCCACACACGCTGCTCTGTCACAGCACGTGCATACGGGTCGAGCAAAACCGCATGTTTATCAAAACGGTGTCCGCGCGACTCATCGTAAGGACCGTCAAACTGATAGGCATACTCAAAATCCTCAATATTTAACCCGAACACAAACATCGAATAGGTGCTGCCAATCCGGTAATTATCCGGAAACGGCAGCCTTGCATACGTCTCCCGCTCTCTCGGATGAAAGAGCAACAGCGTACATCCGGTCGCATAATGCGAGCTGATGGTAAAGCTCACACCGCCCTTGCCCTGTACGGCTCCATTCACGCGGTAAAAGCCCGGACGCACCTGAAACCCTGCGATCTCGTCCAACGGCTG
This sequence comes from Oscillospiraceae bacterium, assembly GCA_963640395.1. GTDB lineage: Bacteria > Bacillota > Clostridia > Lachnospirales > Lachnospiraceae > W0P33-017. Next base: position 7,534 of record CAVHZH010000065.1, read on the forward strand.
CAGGCTATGCTCCCACTGGCTATCTAACCCATGTGCGCTATTCAACATCTCCACTTACCTCCATCTGTTCTATCTCGAATTCCTTTCCCGATATCACGTCATAGGAAAAGCCACTGACAATTCATGCATCAACCATCAATCCTTTTCTGTGGTATTGCTTCCTCTATTATACTACTATAGCATGGTTTACACAATAAAGAGTCGCTTGCGACTCTTTCGCGCCCGAGCGGTATGTGAAACATATATTTCATCTCCGCGAGGTGCGCTCTACACTTCGTTTCGGTCGGCGCTAAACCATCGTTCCCCGGACGATGAGCGCCCCTGCGGAGCATTTTGTGTGATAGGTATTTCCTATCACACAAAAAGGAACCCAAAAAGGTTCCTTCTTATGATCTTACTTATTTTATTCCGATACCACGACCAGATTTGCCCTGATCAGGCATTTTTTCAGCTCTGTGCCGACAATCGCGATCAATACGATCTTCACCACATCAAAGCCGACATAAGGAAGCACGCCCGCAGCCATCGCCTGTGCAAACGTCAGCCCGTTCAGATATGCCAGCCACGCGCTGCCGAACACATACGCCACGGCGATCCCAAGCACCATGCCGAGTGCGGAGATCAGACGGTTTTTCCACCAGCGGTCAATAAAAAATCCACTGATCAGTGCCGTAAAAACAAATCCGATCAGATAGCCGCCGGTCGGTCCGAACAGCTTCGCCGGTCCGCCTGTGTATCCCGAAAATACCGGCAGCCCGACCAACCCGAGCAGCAGATACAGCACCATTGCCACAGTTCCGCGCCACATGCCTACCGCATAAACCGCCAGATAAACACCGACCATCGTCAGTGAGATCGGCACCGGACTAAACGGCAGCGGAACCGCAAGCGGTCCGAGCACACAGATAACCGCCGCCATCAGTGCAGTTAATGTCAATTCCTTTGTTTTCATATTCATAACAGTCATTCCTCCAGATCATTTTTCTTTGGACATTGTAAACGATTCGCAGGCGATTGTCAACCTTGCTTTTCGAATTGGTTTACATTTGTGCAAGCATGGGTTACGCATTCCGCCAGATAGCTGAACGGCTGCACATTCTTTTTTGTGTTTGCAGGATTGCAGAATTGGAGTATAATAGTCGGTAAGAAAACGATCTTATATGACACAAGGAGGATCTATCATGAAATTAAAAGAATTGCAGGATGCGATGATCGCCGCTATGAAGGCCAAAGACAAATTCAGAAAGGATGCGATCGCCGCGCTCGTATCGGCAGTAAAAAAGAAAGGCATTGATGCCGGATGCCGGGACAACATCCCCGACGAGATGGCAAACGAGGCGATTTTAAAGGAGATCAAATCTGTCAAGGAGCAGATCGATAGCTGCCCCGCAGACCGCACCGAGCTGTTAGCGGAATACAAAAAGCGTTATGAAATCATGAGCGAGTTTGCCCCGAAGCTGCTCTCCGCCGAGGAAGTAGCTGCGATCCTTCAGGAGAAATTCGCCGATGTACTCGCTACAAAAAACAAAGGTCAGATCATGAAAACAGTCATGGGCGAGCTGAAAGGAAAAGCCGACGGCAAGGTCATCAATCAGGTTGTCGCAGAGCTGACAAAATAGCCTTCCTGTACTCGGTGAAAAAACTGATAAAGCGGAAAAAGTGGCAGAACCCGTCGATTGGGACTGCCACTTTTTAGCCAGTGGAACATTCATAATCTTCGTCAGCGTTCTGGTAGTCGATTCCCCTTGCCGCTGTGTAAGTTCCTTTTCCATAATTTCCGGAGCTCAGATACTGACAGCTATCCGCTATGTTTCCTACCAGCTGGTTCATCATGCCGCTTGCTATATGACACGCCCTTTCCACGATTTGTTTCTGCTTCCATTCCAATCCTATTGCGGTTTTGTGACAAAGTTGTTACAATCCTTTTGTATCCGGCCGATACAAATATCACAATAAGGAGGACGAAACTATGTGTTTTAATTTCAATAGCTGTTCCGAGTTATTTGCTGCACTTTGCAGATATTTCAAGCTCGGCTGCTAATCACTGACACCCCATTTTTTCATATTCCCCGGTCACGCATGTGGCTGGGGTTTTATTTTGTAAATGCGTTTTCCCAAAGTCTACGCGATCCACCACGTACCGCCAGCCTTCGACCACTCAGCCAGATCAAAACGATCCGGATTTTCCTGTAAAAATCGATTTACTGTGCTCACTGCGAGCTTAGCTGCAAGCTCCACCGGAAAGCTGTATACCCCTGTCTCACATCCATGAAGCGTCCGGCACTCTGCCAAAAGCTCCGGTCCTGCGGCACGATGAATGGCTCCGTCCACTCCGCCTCCTCCATCTACCACAGGTCATATGGCTTCATTGTTTCCATATTCCGGTACTCATGTTTCTCGTAATAGCCTATCAGTTTTCCGTTGTCTCTGAGTGCTACCATATAAACATCCTTGTTCTGTTTCTCATTGTAAAATGTGTATACAAGGTTATGGCTCTCATCAGCCGCAAACCACGCAACTACCTGTTTGATCTTTTCGTTTGATTCCGGATTATGACATTCCAATATGCTTCTGCCTATCAGCTTATCGCCGCCCCGCTTGGCATAATTTGCGATTGCAGCCGGGTTCATATAGATAATTTCATGTTTCAGGTCACATATAACAATGGACGCCCTGTCCTGATCCACTATGCTCTTATAGTAATTTACATATGTTTTGTAGTCCACCGCTTTCTCGTAAACCTCTGTCTTTTTGCTCTCTGCCATAATTTTCATGTCCTTTCATCTGTTCAAATATTCATTCCATCTTACATTGATTTCTTCCAAATCATGTTTCTGCATCATGCGATTACGGTCGCTGAGGATTGCAAGCACATCATCTATCTTACCTGCCTCCGTATTAAAATATTGTATTCTATTATCGGAATAATCTCAACCAAAATGTAACCGTTCAACCCGCGCCATTCGAGGAGACGCCCGACGATATTTCCCACATAATTCCTCTTGAAAAATGAAACCGTTTTATTGTATAATGCAATTGTTATATGACTGACGGAATAATGTGGGGTTTACCACGTGAAGTATAACGATTACATGCCGACCGTCTGGGCGAAGAGTCCGGGCGTGTTGGTTTTTTTATACTATATGTACTATATAGGAAAATTCCTCAATATGCCATTTCCGGCATGAGAATCCAGCACGTGACTCTTGACAAATATCATGTGTTAGTTTAACCTAACCATACATGATGGATCACACTACAAAACATAGGCACACGCATGTAGGTGATTGCGAAACCTGTGCAGCATGTATTCTTTGATACATGACCGCAGCTCCCACAAACACCTATCACACGCCTGTGACGAAAGGAGAAAAAATGCAGACAGCATGGAGAAGCTTCCAACGCGGAGCATGGGAAACAGAAGTAAATGTCAGAGATTTTATCCAGAGGAACTATCACCCCTACGATGGGGATGATTCCTTTCTGGAGGGTCCTACACAGGACACCACAGACCTGTGGAATCAGGTATTAGAGCTTTCAAATCAGGAACGTGAGGCGGGCGGAGTCCTTGATATGGACACAAAGATCATCTCAACGATCACCTCCCACGGTCCCGGATATCTTGATAAAAGCAAGGAAAAAATTGTCGGTTTCCAGACAGATAAACCGTTCAAGCGCGCCCTGCAGCCCTACGGCGGCATCCGTATGGCGATCAAGGCATGTGAGGATAACGGCTACACGGTAGATCCCGAGGTTGTAGAGTATTTTACCACACACCGCAAAACACACAATGCCGGTGTCTTTGATGCATATACGCCCGAAATGCGTGCCTGCAGAAGTGCGCATATCATCACCGGACTGCCCGATGCCTACGGACGCGGACGTATCATCGGCGATTACCGCCGCCCCGCACTCTACGGCGTAGACCGTCTGATTGAGGATAAAAAAGAGCAGTTAAACACAACCAGAACGATTATGTATTCCGATGTGATCCGTGAGCGCGAGGAGTTATCCGAGCAGATCCGTGCGCTGGAAATGCTTAAAAAGCTCGCAGAGATCTACGGCTGCGATATTTCCAAGCCCGCCAATAACGTGCTTGAGGCGACACAGGCGCTATACTTTGCATATCTGGCTGCCGTCAAGGAGCAGAATGGCGCTGCCATGTCCCTCGGACGCACTTCGACCTTCCTCGACATCTACGCAGAGCGTGATCTTGCCGAGGGCACCTTTACGGAAAAAGAGATTCAGGAGATCATCGACCAGTTTGTCATGAAGCTGCGCATGATCAAATTTGCCCGTACACCGGAGTATAATTCTATCTTTGCAGGAGATCCTACATGGGTAACAGAATCGATCGCCGGTATCGGTGTGGACGGACGCCACATGGTCACAAAGATGTCCTTCCGCTATCTGAATACACTGAACAATATCGGTGCTGCACCCGAGCCGAACATGACCGTTTTATGGTCTGTCAAACTGCCTGAGAATTTCAAAAAATTCTGTGCTGCGACATCGATCAAGCACTCTGCGATCCAATATGAGAACGATGACCTGATGCGTGTGTACCACGGCGATGACTACGGCATTGCCTGCTGTGTATCTTCCATGCGTATCGGAAAAGAGATGCAGTTCTTCGGTGCGCGTGCAAACCTCGCAAAATGTCTGCTCTACGCGATCAACGGCGGTGTGGATGAGATCAACGGCAAGCAGGTCGGTCCGAAATACCGCCCGATCACATCCGAATATCTGGATTATGAGGAAGTATGGGAAAAATATAAGGATATGATGAAGTGGCTGGCAGGTGTCTATGTGAATGCGCTGAACATCATCCACTATATGCATGACAAATACTGCTATGAGAAGCTCGAGATGGCTCTGCATGACAAAAATGTGCGCAGATGGTTCGCCACCGGTATTGCAGGCTTTTCGGTCGTAGCCGATTCGCTCTCTGCCATTAAATATGCGAAGGTAAAACCGATCCGTGACGAGAACGGCATCACAGTAGATTTTGAAATTGAAGGTGACTTCCCGAAATACGGAAACGATGACGACCGCGTAGACGATATCGCCAAAGAGGTACTGCATACCTTTATCGGCTATGTAAAAGGAAACCATACCTACCGCGGCGGTATTCAGACGACCTCGATCCTTACGATCACATCCAATGTATCTTACGGAAAAAATACCGGTGCCACCCCCGACGGACGTAAGCGCGGTGTCGCATTCGCTCCCGGCGCAAACCCGATGCATGGACGCGATACACACGGTGCAGTCGCATCCCTCGCATCCGTTGCCAAGCTGCCGTTTAGAGACTCTCAGGATGGTATCTCAAATACCTTTACGATTGTGCCCGATGCGCTCGGCAAGGATGCTGACAGCCAGCAGACCAATCTGGTCGCTATGCTTGACGGCTATGCCGATCAGGGCGGACATCACCTGAATGTCAACGTATTAAACCGCGATACACTGCTCGATGCACAAAAGCACCCCGAGCTGTACCCTCAGCTCACGATCCGTGTATCCGGCTATGCCGTAAACTTTATCAAGCTGACCAAAGAGCAGCAGGATGAAGTTATTGCGCGTACTTTCCACGAGCGCATGTAATCACCGCAGCCGTTTCGATCTGCAAAATAAATAAAATGGAGGTAACTATTCAGAGCCAACCTCCAAAATGCTTCGCATTTCGTCGGTGTGGCGTATCCGCCAAATAAAATTCCATAATCAGCCTTAGAAATGCAAGCATTTCACGTCTGATTTATGAAATTTTGCTTGGCTCTGAACAGTTACAAAT
>CAVHZH010000066.1:0-13256 GCA_963640395.1 Oscillospiraceae bacterium
CACGGATTTGCATGGGAATTTGCTGCTTCGCAGCGCAAATCCGGCGCGGGAAACGATTTAATCAGCGTTTCCCTAAATCTCTGTAATCGGCAGGCAGAAACCGGTGATAGATCACATGACAACCCTCATCCTTGAAGCAATAATAATAAGGGTCATCACCCTCCGTAAAGCGGATCAGCAGGTCAAATTCACCGTCAGAAAACTCCGTTGCAGTACTCGCATACGGCTGCGCCTCAAACAGCCGCTTGACATCATCCAGTGTGGCATGTCCGCCAAGCAGTCCGACTAACTGGCGGATAAACACATTTTCCTTTGCATGCGCATGGACATACTCCACACCATCCTCCGAAATCAGGAAACAGAAACGGTTTCCCACATGCGTGACCTCCACGCCACCCAGCTCCTTTGCTGCTGCCTCCGGAAAAGCAGAAAGACGCGCCTGCATCTCGTCCGCCGTATCTGCACAGTCATAGAAATGCCTAAGTGATTCCAGCGGATAATACAGCCGGATAGTCTCCTTGCGGTAGCCAAGCTTTGCCTGCTCCTCCACGATCAGATCCATTAAACTTTTCTGTAAATTCTTATGACCCATGATACCTCCGATACGATTCCTGTGATAACCATTTGCATTTTCTCGCCTGCGCCTCTTACAGCTTGCTCATGATCTTTACATGCTTTTTCAGCACCTTGTAATATCCGCTGCCCGACTCCTGCCCGAACCGCTTCACAGCCTCTACATTGAGCTTCTGCAGGTTCTTTTTCGGATCATCGATATGATGATAAATCTCCATGACCGCATCCGTACCCTCTGTATCACAATCGGTATGCGCCAGCGCCACGGCAAAATAGTTTTTCAGCCGCGCCTTCCGCTTCGGCAGATAATGCTTGCCAAAACAAGCAAATTCATCCTGATGCTCCTTCATATAATAATAGATCTCATCACCGATCGCCTGATCGTACATGCACACAAATGCATCGTGGAACAGCGTCAGCTTGGAGAGCGGAATCGACGCAGACAGCTTCTCGATGTCAGCCATATACTGCGGCTCCAGTCCATCCTGTGCCGGTTCTTCGGTAAGCTTGGGCTGTGCTGTCTCCTCCTGCTTCGCGCGCTCTGTGTCCGCGCGCAGAAGCTGTGCCAGCTTTTTGCACTCGGTACTCTTCATCCGGCGCACAGGCTTGCTGCGCTGCACCCAGTATTTGACAGCCGCATCAAAACCGGTATCGTTTGAGACGATCACAAACGCATAGTCCTGCGACAGCGCCACACGCGCGCCCAGCTCCGTCACAAGCTGGAAATCCAGTGCATTGCTGCCCTCCACGCATTTGATCCACTCGATCTTGCGGTTGGACAGCCGCGTCAGCTCGATCACGCGCTCATAGCTCATATGTGGGCTCTTTTCCGTATAAAAAACAAGGATTTCATCCTGCGGATGCATGACCAGCGCCAGTTGGATCCATGCATCGTTCACATTTTCACTGTCAACAAAATAGACAGTGGCTTTCTTATCATTACTCATCATTTTTCTCCCATATAACATCTACTTATATTTTATATTCGTAACTGTTCAGTACCTTCACAGTTACCTTTATTTTTCTGCTTTCCTACATGATTCAAGCGAATGTCTTGTTTATTATCATAGCATAAAACTATTGTGAAAATCCACATGAAATGTTAAAATATAACCAGTTCATTTGCTGATTTTTAAGTAATTTTGTACAATTTTTTAGGAGGAACCATTTTATGAAAACCAACACTATCTGTGTACAGGGCGGCTACACTCCGGGAAACGGAGAGCCCCGTCAGGTTCCTATTATCCAGAGCACGACGTTCAAATACGATACGAGCGAGGATATGGGAAAGCTGTTTGATCTGGAGGCATCCGGATATTTCTACACGCGTCTGCAGAACCCGACGAACGACTACGTTGCGGCAAAGATCGCTGAGCTCGAAGGCGGTACGGCTGCCATGCTGACCTCCAGCGGACAGGCAGCGAACTTTTTTGCCCTGTTTAATATCTGCGGATGCGGCGACCACATTGTTTCCAGCAGCAGCATCTACGGAGGCACCTTCAACCTGATCGCTGTGACGATGAAGCGCATGGGAATCGATGTGACGTTTGTCTCTCCCACTGCCGGCGATGACGAATTGAACGCCGCTTTCCGTCCGAACACAAAGGCAATGTTCGGCGAAACTATCGCCAACCCCGCGCTGACTGTATTAGATATCGAGCGCTTTGCCGCGGCTGCTCATGCACACGGCGTACCGCTCATCGTGGATAACACGTTTGCGACTCCGGTCGGCTGCCGCCCGTTTGAGTGGGGCGCAGATATTGTGACGCATTCCACGACAAAATATATGGATGGACACGGTGCCGGTGTCGGCGGCGCGATCGTAGACAGCGGTCATTTCGACTGGATGGCACATGCCGACAAATATCCCGGTCTGACCACGCCGGATGAGAGCTATCACGGTGTTACCTATGCCGAGCGTTTCGGCAACGGCGGCGCATTTATCACAAAATGTACGACACAGCTCATGCGCGATCTCGGTTCGATCCAGAGCCCACAGAATGCATTTCTGCTCAATCTCGGTCTGGAAAGCCTGCATGTGCGCATGAAACGCCACTGTGAAAACGGACAGGCGGTTGCGGAGTATCTGCACGGGCATCCAAAGGTAGCTTATGTCAACTACTGCGGTCTGCCGGATGACCCCTACCATGAGTTAGCTTCCAAATATCTGCCGAACGGCAGTTGCGGTGTCGTTTCCTTTGGTCTGAAGGGCGGACGCGCAGCCGCCAGCACATTTATGAAGAGCCTGAAGCTGGCTGCCATCGAGACGCATGTCGCAGATGCACGCACCTGCTGCCTGAACCCGGCATCCTCTACCCACCGTCAGATGAACGATGAACAACTCAGGGAGGCTGGTGTACCTGCCGAGCTCGTCCGCATCAGTGTCGGTCTGGAGGACATCGAGGATCTGATCGCAGATCTCTCACAGGCACTCGACCAGTGCTGATTTGCGGTAAACAAAAACATGCACGCCTCTCATGGGTGTGCATGTTTTTGTTATTTCCCAGGAATTAAAAACTGATAAATTGTAACCACCAATCCAATGAGTAACATCAGGTAAAAGCTCACGCCTCTTGTAATACACATCGAAGCTGTCACGCCCTGCGCCGTAAAAATACCGCGGAACGCACGCCGGTACATCGCCTCTGTAATGCCCTGTGCACCGGGCACCGGCAGCATATCGACTCCGATATAGACAGCCGCCTGCAGCCACATGATCGTCGTCAGTGATGCACCGCTCAATCCCATTCCCCGATAGACCACATAGGTCAGTGCAAAAACCGTCGCACGCTGCAAAACCGTACCGAACAACACCACCACAAGATTCTTCTTATGCAGCTTGAAATACCGGATCGCACTCTGATAATTGTCCATAAAATGGTCTAACCGCTCTTTCCGTGATTCCGTGTGGCTGAGCAGATGCAGCTTCACAGCCAGCCATTCTACCTTGCCTAAAAGCAACCGCACCACGGACGGTGTCAGCATGACCATGAGCAGACCGGCAACCAGCAGCCCGTTCAACAGCAATCCGAGCAGAAACAGACGGTAATACCATGTACCCAGCCACCCGCGCAGCGGTCCGTTCCAGAAAATAAGTATTCCGAGTCCGAAGATCACAAGTACCAGCTTATACATAAACGCCAGCATCATGAGTGCCACCGATGCAAACGACCACGAATTGCCGTCTTTTTTCAGGTAATATAGCTGCATTGGCTGTCCGCCGGTCGCTGACGGAGTAATACCGGAAAAGAAAAATCCGATAAACGCGCAGCACAGGCAGCTTAGCAGACTGCTCACGCTGCCGAACGACCGCAGCAGATACCACATCATGATACCCTCTGCACTCACAAAAAGCACAGCCATCGCGATCGCCAGAACAAGCGGTCCGACCGCCATCCGGTGCATCGCTGCCTGTACTTCACTGAATTCTTCCTCCCGGAACACAAACCAGAAGGTCAGTCCCATGATCGCCAGAAACAATATACTATTTATCACTAATTTCTTTTTCTTCTTCTGATCCATGTCGCATACTAGAGTTTTTTGATTATGAGGTTCGCGTAGCGGTTCTCATAATATAGTTTTTTGATTATGAGGTTCGCGTAGCGGTTCTCATAATATAGCATACTTTTCCCATGTATGCAATCACGTAAATTGCTATGCGCAGCTCACGGGTCTTTTGACCCCAGTCACCATTTCCCAGTGGTCCAGCACATGTCTGCCGATCACCGGATCATACATTTTTCCGAGATTGCGCTCAATCTCATGATAGCAATAAATATAATCATGTGCCTTGCGGTAGCAGCGGTTCGAGGTGATCGCATCGATCGAATCGCAGATCGCAATGATTCTGGCTCCCAGCGGGATTTCAGAACCGGCAGCCCCGGTCGGATAGCCCGTGCCGTCAAAGCGCTCATGGTGCATGAGCACGATATCCGACAATTCGCTGAGCTTTTTGGATTTTCCGAGTATCTCTGCCCCGATCTGCGGGTGCTTTTTGATGCTCTCAAACTCCTCCTTCGTCAATCTGCCCGGCTTATTTAAAATCGCATCCGGCACACCGATCTTGCCGATGTCGTGCAGATGAGCCGCAATATGGATCTTCTCCGTTTCCGAAGCCCGCAGTCCCAACAGCTCACAGACCCGCTGCGCCATATCACTCACACGCTTTGAATGTCCGGCAGTATAGGAATCCTTGGCATCGAGCGCACACGCAATGCACTCAATGATCTCATGATAATCGATCTCAGCGCCATGGAATTCACAGATCGAATCATCCCCTTGCGGCTGCTCCTCCACCGTCTCCACGCAGTGCTCACAGCAATCGATCCGATACATATTTTTCCGGTCGATCGCGCCGATCTCCTCTAACAGATTGATCATGCGGTAAACAGTCGCCGCACCGATCCCGCTGTCGATCGCCGCTGCCTTGTAATAGATCTCCTTGCAGCAATCACAATCCTCCTGCAATATCACATCCAGCAGGATCTGTCGCTGCTTCGTGATACGGCAGCCAATGTCCCGCAACTTCTGGATTATGATCTCTTTTTGCATCTCTGTTCTCATATTTACACCTTCTTTGACTAAGTCTGAACGAAATATTCCGATTCACCCACGTGTAGGTACTCTTTTTGATAGTTAGTATACTCTAACATATGTTAGATGTCAAGAATGCGTCTGCCCGAAATATGTGATAGGTCTGGCCGAAAAATGTGATAGGAATTTCCTATTACACAAGAAAGAATCCTGCTTTGCAGGATTCTCCGCCTGCGGCGGGTCGCTTTTGCGACATACTTCTTATCCGCCGCAGTGCGATCCTCACGGAGTGTTTTTAATTCATAGGAAGGAATTTCCTATGAATTAAAAAAGAGTCGCTCGCGACTCTTTCGCGCCCGAGCGGTATGCGAAGCATACACTTCAACTCCGCGAGGGAGCATGAAGTCCAGTGGACTTCAGATTTGCTCCGACCGAAGTGCTAACGTAGAAGCGCATCCCTGCGGAGCATTTTATGCAATAGGAATTTCATCGAAATTTCCTATTGCATAAAAACTGCCCGATCCCGCCCAGAATGGGATCAGACAGTTTTCTATTCCGTCTCACGCACAGACAGTCAACTGTGCCAGACTCCGCCCCTGCAAAAATACCTGCCGGTACACACGGGAGCATTTGCTCATTTTTTCAAATATGCGCTGCGCATAAGCTGTATCGCAATAAACCTTCCACACACCACAGCTCTTGCAGTCGCGTCCGCCATGCTCGATGAAGCCCTTCACATCCTCGAGCGGATATCCCAGGAATACACCTATTTCATGTGGAAAACAGCTATTATGTGCGACCCGTTCCTTCAAATGATTCAGACAGCCGTTAACGCTGACATCCTCATATCCATACGGCGCAAGCAATTCCGATACACCGTCCTGCCGCAGCTCCTTTTCCAAATGACTCTGCCGATAGGCATAGATCAATACAGATGCCTCTCTCCACACCAGCGCTTCGACGTAAACCCCACGCGCATTTAACGTGGCATTGACTTCCCGAAGTTCCTCTCTCGCCCGTGTCTCATCTGTATGAAAATAGCTGAACAGTCCGGCGCTCTTGATGCCCGCCAATGTCGGTGCACAGTGTTCGATCAGTGCTTTTTCCAGTCGTTCCCCACGCATGGCAGCCTCCTCTATCCAACCGTATTATAATGAAGCTAACTGCTTTCCAAGCGCCTCACACTCAGCCAGTGCCGTATCGTCCGGCATTTCCTGACAGATCAGACCCTCACCGTTTAATACTGTCGCGCCGCTGCCGCTCATGCGGTCTACCCAGTCACGCATCCACTGTCCGTCGCCCCAGCCATAAGAGCCAAACAACGCAACCGTCTTGCCGCCGGATACAGCCTCAGCCTCGGTAACAAACGGATCCATCGCGCTCTCCTCCAGCACCTCTGCGCCCATTGCAGGGCAGCCCATCGCATAGCATTTTGCATCTGCGAGATCTGCAACAGAAGCTTCCTCTGCGCGTGTCAGAACTGCTTCTTTTCCTGCTGCCGTGATTCCTCTGCCGACTGCCTCCGCCATTGCCTCTGTGTTGCCTGACTGTGACCAATAAATAACAAAAATCTTATCCATCCTGTTTTTCTTCCTTTCCTATTCTGACCATTCATTTCTTTACCGCATGTAGTATGGTAACTGTTCAGAGCCAAGCAAAATTTCATAAATCAGACGTGGAATGCTTGCATTTCTAAAGCTGATTTTGAAATTTTATTTGGCGGATACGCCGCACCGACGAAATGCGAAGCATTTTGGAGGTTGGCTCTGAACAGTTACGTAGTATGTGCATATTTTCGCATCCTACTATATACATTTAGTCAGTCTCATTTAGTTTTCGTTAGTCTTTCCTAACCGCGAATACAGAATAGCATACAGGCAATCGAAAATCAATATCATCTACTGATAGGGTTTCTCAATAGGCGTTTGCGAAACTATTTTACAATGTTGTTAATTGGCTGTGGGCGCGGCAGTTCACGTTATGAAAGAATTGGTGAGATGCCACTCATGACGTGGAGAGGGAGCTGCAAATACAAAATCCCGTGCTCACATGCCCCAAAACATCACGTAAATAGTTTCGCAATTACCTATAAGTTTTCCCAACAAAATAAGGAATCCATTTCCTGATGGATTCCTTATCACAAAAATTTTTTATAACTCCTTCATGCTCTCCACACTGATGAGCAGCGTCGATGCATTGTGCAGCATCGCGGAGGTCGTCGGCTGGATCACGCCGCCGACACCGAGCAGAATGAGTGCCGTATTGACCATGACGATCTTGCGGTAATTGCGGTCAATCCGCTTCATCAAAGCGGTACTGAGCCTCCGCAGCCGCACGATCTCATACAGATCATCTGCCGCAACCGTAATGTCTGCGATCTCACGCGCCAGCTCTGCGCCGTCGCTGATCGCAATGCCTGCATCCGCTGCCGACAACGCCGGTGAATCATTGACACCGTCACCGATCATGAGCACGCGCCGTCCGGCTGCCTTTTCACGCTCGACAAAGCCTGCCTTATCCTCCGGCAGCACCTCGGCATAATACTCGTCCACACCGACTCTGGCTGCAACCGCAGCCGCTGTCCGCTCACTGTCACCGGTCATCATAACGATCTTTTTGAAACCTGCCTCATGCAGCGCCTTTACAACTGCTGTGCTCTCCGGGCGCAGCGGATCCTCAATACAGATCACTGCCTCCAGCACGCCGTCGATCGCCAGATACAGATGCGAATATTCCTCCGGCAGCGCATCAAAGCGCTCCTTATATTCCGGTCGGATCGCAGTGTGCTCATCATCAAATACAAAATGCGCACTTCCGATAATGACACGCTGCTCACCCACATAAGACGAGATGCCGTGTGCCACAATATATTCTACCTTGGAATGCATCTCCTCATGGTCAAGCTTTTCCTTCAGTGCTGCCTGTACGACAGCCTTAGCCATCGAGTGCGGGAAATGCTCCTCCAGACATGCAGCCAGACAAAGCAGCTCTTTCTCCTGCATGCTGCCCATCGGAACGATCTGCTTTACCGTAGGCTTCGCCTCTGTAAGCGTACCGGTCTTGTCAAAAACGATCGTCTCTGCCTCGGCAACCGCTTCGAGGTATTTTCCGCCCTTCACGGTGATTCCGCCTTCACCTGCCTGCCGGATCGCCGATAATACAGCGAGCGGCATCGCCAGCTTGAGTGCACATGAAAAATCTACCATCAGCACTGCCAGTGCCTTTGTCGTATTTCTCGTCAGAAGCCATGTCACCGCCGTACCAGCCAAAGTAACCGGCACTAACTGGTCTGCCAGCCGTGCAGCCTTTCCCTCTACGGAGGACTTGAGCTTTTCAGACTCCTCGATCATCGTCACGATCCGCTCATAACGCGAGTTGCCGCCGACTCTCTTTACACGGAAGGTAATCTCGCCTTCCTCCAACACGCTGCCCGCATATACATAACCATCCTTTTCACGGTGTACCGCCAACGGCTCACCGGTCAGGGATGACTGATTGACCATGCCATCGCCGGATACGACCACTCCGTCAAACGGAATGATGTTACCCATATGTACGACAACCAGATCGTCCTCCTTCACCTGCGAGGTCTCGACCAACACTTCCTGATCGCCGCTCTTTACCCATACCTTTGATACCTGCAATGCCATGCTGCGTGCGAGATCGCCGACCGATTTTTTGTGCGTCCACTCCTCTAAGGTCTCACCGATACCGAGCAGAAACATGACAGAACCTGCCGTGCCCGTATCACCGCGCAGGATCGACACGCCGATCGCCGTCGCATCCAGCACCGCTACCTCGAGCTTTTTGTGTGCCAGACTGACCAGACCCGCCTTCAGATAATGCAGCGAATTCCATACTGTCCACGCTGCACGCAGCGGATACGGCAAAAGCAGCTTCCGCGCATAATGCCACATAATCTGGCTTACGATCTTCTCTTTGTATTCATTATTTAATGCCCGTCCGGAATTTGACAAAACTGTCTCCGGAACCTCCACAGACTCATACCGGAATCTTTTCAGCGCCTGAATCACTGACGCACGATCCCCGGAAAAGCAAACGCAGGCATCAGCCGTCCGCTCATAAACCGTTGCCTGTGTCACAGATTCCAGCGATTTCATATAATACAGGAGCGTATCTGCCTGTGTCGCAGACATACGCCCCTGCATTAAATGGATTCGGATTCTGCCCGGAATCTCATGCTTGATCTCAAATTTCATCGATTACTCTGCCTGTGCTTCCTTTGCTGTGGGCTCCTCACACAGATCATCCTCACACAGATCATCCTCGCTCAGATCCTCCTGCACCGCTGCATTCTTTGCCTGCTCACGATCCTCGTTGATCTGCTTTGCCTCTGCCAAAATATCGCCTGCGTTCTCCTGAACAGTCTCAGCAGTTTTCATCACACAGTCCTTCGCACGCAATACTGCTGCGGTACAGTTTGTATATGCTTTCTTCGCATCTGCGCTGGATAAAATCCTGATTCCGGCTGTTCCGAACAGCACACCACCTGCAAATAAGCCTAATTTTTTAAATTTAAAAATATCCATCAGTTGATCCTCCTGTCTCTTTTTTTGCAAGTCTAGCATTCTTTTTCTCCAATTTCAAGTAGGAGAAATGACTAACTTTTCTTTGGATTCAGAAAAGTACAATTATTATTCTACATTCTTCAGCGCCTCGTCCATCGGGATCCGGCGGATTCTAAAGAAATCAAAAAACATAACGATCAGGTAGCCGGTCAGAACAAACACAAACATTTTCACATAGTCAACTGGCTGCATGACAAATGAAAACCAACCGCTGTAGCTTCTCATGATGAGCTTCCATGCCTGCTTCATGACAAGCGCGCCCAGCCCCACACTGCACAGGTCGATCACAACCATAACGATACTGGTCGAAAGCAGGTACAATGCCGCGATCTCCCGGTCCTCATAGCCTAAGATCTTTATCATTGAGATCGCCTGCTCATTTTTTTCAATGATGATCTTCGTCAGCAGATAAATGAGCACTGCCGAGAGCAAAATGCAAAGCACCTGAAAATACTCCATATACGACCCCATTGAATGGTCGAGCTGATCACACATCTTTGTGATATCACGCTCCGTGATCACAGTCGCGATCTCATCCTCGTCAATATCTGTGATCGGCGTATCGCTCAGATATCCACTGAAGGCATCCTCATCCAGATCAAACACGCTCCGGTAATACTCTATCGGCAAAAATACTGCCAGACTCTGGCATTTGTCATAAATACCGGCGACCGTAAATGTATACTGCCGATGCTCATACTTTGCATCCAGCGTGAGTGTATCGCCGACCGACACATCATATTTATCGCTATACGGCCATGAAATGTACGCTTCGTTTTCCTTTAATGATGTCAGATCCTTAATCTGCACATACCGGCTGTCATCCGAGATACCATAAACCGATATCTCCTCGGTAAAATCATCCCCCTTTCTTTGCAGGGTAGTCATCGCGAACTGCTCCGCCGCATCATCAGATGTCCGAATCGGATCACCGGCATCATCCTGACAGCTTTTGAGTACATACTGATATTTTGCAAGCATCAGATCTGCCGCCGTTTCCTTATAATAAGCGAGTGTGGATGGCATACCGACTGCCATCGCCAGCATGACCATGATAAAAAAGACACCCGCAAACAAAATCACATAGTTCGGCAGATTCTGAAAAATAATCCGTAGCCGAAAACGATGGAAAAACGTCCATTTCGGCAGCCGCATCGCTTTCTGTCGTTTTTTCCGTTTCAGGTCATGACGTAAAAACTGTAACGGTGTATGCCGCAGCATACGCACAATCACGATCAGATTGACCACAAGCATCAGCAGCACCGGAATAAGTGTCGTCTTATAAAACGCGCCCATATTCCAGACCGTTTTGTAGGTGGGCAGGCTGTAGCTGTTGTAGTACATACCGACAACGACCTGCTTAAACACCGTATAACCGAACAGATTTCCGAGTGCTGCGGAAACAAGCGTAACGATCACCGGCATGGAAAGATAATGCCAAAGCAGCTCCCACCTTGTATAGCCCGATGCGCGCAGAGTTCCAATCACCGAGGACTCCTTTGCGATCGTATTACTGATCGTTACCGCAAAAATAAATGCGATAATCACAATCAGAATATCCAGCAGCACGCCGCCCATCGCCTCGTCTGAGCCCATGTCCTCTGTTGCAAATGTAATCGCCGGATTTGCGTATGCCGGAACATAATCCTCGATCTCCAGCCCCGAAGCAACGATCTGTGTAAGCAGAGCCTTCAAAAATTCATCAGAGAAGCTCTTTTCCTCGACCTCATCCGCCGGAGCAGTCTCATAGATCCATGCATAGTTATAATGTATCGGCTTTTGCAGGCGGTCAAAGCCCTCGTCAGTCACCATCGCAACGTCAAACCGGATCGCGTCAAACATCAGATCTGTCTTTTTTTCATGCAGCGTCGCATAATTGACATAAGCGATCAATCCAACGATCTCATAGGGCCATCCGCCGACAGTGATCGTATCCCCGACCGCAAGACCTGCATTATCCGCATGCATACGGTCAATCGCGATCTCTCCCGCCGCCTCCGGAAATTTTCCGTCCATCAGACACGCAAGGTTCACATCCTGTGTCTTTTTAAATACACGTACCGTGCCCTCCTGCGTTCCGTCGTTATCGGAATCCTCCGCCTCGTTCCGGTAAAAGTTCTCATACACACGTACAGGCACCGCTTCAAAATCAGAATCGTCCGACTCATTCGTTTCCGCTGCCCCGGCATATGGGAGATCCGTCTTTTTTTCTCCGCTCTCAATCGCCGACAGCAGCTCCCCGTCCGCCTGCTGATCCAGTTCAAAATGCCCGTTTTCCAGATGATAGGTCGTCTTTCCATCCGCCGCAGCCAACAGCATGCTTCCGTTTGCGACATACATGCCCGATACAAATCCGGTCGTCAGGATCAAAAACAGGCTCACGACCAGATATTTTTTCCAATCGCCCAACAGCTCCCGCGGCATACGCTTCACGAGCGGATTTTTCACCTTATTATGACTCATCGCGCTCCCCCTACCATTCCAGCTCGGCAGCAGAGATTTTTTGTGTATTGAGCTCGTTATGGCGCACACTTCCGTCACGCAGCTTGACCACATGATCTGCCATATTCCGGATCGCCTCATTATGCGTGACCATGATCACGGTATTTCCGTATTTCCGGTTCACATCCTCGATCAGCTTCAAAATTTCCTTTGAGGTATTGTAATCAAGCGCTCCCGTGGGCTCGTCACACAGCAGGATATCCGGATTTTTGACGATCGCGCGTCCGATCGATACACGCTGTTGCTGACCTCCGGACAGTTGATTCGGCAGCTTGTAGCGGTGCTCGTACAGCCCTAACGTATGCAGCAGATCATCAATATCAAGCGGATGATCGGATAAATAGGCACCCACCTCGATATTTTCTTTCACATTCAGATTTGCGATCAGATTGTACATCTGGAACACATACCCCAGATGCTTTCTGCGATACTGCGTGAGCCTCCTCTCACCCATATCCTTCAGCTTATCACCATTGATCGCTATGTAGCCAAAGTCCGGTGCATCAATGCCGCCGATGATATTCAAAAGCGTCGATTTGCCGGAGCCGGATGGACCAAGCAGCACGCAAATTTCACCCTTTGACACAGAAAAATTCATGCCCCGCAGCACCTCCTGGCGCGTCTCACCGCTGCCAAAGCCTTTTTTCAGATCCACGATCTGCAGAAATTGTTTTTCCATATGCTCACTCCTTTTTCCCGAAATGTGCAAACAATCCCTTTTTTGTATACGGCTCTACATGCATCGTGAGCATCGTATATCCGGTCTGCTCGATCGCTTGGCGCAGCGCCTCCTCATCAAACTTTTGCTCCGCGATGATCTCTGTCGTGCCGCTCCGGTGCGAGGAAGATACCTTCTTCACGTGAAAATCCCTGCGGATCGTATCATTGATATGACTCTCACACATGCCGCAGGACATGCCCTCGATCTCCAATGTGATTTTTACCATAAATACACCTCTTTCTGTTGCATGATTTTTGAATCTCTGTCCACCAGTTAGATGAACCTAACCGAATTATAACACATTCCATAGAGGTGTCTATGCATTCTATCTGATAATT
>CAVHZH010000067.1:0-13203 GCA_963640395.1 Oscillospiraceae bacterium
GAGTTGAAGTGTATGCTTCGCATACCGCTCGGGCGCGAAAGAGTCGCGAGCGACCCTTTTTTACAGGCTTCCGGGGAATCCATCATACATGTGATTTCTGCCCTTGACAACAACAAAAAATGCATTTACCATAGAACTGTTATATTTGTTTAAGACCATTCAAAGGAAGGATATAGAGATGAGTAAAGAACTTGCAAAAACCTACGATCCGAAGGGCATAGAGGATCGTCTGTACCAGAAATGGGAGAACAACGGTTATTTTCATGCAGAGGTAGACCGGTCGAAAAAGCCGTTTACGATCGTGATGCCGCCGCCCAATATTACCGGACAGCTGCATATGGGACATGCACTGGACAATACCATGCAGGATATTCTGATCCGTTACAAACGTATGCAGGGCTACAATGCACTGTGGCAGCCCGGAACAGATCACGCATCGATCGCTACGGAGGTCAAGGTCATCCAGTCGCTCAAGGAGCAGGGCATTAACAAGGCAGACCTGACACGTGAGGAGTTTCTGGAAAAATGCTGGGATTGGCGCAAGGAGTACGGCGGACGCATCGTGAAGCAGCTGCGCAAGCTCGGCTCATCCGCAGACTGGGAGCGTGAACGTTTTACGATGGATGAGGGATGCTCGCACGCAGTAGAAGAAGTATTTACAAAGCTATATAAAAAGGGATGGATCTATAAGGGTTCCCGTATCGTCAACTGGTGTCCCGTTTGCAAGACCTCTATTTCGGACGCTGAGGTAGAGCATGAGGAACAGGATGGATTTTTCTGGCATATCAACTATCCGGTTGTCGGTGAGGAGGGACGTTTTGTAGAGATCGCAACGACCAGACCGGAGACATTGTTCGGAGATACGGCAGTCGCTGTCAATCCGGATGACGAGCGCTATCGGGATATTATCGGAAAAACATTGGTACTGCCTACGACCGGGCGCGAGATTCCGGTGATCGCAGATGCCTATGTAGATAAGGAATTCGGAACCGGATGCGTAAAGATCACACCGGCACATGACCCGAATGATTTTGAGGTCGGAAAGCGTCACAATTTAGAGGAGATCGTTGTGATCAATGATGACGCGACGATGAATGAAAAGGCAGGAAAATATGCCGGCATGGATCGCTATGAGTGCCGGAAAGCGCTTGTGGCAGATCTTGAGGAGATGGGACTGCTCGTAAAGGTCGTTCCCCATTCCCATAATGTCGGTACACATGACCGCTGCCATACGACCGTAGAGCCGATGATCAAGCAGCAGTGGTTCGTCAAGATGGACGAGATGATCAAGCCTGCGGTTGAGGGTGTGAAAAACGGCGAGATCAAGCTGTTGCCGTCGCGTATGGACAAGACTTATTTCAACTGGACAGATAATATCCGCGACTGGTGTATCAGCCGTCAGCTCTGGTGGGGACACCGGATTCCGGCTTGGTACTGCGATGACTGCGGCGAGATGGTTGTGTCTATAGAAAATCCCGGCGTATGCCCGAAGTGCGGATGCAAGCATATGACACAGGATCCCGATACGCTCGATACATGGTTTTCATCAGCTCTGTGGCCGTTTTCTACGCTGGGCTGGCCCGAAAAGACCGAAGATCTCGATTATTTTTATCCGAACGATGTGCTCGTGACCGGATATGACATCATTTTCTTCTGGGTGATCCGGATGATCTTCTCGGGATATGAGCAGATGGGTAAAGCACCGTTCCACACCGTATTATTCCACGGGTTAGTGCGTGATTCACAGGGCCGCAAAATGAGTAAATCACTCGGAAACGGCATCGACCCGCTTGAGGTCATTGACAAATACGGTGCAGACGCACTCCGCCTGACACTGATCACAGGCAATGCGCCCGGAAATGACATGCGTTTCTACTGGGAACGCGTGGAGGCTTCCCGCAATTTTGCCAATAAAGTATGGAATGCATCGCGTTTTATCATGATGAATCTCGAGGGAATGACTGTCACAGAGCCTTCTGTGGATGAGCTGCACCCGGCAGACAAGTGGATTTTGTCGAGAGTCAATACGCTGGCAAAGGATGCCACAGAAAATATGGATAAGTTCGAGCTCGGTATCGCTGTACAAAAGGTCTATGATTTTATCTGGGACGAGTTCTGCGACTGGTATATCGAGATCGCAAAGGTGCGTACTTATAAAAAAGACGAAGATCCGGCATCCGCAAATGCGGCATTCTGGACGCTCCAGACCGTGCTGACAAATGCGCTCAAGCTGCTGCATCCGTATATGCCGTTTATCACAGAGGAGATCTTTTGCACCTTACAGAGCGAGGAAGAAACGATCATGCTCTCCAAATGGCCGGAGTACCGAGCAGACTGGAATTTCCCGGCAGAGGAGGCTGCGATCGAGCATTGCAAGGATCTCGTCAAGGCAGTACGAAACGTGCGTACACAGATGGATGTACCGCCTTCACGCAAGGCAAAGCTGATTATCGTATCGGAAAATGCCGCTGTGCGTGAGGTGTTTGAGGCAAACCGCGAGGTATATGTCAATCTGGCATTCACGAGTGAGATCTGCGTGCAGGCAGACAAAAACGGTGTCGGCGAGGATGCGGTGTCAGCCGTTATCCCGGATGCGGTCGTTTATCTGCCGCTTGAGGATCTGGTTGATTTCGAGAAGGAAAAGGAGCGTCTGCTCAAGGAAAAGAACCGTCTGGAGAAGGAGCTGGAGCGTTCGCGCAAGATGCTCGGAAACGAGAAGTTCGTGAGCAAGGCACCGGCAGCCAAGATTCAGGAGGAGAAGGACAAGCAGGCAAAGTATGAGCAGATGATGGCTCAGGTGCTGCAGCGTCTGGAGCAGATGGCATAGGGCTGCTGTCAGAATATGTCGAAGGCTGCGATGAAAAAATAGAATTTATAGGGGAATGCTCTTGCAAGGAAGTGTCACTCTGGTATATGATAGTTGCGAACCGGAGTGACATTTTTACGTTTCTCGTTGACAGGAAAATCGTTTGGAACGGTCAGATGGAGGAAATTATGATAGATTTTGAAGAAGAATTAAAACATTTCCAGCCGAGTGAAGAGATTGAGGATGCAGAGGCTGCGATTTACGAGCATGATATTACGGACATGACAGATATCATGCAGCAGATGATGAGTGAGCTGAAGAGGAAATAAAATGGAATGTTATAATTGTGGAATTATATTGGGTAAGGAGCGCGTCTGCCCGAATTGCGGTGTGGATCTTCGTATGTACCGCAAATTTGTAGGTATTTCAAATTATTTGTATAATACGGCGCTGGCAAAGGCGAGGGAGCGTGACCTCTCCGGGGCGGTCGCAGACCTGCGCCTGAGCTTACAGTATAATAAGGTTAATACAAACGCCAGAAATCTGCTGGGACTGATCTACTATGAGATGGGCGAGGGCGTAGCGGCTGTCCGCGAGTGGCTGATCAGCAAGGGATACCAGAACGAGGAAAACCGGGCATCCGAATATCTGGAAAAGACGAAAAAGGATCCGGCAGAAAAGGAACGGATCAACCAGTTGGCGCGCAAATACAATCAGGTTGTCGCCTATTGCAAACAGGACAGTCTTGATCTGGCGGTGATCCAGCTCAAAAAGATTATGAGCGGCAACGCGAAATTTGTCCGCGGCTGGCAGCTTCTGGCACTGATTTATATTAAAAACGGGGAGCTGGAGCAGGCGCGTAAAGCGCTGCGCAAGGCGGAGGCGATCGATGCCGGCAGTGCGTTGACGGCGCGTTATCATAAAGAGATTTCTCTGCTCGCGCGTCAGGGAATGGGAAAAAAAGCGAAAAAAGCGCAGGCGTTTGCTTATCAGAACGGCAATGACACGATCATCCAGCCCAAGCTGCGGGCAGATGTCGGATTCTGGGGCATGGCAGCGAACCTGCTCGTCGGTGTGGCAGTCGGTGTGGCGATCACATGGTATTTAGTTGTGCCGGGCGTGCGCAAGCAGGCGGTGAGTGATGCGAGTGTAGCGGTCACAGAGGCGAATAATACGATCTCGGACAAAAATCAGACGATCAAGGAGCTGGAGGAGCAGATCGATGCGCTCAGCGGTGATGTGGAGACGGCGCAGGCGGATGTGAAAGACCGGGATGCGGCAGCTTCTGCCAGTGAAGCGCTGCTGACGGCATATGATGCGTATATCAATGAAAACATCGAGCTGGCGGGTGACACATTAGAGGGCATTGATGAGAAGCTGCTTTCTACCAACGGCAGAAAGATCATCAAGACTCTGCGTGAGCAGGTCAATCAGCAGTACCTCACGGAAGCATATGAGGCAGGCATGAAGGCATATAACAGCTACAACAATGAGGAGGCGATCACGCAGCTCTCCAAAGTCGTAGCGATGGATGAGAGCTATGATGACGGAAATGCGCTGTATAATCTGGCACAGGCATACCGCAAGGAGGAGGATTGGCAGAATGCGATCGACACCTACTCAAAGGTCGTCACACTGTTCCCGAATTCCAGCCTTGCCTACAATGCGAGCCGTTATGTGACGCAGCTTGAGCCGTTGCTGGAGAATGAGAATTAACAACTGAATCACATATATTTATACAAAAGACACAGTATCAGACCGATATTGTGTCTTTTGTTATGTAATAGGAAATGAAATAGTTTCGCAAACGCCTAATAGAAAATAAAAAAATCAGAGGAGGATGTAACAATGGAATTTGAGTATGAGACAAAGACGGGGAGTCTGCGCGTGTACACCCCGCGGGAGATCGATGAATGTGCCGCCAGTGAGCTGCGCACGGAGGTGGACATGCTGATTGACAATTATCAGATCCGCAGGCTGATCTTTGATTTTGCGGACACCGAGTTTATGGACAGCTCGGGGATCGGTATGCTGATCGGGCGGAGTCGGAAAATGGGCTACGGCGGCGGTTATGTGGAGGCGGATCACCTCAACGAGCGCGTCTGGAAGATTTTTACGCTTGCAGGACTGCCGAAGCTGATCTCGATTGTAAAGGAGGAAGTGTATGATTAGGCAGCAAGCGCAGGAAATGAGCCTGCGGTTTGATTCTTACCCGGAAAACGAACAGTTTGCACGGATGGCGGTGACGGCATTTTTGATGAATCTAAACCCGATGGTCGATGAGATGGCAGACATCAAGACCGCTGTTTCGGAGGCGGTGACAAACGCAATCCTACACGGCTATGAGGGCGTGATCGGACAGGTTTCTCTGGTCTGTAAAAAACAGGGCGCGGATGTGGCGCTGACGATCACCGATTATGGGAAAGGTATCGAGGATATCGAAAAAGCAAGGGAACCGTTTTTTACAACAAAACCGGAGGCGGAACGCTCCGGAATGGGCTTTGCATTCATGGAGGCATTCATGGATGAGGTACATATCGCATCGGAACCCGGACGGGGAACGCGCGTGGAAATGAAAAAGCGGCTGCAGCTACCGGTGAGGGAATAGCGATGGAACACACGATGGAGCTTTTGTTACGTGTGAAGAAAGGTGATGAGGAGGCGGGCGAACAGCTTGTGAGGGAAAATCTCGGGCTGGTCGGCAGTGTTGTCAAGCGGTTTGAAAACCGTGGCTATGAGCGGGAGGATCTGTTTCAGATCGGCGTGATCGGACTCATGAAGGCAATCGAAAAATTTGATTTTTCGTATGAGGTGCGGTTTTCCACCTATGCCGTGCCGCTGGTCAGCGGTGAAATCAGGAGGTTTCTGCGGGATGACGGGCTGGTCAAGGTGAGCCGGAGCATCAAGGAAAGCGGCTGGCGGATCAGGCACAGCAGAGAGCGGCTGGAACAGCAGCTTGGACGCAGTGTGACGTTACAGGAGCTGGCAGAGGACACGGGGCTGTCGATGGAGGAGACTGCGCTGGCGCTCGATGCATCGGAGGAGGTCGCATCGCTGTATCAGACGGTTTACCAGTCGGACGGCAGCGAATTGTATCTTGTGGACCGGATCGCAGACCATGTGCCGCAGGAGGAGCAACTGTTAAACCGTGTGGCGGTGCAGCAGCTCTTGCAGCGATTGTCGCAGGAGGAACAAAAATTGATCATGCTGCGTTATTTCGAGGGAAAGACGCAGACTGTGGCTGCACAGCAGTTAGGCATGACACAGGTGCAGGTCAGCAGAGAGGAGAAAAAAATATTGTTAAAGCTGCGTGCACTCTACGAAAAACAGTGAATCGCGCGGCTGGATATGCTATGATAGGGCAGAAGATAAAAAGGAGTTTAGACATATGCAGGCAAGCGAACGTTTTTTTGAAAACAAGGATTGTAAATATTTTCCGTGTCACGAGGGAATGGAGGGACAGCCATTTAACTGTCTGTTTTGCTATTGCCCGATGAACCCGTTTGAGGATTGTCCGGGCAGCCCGGTGTACCGGAAATCGAAAAACGGACGGGTGATCAAGGTGTGCACAGACTGCACCTTCCCGCATCAGGCAGAGAATTATGATAAAATCATGGATTTTTTGCGCAAAAAGCTCTATGAGTGACAGCAGCGTGTCAGGTTTCGCGCTTGGCTTTCCACCGGAGCGCAGATTTCATGTTTTTTCAAACAAGTTCAGCCATGGCTGATAAAACGATTCCATTTTTGCAAGCATGATGTCCTCATTTTTTAAGACATGCCTGAACAGTTACCAAATATGTATGAAACGTGTATCCTACGCACATACTATCAGAAAATAAAAAGGAAGAAAGGGCAGCAGACATGGAACAGTCACAACAAAAGGGCAGGGCGAGCATCGCGCCCACGCAGCCGGTATATGTAAAAAGTGCCGCCACTGTCGTTGGAAAAATGGAAGGCGGCGGACCGCTGGCAGAGTATTTTGACATGATCTGTGACACGGATAAATTCGGAGAGGACACATGGGAGGCGGCGGAGAGCCGGATGCAAAAGGAAGCGGCGGCGCTGGCATTGGGAAAAGCGTCGCTTGACGCATCGGATATCCGTTATGTATTTGCGGGTGATCTGCTCGGGCAGAGCATTGCGACCTCGTTTGGGCTTATGGATTACGAGATCCCGCTGTTCGGATTGTACGGCGCGTGTTCCACGATCGGTGAGGGCATGTCGCTGGCGGCAATGTGTCTGGCGGGCGGATTTGCGGAGCGAGCGATGGTCGTCACCTCCAGCCACTTTGCGGGTGCAGAGAAAAATTTCCGTTTTCCGGTAGAATATGCGAACCAGAGGCCACTTTCTGCGACATGGACAGTGACGGGCAGCGGTGCGTATATCTTAAGCACAGAGCGCTCACAGGTGAAGATCACGGGTGTCACGATTGGAAAAATCATGGACTACGGAGTCCGGGACGCACAGAATATGGGCGCTGCGATGGCACCGGCGGCGATGGATCTGATCCGGACACACCTGTCGGATTTTTCAAGGAAACCAGCCGACTATGACAAAATCGTTACGGGAGATCTCGGGGCGGTTGGACAGAAGCTGTTGATCCGGCTTTTGCAGGATGAGGGAATCGATATCAGCGACCGGCATGAGGACTGCGGCATGAAGATTTTCGACAGTGAGGAGCAGGGAACGCAGGCGGGCGGCAGTGGCTGCGGCTGTTCGGCGGTGACACTCGCAGCGTGGTATCTGCCGCGCTTGATCAGCGGTGAATATCAAAGAATCCTGTTTGTCCCGACCGGGGCGCTGCTTTCGCAGGTGAGCTTCAACGAGGGGCAGAATGTGCCGGGAATTGCACACGGAATCGTTTTTGAGCACGTGGGAGAGGAGGGGTAGCGGATGGACTATGTGCTGGCATTTGTGGTCGGAGGCGCGATCTGCGCCCTGACACAGATTTTAATGGAAAAAACCAAGCTGCTCCCCGGGCGGATCATGGTATTGCTCGTGTGCACCGGATGTGTGCTCGGCGCGGTCGGTGTCTATGAACCGCTTGTAAAATGGGCGGGAGCGGGCGCGTCCGTTCCGTTGCTCGGATTCGGGAATATTTTGTGGAAGGGCATGAAGGAAGCGATCGACCGCGATGGATTTTTAGGGCTTTTTATGGGCGGCTTTGAGGCATGCGCACTGGGCATGAGCGCGGCACTCATTTTATCCTATTTGGCGGCGTGGATATTCAAGCCCAAAATGCGCAAATAAGTGAATAGTTATGTATATTTAAAAAAAATATGGAAATAGCTAATAAAAACTAAAAACCTTCAAAGGAGATTCTTATGAGATCAAAACCATTAGTTGTAAAAAAAGTATTTGTGTGTGTACTGCTTACATTGACCTTCTGTCTGATGACCGCGTGCGGAAACGGTGCAAACAATAACAATGCGACAGACAACACCACAGACAACAATGCCACGGTTCCGGAGGATGAAACAGTGAACGATGACGCGACCAACGGTGATACAACAGACGATACCGTGGACAATGACGAGGTCAACGGTGGCACGACAGACGATACCGTCAATGATAACAAGAGTGATAACAACGGAAACAAGGGTGACGGTGTTGCCGGTGATGCGGTCAATGATGTCATCGATGGCGCGGAGGATGTCGGCGACGATGTCGGAAATACCGTAGAGGATATCAGCGATGACGTAGAGGATGCGGTAGACGACGCGACCGGAAATAAAGCCGGGGCGAAAAAATAGACACCATAGCTTCGGAAGCCGGGAAGCGCGCATTTGCGTATCGCGTCACCAATTGTGAGATGCCGACATATTGTATAGGGAGAGACCACTTAAGCAGTGTGTTTTCTCCCTATGATACGTTACAGGAGGCAGATGATATGGCAACCTTTTATAATCAGGCAACACTTTCTTACAATGGAAATACGACCACATCTAATATGACGACCGGTGAGCTTTTAGATGCGCTGACCATGACAAAAACCGCGCTGCGCGGCACTTATACCGCCGGTGATACGCTCACCTATGTGATCAGTCTGGTGAATACGAGCACCAGCGCACTGACCAATCTTTCACTCGGCGATGATCTCGGTGCGTTCACTTATGGCACAAAGATGTTGTATCCGCTGACCTATGTGGAGGATTCGCTGAGCTATTTTGTAAATGGAAATCTGCAGACATCACCCGTCGTGACGGCGGGACCGCCGATGAGCGTGAGTGGAATCAGTATTCCGGCAGGCAAAAATGCGACGATCATTTATGAGGCAGCAGTCAATGAATATGCGCCGGTGGCACCGGGAGCGACGATTATGAATACGGCGACTGTGAGCGGCGGCGGACTGGCAACTGATGCAGCGGCAAACGCAACCGTCACGATACAGAGTGCACCGGTACTCACGATCAGCAAGACGCTCTCACCGACAACGGTTACGGAAAACGGACAGCTGACCTACACGTTTACGATTCAGAATACCGGAAATGCGGCGGCAGCCACAGCAGACAATGTCTATGTGACGGATACCTTCAATCCGGTCTTAAACCCGATCGCAGTGACTTTTAATGGCACTACATGGGCGGAGACAACCGATTACACCTACAATGAGCAGACCGGTGTATTTGCGACACTGCCCGGACAGATTACCGTTCCGGCAGCAGCCTATACACAGGATGAGCAGACCGGTGCATGGATCGTCACACCGGGCACCAGTACATTGACTGTCACCGGAACCGTGTAATGCGGTGAAAAGAGTACAAAGGATGGAGTGAAAGAGAGCCTCCCACGGCTGGGAGGCTCTTTGCTATTTTATTTGATAGGAAATTCCTATCAAACAAGATGCTCCGCAAGGATGCGCTTCTACGTTAGCACTTCGGTCGGAGCAGATCTGAAGTCCACTGGACTTCATGCTCCCTCGCGGAGTTGAAGTGTATGCTTCGCATACCGCTCGGGCGCGAAAGAGTCGCGAGCGACTCTTTTTTTATTTATTAGGAACAGAAATTCCCCACTGGTTTCGGTATTCTTTCGGGGTCATACCCTCAAGCTTTTTGAATTGAAGTATAAAATAGCTTGCATCGTGGAAACCAACCTCTGCCGCGATGTGATCAATCGTGCAATCAGAAAGCTGGAGCATGTTTTTCGCATTTTTGATCCGCGTATTCAACAAATACTCGTTCGGAGAAATACCGATAAACTGCTTGAATTTCTTTTGAATATAGGAAGCAGATAAGTAAAACTCCGAGGATAAGGTGTCAAGCGTTATCGTATCCATATAATTTTGGTCTAAATACTTCCGGATGTTGTGAATATAGTCAGGCATTTCTTTTTCATGATCAATATATACCAAGTCAATAAATTGGAGACACATCGAGGACAGCAATGTAGCGGCTGATAAATCATTGTAGAAATTACGGTTTTGGTGCTTGTAAAGTGCTAACAATTTTTGAAAATAAATTTCCACGTTGCTGGTTGTGCCAAGCTCCATGTAGCCGGAAGGATCATAGCGGTTGAAAAACCGGAAGTATTCCAGTGCGCCCTGACCATACATGTGTACATAGTAGATGTTTGCATGATCGGTTTGCGGAGCGAGTGCAAAATTGTGAGGCTTCAGACAGTCAATCCACATAGCGCTTCCGGCACCGCAGATGCTTTCCTGATCATTATAATTGATCAAAAAGGTTCCGCTGGTCACAAAAGCGATCATAAAAGACTTCAGATTTGAACGTCGCACATAATACTGCGAACGAGCGATCGTCAAACCGATTTCCTGAACAAAAAAAGGAAGACTGCGTACTTCCTCTGAGCTTGGCGGTATTTCAGAAACGGAATCCGGGCTATAATCAAGGTTATACGAAATATTTAGCTGAGAATCTTTCTTCTGCCAGTCAATGACTTCAAAATTATTTTTCATAGATAGTATAATTTTATAACTGTTCCGGACAGTTATATGATTTTTTATGTCTGCAAGATTTTTGTATTAATGCAACAAATGATGCAAAAAAATCCGATGTTTATTGGTAAAAATCATGATAATATTATGGCACATTGATCAATGCTTTGTCAAATGAATAATTATCAAAACAGGAAGGAGAGCGGTGATGCCTTTCGCAAGGAATGAGATTGCAGCGGAATATCGTGCAGCGCAGGCAGCAATGAAGGAAGTATACATTGCACGCGCGGTGTCGGGAAAAAAAGTAGAAATTCCGTGGCAGGCGCATGAACCGGTGCAGACAATTTTTTATTATCCCACGGATTTTTACGTCGATCGGCTGCCTGTGTACATCAATTTGCATGGCGGCGGTTTTGTAGAGGGTGATGCGGTTACAATGGATTCCTTTTGCAGAAAGCTGGCAGATGAGGCTGGGATTTTAGTTGTTAATGTGAATTATCATCTGGCACCGGATTACGTTTTTCCTTATCCGCTTCAGGAAACGCAGGCGGTTTGTGATTATCTGCGGAGTAACAGCAGCCAATTGCAGGTGGATGTTCAGCGGATTGGCATAGGTGGCTTCAGCGCCGGTGCAACGATTGCATTAGGCTTATTGATTCAGTCAATTCAAACGGACAGACAGATGTACCATTACTGTGTATGCGGATATCCGGCAGTGAGCTTTTTTCCGGCAGATTGTAAGGGCGTAGACGGAGGAAGTGCAATAGATGAAAAAATGGGTATCGGGATTCAGATTTACGAGAACGGTAATGAAATGGATCCGGCATGTACACCGCTGCTTGCAGATGATGAAACGCTTGGAAAAATGCCGAAAACATGCATGTTCGTCGCCGGGGTGGATGAATTGAACCGGCAGGGCAGACGTTTTGCAGCGCGGATGGCGGCAAATGGTGCAACGATTTATTTTCAAGAATACAAGGACGCATATCATGGATTTTTTGAGGTGAATCGCGAGGATTATTTTTTGCCCGATTTCCGTAAAAATGATCTGCAGAAAAAGCTGACAGAGGAGGCAGAGCAATTCGTGATCCAAACGATCAAGGAATTTGTATTTGCATAAGCGATGTCAGATATCGAGAAAAGATGGCTAGAATGAAGGAGGTAAAATCAATGAAAAAGAACTTATTGTGTGCATTCTTATGTGTATCAATGGCAGGAGTGATGCTGGCAGGCTGCGGAAGCACAAATCAGACGGCAGATACGAAACAGGAAGAAACAACAGATGATAGCGCATCAGCGACTGATGAAAATACGTCAGAAAATAAGACGGAAAATGCGTCAGAAAATGAGTCGGACAGCGAAGGAGATCTGACAACAGATAAGACCTATTGTCTGATCGTCCGCAGTGCAGGAAATCCGTATTGTCAAAAGGAAGCAGATGGATTTAAGGAAGCGATTGAAGCACAGGGCGGAACCTTCGTGCTGCAGGAGCCGTCAGCGGCAGATGCAGAAAGTCAGATTACCTGTATTAACAACGCCATTTCTCAGGGTGTGGATGTCATAGCAGTCGCCGCGAATGACGCGGATGCCCTGCAGCCTGCACTGACTGAGGCTAAAAACGCAGGTATCCATGTACTGGCTCTTGATTCTGCGACCAATGCAGCTTCACGTGAAGTGTTCTGTAATCAGGCAGGTATTACAGAGGTTGGAGAAACTTTAATGAAAGCCGTTCTCGATATTGCAGGTGGGGAAGGAAAATGGGCGATTTTGTCAGCAGCCTCTACCTCTACCAATCAGAATTCATGGATTGAGTCGATGAAAGAAGTAATGACAGGTTCCGAGTATTCAGACTTAGAGCTGGTTGGTGTTTATTATGGAGATGACGAATATCAGAAGTCCGTGGATCAGACGGATGCGATTTTATCAGAAAACCCTGATATTAAAGTGATCTGTGCACCGACAACCGTAGGTATCATGGCTGCTGCAAAGGTAGTAGAAGATAAAGGACTGGCAGGAAGTGTGAAGGTTACCGGACTGGGTCTTCCGTCAGAAATGGCAGATTATATCGGAACATCAGATAAAGATGCCTGCCCGTATATGTTCCTTTGGAATCCGATTGATCTTGGAAAAATGACCGGATATGCTGCAATTGCATTGGAGAATGGTGTGATTACCGGCGCAGAGGGTGATAGCTTTACAACACCTGATGGAACGGAGTATAAGGTAACAGCAGCCAGTGATGGCGGTACAGAGATTATTCTTGGCGCTCCGTTTGAATTCAATCCGGACAATATAGATGATTGGAAGAATGTTTATTAATTAGAAACAAAACCTCCCCTTGGATTTGCGAAAACGTGTGCATATTGCGCACGTTTTTGCTGCTGTATCCGTATTCCACCCGCTCTATCATCACCTCGGTTGGGAGATCATATCCAATAAGATTTCGTTCAATATTGGTTCGGGTGTCAAAACACCCGAACCTCCGGTTACACGGATTGTTTCG
>CAVHZH010000068.1:0-4266 GCA_963640395.1 Oscillospiraceae bacterium
AAAACGTAAAGGCAAAGTAATATTATTGGTGTAGTAAACAACCTTATACAGTAGAGTAAGCAAGTTTACTACACCAATTTCATATAAACTGGAAACCCTTGATTTTACGGGTATCCGGGTCTATTTCAATGCACTTGATCGTGCTTTTCCAAAATGCATTTTTGTGATCATTATCCAGACTCTGGTAAATGTCCAGCCAGTCCCCGCTAAATGTGCGCCGGAGCTTCCGGTATTTTTCTATCGTTCCTTTATGACCGTCGTCTTGGAGCTGACGGAGCTTATCAGACAGGAATTCATATTGCGAATCATAGTATTCCTCTGTAATACGTCCCTTTTGAAATAAAATATTCAGCCGGTCGATCTCGGCTTGAAGGTCTGCAGCTTTGTTCTTTGGCGGTCGCCGGAGGGCAGATGTATTCAGATTCGCCAGCTCTTTTTCCAGCCGCGCGGGGACATTGGAGATCATGTATTCTTCAATAATGTGCTCGGTAAGGCAAGCACCGGGGTGGTGGTTGTATTTGTTGCCGCATTGATATTTGATATAGATGCTGACACTGCCATTTTTTAGCTGCTGCTTCTTGCGGCGACCGGTAAAATTATTCCCGCAGACCGGGCACTTGATCAGCGAACTGAATATGTAGCTGGGGTGGGCGGAATTGCATACTTTGGATCTCGTGACCCTGCGGGCGAGATCAAACTGCTCCGGGGAGATGTATGGCTCACAATAGTTATGGTTATCGCCATCCATGCCGGCATAAGTCTCGTTTTTGAAGAGTTTGTCAACCTTATACGGGGAAGGGGCAGCTTCACCGTATTTGTCATTCAGGTATGCGATCACCCGGCGGATGGAGTAGCACGTGAAATAGTATGCATATGCATCATCAATGATATGGGACACTGTCTCATCCTTTACGAGCCGCTTATTTACGACCTTGTACCCATAGCAGGCACACATACCGGTGACGACCTCACCGATCGAGCGCTTGTAGTCGAGCACGGCTTTGATACGCTCGGATGTGCGGTCGCACTCCGCCTGATTGACAGACAGCATAATATTGATTACCATCTGACCATTGGCGGTAGAGGAATCATAGTTTTCGAAGATCGTCTTCCAATAGCAGTTATGCGCTTGCAGAATTTCTTCTGTAATATTATAGTCCTTGATGTTGCGGAACCATCGGTCGAGCTTAGTGACGAGGATCATATCGATCTTATCCTGTTTCACATCTTCCAGAAGTGACAGCAGGCCTTTTCGGTATTTCATTGGTTTACGCGCAGAGATCCCCTCATCAGCGTAGTAGCCGACAATTGTATAATTGTTTGCATCCGCATATTCAGTAAGAACCTTTCGCTGCGCAGGAAGGGATAAGCCGTTTAGGTGCTGTTCCTCCGTAGACACACGGATATAGATTGCGCATCGTAATAATTTACTCATAGTATCATCCTCCGGTAACATCGTATTGATTTTTGGTCATAAAAATGCCCGGTAACTTGCATATTTACCGGGAGAATGATATAATTCGATTGGTTTGAGGAGTTATATCATTCTCTGGTATAGTTCCGTCTCCGCTCCGGTGTTGGTAGCGCCGGGGGCGGATTTTTATTTTTGTTTTGATTCTGCTCATCCAACAGAGCAGGAGCCTGAGCATTCAATGGAGAAATAACACTGTGACCAAGCCGACGTTCAAGATCCTTGCGTGCATTGCCGGCAATTTCGCCGCCTTGCCGAGTAACATCTTTGGCAGATGCGTAGCTGTCAGGGTTGGTGGCACGAGAAAGCTCTGTTGTAGCCACTTCTGCAAGCTGGTTTAGCGCGAGCTCTGTATTGGTCATATTATCGCGCAGGTTTTCTTTGTGAAGCCCCTTGATTTTCTTGTATTGCTGTACTGTTTTTCCAGACCATGTAGTATGCGACACCGCGCTGCATTGCAAGCTCAGGGTCTGCTATTTCATCTAAACGGTCAGATCCAACTTTGGCAAGCCACTGCTTGAAAGGTTCTGCTTTTGGAGACGGGGTAGACTGAATCAATCGCAAAATACCTTGGGCATTTGCGGCTTGCTGTAATCTGAGTTTACCGTCTTTTGCAGGCATTTTAACACGGGTACAAATTGTACCCCAGTTGTTATTGAGCATAGGATCGCGTTGGCGCATCTTTTTGATATACTGACCGGGATCGGCACTGTCCGTTAGATACTGACATACATCAACAACGGAGAAATACCACTCCTCCTCAGATGCGTTCCAAACTTTGCGGATTGTATTATCCGCAATAAATTCGAGTTCCTGTTCATTTTCGATAGAATTCTCATCAACCGGTACCGGAACAGTATCACCGGTTTCTTCATCAAAGAAAAAGAAAAAGAAAACAGCCACCTTCTTTCGTATGTTATTAGGTCAGTGCGCTTCTTATATGCCAGCATATTAAATTCTATGGTTGCACAGTATTCAGCAGTTGTACCGGTGCAACTACTAATCCGGGGTTCGCTTTACCTGCCGCGTCCCATCAGTCCGAACTGTTTCCATTTTGGAACAGGTTGCTTTCAACATGTGCAAAAATTGCACATACTGAATCGTGCAATTTGACAAAAATGCTTGAGTGGCATATAATACACTTAACAAGACAGCCGGAAGGTGAGTGCACTTCACCCGACCCGGTGAATTTAATACTTAGTTATCAAGAGATAGCCGTTCCTAAACTTTACCAGAGAGCAGGACGGCTATTTCTTATGTTTTCTATGGGTATCTATGTAGGTCAAAACCGCCACCAGCATGATGACGAAAGTAAACAGGTCATTCCACGAAACCATAATAATCATCCTTTCCGTAAGACTCGGATCAGATGAGAGCACGTCCCCCGGCTGTCTGGGTAAGTGTATGATATTGCCAAGGGGCAGCAGCTGCACCGGTGCAACTATATAACATATGCTATATCCGGAGCGCGGCATTTTCGGCCCTCCGATTGTTTCGGACTTATGCAGCACTCTGGAAATCTACGACAGCAATTTCTGTCAGCATGGTCTTTAATTTATCTACGATAGATTCGATTTTCAACATGGTAGTTCCATTGATAAATTCTTCGCCGCACTGGTCGCATTTGATACAGGGTACATTCTTAATGATAATGTAGCAGTTGTTGTACGATGTCATGTAAGTAGTTGTGGAAGCGGTCATATCGCCTTTACATAAAAAGCATTTCATAAATTATTCCTCCCTTCGGGTTTTGAAATCGGCACACCATTTCTCGTGTGCAGGATAATAAGCTGTGACAATCCAAAGCTGCTCGCCATTGGTGCCGATTACGGTATGCAGTGGTTTGATGGTGCTTTTATTGCCGAGCACAAGGCAGCTTGGATACGGATAATCATTAGGATATTGCTCTATGCTTTCCCCGGTCATTATGTAGTCTATCACCTATTTCAGAGAAACTCCGCGTTGCTCCAAACGCTTTGCCGCATGTATTGTCAGGATGATATTTTCTGGTGTACATATTTTTTGCAGCTCATCAATAGTTAATTCCAATAAATTCACCTCCTGTATTTAAAACTTTGCCCTTAGCTCCTTCACTTTCCCGATAATCTCTACGGGTCTGGATTCGATTTCCTCATTTGAAAAAAATATGGGGTCATAGACTGGGTTGGTGGACACGAGGGCAATGCCGCCGGCATATTTCTTTAAACGTTTGACTACGGCATCATCGCCGTTGATCAGGGCGATCACCACATCGCCGCTGTCAGCGTCTGACTGTTTGCGGGCGATCACGACATCGCCGTTACTGATCTTGGGCTCCATCGAGTCGCCTTTGACCTGTAAGCCAAAGTATTCCCCATCGGCAGCCATAGCCTGCGGGATCTCCTCAGTATCGATGATATACTCAGTAGCAGCAAACGGAATACCAGCGGCAACTCTGCCGAGGACGGGGATCACTACGGCGGTGGCTTGCTGAGTATTGGCGTGTGTTTTCTCGGTTTTTTCTTCCATCAGATCAGTGCGCTTACAATTAAATATTTTGCACATAGCATCTACTTTGTCCATCCGGGGGGATTTGTCGCCTTTGCACCAATTTGTCACTGACTGAGTGCTGACATGGAGACGTTTTGCCAACTCGGACTGGGTCATATCATATTTGCCAAGATAATATTTCAAACGTTTAGAAAAAATTTTATTAAACTCTGATTCAGACATTTGCTTCACCTCAATTCTTTTAAATACATTATAAAATAAAAGTTGAGACAAAACAATATTAAATATAAAAAAATCAACTTTAG
>CAVHZH010000068.1:4276-12962 GCA_963640395.1 Oscillospiraceae bacterium
CATATGAATTACCTCCCTATATAAAGATGATAC
Source organism: Oscillospiraceae bacterium (assembly GCA_963640395.1). Taxonomy (GTDB): domain Bacteria; phylum Bacillota; class Clostridia; order Lachnospirales; family Lachnospiraceae; genus W0P33-017. Next base: position 4,310 of record CAVHZH010000068.1, read on the forward strand.
AATCTAATTTTACTACAGTCAACTAAAAAACAAACAAAATTTGATTTTAGTATTGACATCAAATTAAATTTGATATATTATATACTCGTAGCAAGGAAACAGGCACATGGGAAAGGAGGAAAAACGAAATATCTAAGAAAAAGAAAGCAAAGAAAAAGCTGCCTACAAAGGACATCATTGAGTTAGTGATTAAAGCGGTAATTGCCATAGCTACTTTGATCACAGCAATCAAGTCTTAGTAGACAGCAAGGGGTGGGGCGAAAGCCCCGAACCCTTTGCCTTATCTTAGCATAGCGTTTTCAATAAAGCAATGAAAAATATTAACAATGTAACTACTATGCTGGTATTGCTTTTGGTAATGGCGCAGTTTTCCGGCTGGGGAATGGCTTGGAAAGTTATCGCCGGAGCGTGTGCGGTGTATGAGCTGGTGCTGATTGCACTGGAATTTTGGAAGCATAGAAAATAAGCGCAGAGCTGTCCTAGCGGCTATACGGGGGAAAAGAAGGGAGATGATAACGTTGGAAACTATACGAATTAGCCTTGCGGCGGCAAGAGTAAACGCAGGGCTGACACAGAGCGATGTTGCAAAAAAAATGAAAATGAATAAACAGACGATATGCAACTGGGAAACAGGAAAAGTAATTCCAAAGCCAGCGCAGCTGGAAATGATGTGCAGGATTTATAATATGCCAGCAGACAATATTTTTTTGCCCAGCAAATCAACTCTAAGTTGATTTCACAAGCCATTCTGGCACGTCTACAGTTTCCAGAGTCCGGCAGGCGAGTGAACAGCAGAAAAGGAGGTGAGAAGAAAAAGTGACAAAAGTAACTAAGCTGGTACATGACACAATGGAAGAAATGGAAAAGAGAGGGTTCACGATCAGGGAAACAGAGGAATTTTTAGGATGGATGAAAGCAGGCCTGAAAAAAAATAGCGAACGGATCGCTAAAGATAAACCGTTCACTATTTTTCGGGATGAAGACTAATCTCAGTATTTTTTTACAAGCTCTATAAAATGGCTGTAATTTTCGAGGTAACTTTGATAAAAGTCTTCTCCTTCGATGTGCTTATCACCTTCAAATGAATAAACAGTATAAGCAATAGCAAGATCATGAGCTTGTTGCTCGTTAGAAATTTTGTTATCCATGACGAATCTCCTTTCTTGTGTACTCGGGCGCGGCAACGCCCTGTAAGGAGAGGATAGCACGGCGGAATGAGGAACACAAGCGACAAAGCAAAGCAGGCGTAGGGAGGCGAGAATGTGAAATGTCCAAACTGTGGGAAAAATGTAGATGATAATGACAATTTTTGCCAATTCTGTAGCAAGAAGCTGAAACAGGTATGTAATTGCTGGGTGATAAAAAAGGACAACTACGATTGTGGATACAGTAGTTGCCCTGGATACAGATTATTTCCTATTTTACAAAGAAAATTAAAGACCAAATAGATTTTTTGCTAATTCGCATCCAAAGTCAATAACAAATTGACGAAGGCTATCAGCACTGAATTTGCCCGCAGCAGCGATGACTTTTTTCATGCGAACTACCGCAAGATTAGTTTGGGGTGTCTCGGAGATGATATCTGGCAAAGATTCAACCATTGAATTTTTGAGGGATTCGTTTAATGAATCATCTTCCAAAATAACATCTTGAGCAGATTGGATAGCGATTTCAGTCCACGGATAGGGTTTGCCACAGTTATGACAATAGGAACCAACAGAAGCTGTTCCGCCGAGTGCAACTACACCGCAGTCATAATTGCCATGTATAGGAGCTGAACATGAAGGGCAGTGTGTAATGGTTGGCGCACCACATTTTATACAGTGGGACACACAAAGTTCTGGATATTCGTCTGCGGAGCCAGTAATTAAGTGACCATTTGTGCAGATTTGTGCGAGATGATAAAAGCCCATAGCAGATCCTCCTTTCATAATACTCGGGCGCGGCAACGCCCTGTATGGAAAGGATAACACCAGCGGGAAAAGCAGGCAAGCAAGGAAATAAGTACAACCAGCACACTCATAGAATTAACAAAGAAAACAGGAGGTAGCATATGTCAGAACTGGATATGGAGCTTACACCGGAGCGCAAAGCGAGGATAAAAGAAACATTGTTAAGACTGTTTGCTGACCAGAACGGGTGGGACTATGACAGCATGGAGGTAACAATCACAAAGAAAGAGGACACAGCATGAAACGTACATACATTAAGCTCATGGTCGCGCTGCTGGTCGGCGCGGTCATGGCGGGAACTATATTTATAGGACAGGCATACCGCTTTATAGCGGTTGTATATGCCGGGGAACTGGAGGATGAGCTGGAGTGTGAGCTATACTGCGACAGCTTGGAGCTGTTGGCGATCTGTGTGCAGGCGGAAGCCGGGAACCAGTCGCTGACCGGCCGGCGGATGGTCGCGGATGTGATCTTGAACCGCGTGGACGATCCGGATTTTCCGGACACGATCGAGGGAGTGATCACACAGCGCAACCAGTTCTCATCATATTGGGGCGGCGGGATGGATCGGGTCTATGAGCCGGACGAGCTCACGATCCGGGCGGTACAGATGGAATTGGAGCACCGCAGTTATCCGGGGCTGATCTATTTCAGAACCGGACGTTACAGCAAATATGGGACACCGTGGCGCAAGGTCGGCGACCATTACTTTAGCACAAAATAAAATTGAATACCGGTGCATGGCGGAGGCGGCAACAAAATGAAACCCTTGATCACGTGTTGCATAATATCCTCAATAATATTACCCATAATGCCGCCTCCGCCATGCACCGGGGATAGCCAAAAACGATGGGCGGAAAGGGATGGACATGGTTACAGCGAAACTGAGGGTGCGGGATGCACTGGACATTATGGAGGGCGGCTACCGCCTGCAGATCAATGACGGAAAGATAAGGATTGTGAAGGAGGGTGATGTATGCTGATGGCAGGACAGACCCGGGACAAGATATATGCACTGATCCCGAAACCGTATGAATAGACAAAAAAACAGGACGCATGAGGCAACATGCGTCCGAGCACAAAATGTGCAATGCTTAAGAACAATATTATTATAGCATTGCACATAGGAAAAGTCAAGCAAATCAAGGGTTTTACAGCCCTTTTTACAACAATCTTTACAGTATTAAAGTTAGGACAGGGGTGCAATGCTAGAAGAAAGTATTTTTTACCTTGGTGACAGCATCGAGCATGAGATAAAGACAAAGGGCAGGTATGGCAGCAGGGGGGAAAAGAGATCCAAGCGGAAGAAAGCTACACCGGAGCAGATGGTCCGACAGAACCAGTGGCGGAGGGAAACGCTTGTGAGGAGAAAGATCAAGGTGAACTTTTCACCGGGGGATCTCTGGCAGACGCTGAAATACCCAAAGGGCACAAGAATCACGTATGAGCAGGTGAAGGACGACCTGAGAAAATACCTAAGACAGATGCGTGGGGAATACAAGGGCAGGGGGCAGCCGTATAAGTGGATCTGCCGGATAGAAATTGGTTCCCGTGGGGGAATCCACGTGCACATGATTGTGAATCGGCTGAATGACCCACAGGCGGATCTGATTGCGCAGGGGGTCTGGGAGAAGATCACCGGGGGCAGGATCAACTACACGAACCTATACGCAGAGGGCGGCTATGCGAAGCTGGCGAAGTACATCACCAAGAAGCCGAACGAGGAGCAGGCAAAGCACCTAAAGGCTTACGGAGCTGATGCGGTCAAGGGGATGGTCAAGTATACATCGTCGAGGAATCTGATCATACCGGAGCCGGTCAGGAAACGGTCACACTGGCGCACGATCAGGAAGATGGTGATAGAGGGCATCAAGGCAAAGGAAGGGTACTATGTAGACCCGGAATCCGTCTACTATGGGGTCAATCCATTTAACGGGATGACCTACCTCAAGTATACAGAGTGCAGGATCGGGACGCTGCAGGGTACGCCAGAGCCGGTAAAGCCCCAGATGACAGAATGGGAGGACGGGGGATGACTGTAGATATATACATAGTCTCATCGATCGCCGGGTTGCACCGGTGCAACGGCATCGTCGGGGTTGTGATCGAGCCGGAAGGGTCGGAAGCGCGGACGGTGTTCGGGACAGTGACGGATGTGACGGCAAATCAGTCGGTTTTGCTGGGTATCAAATTCGCGTTAACCCGCATAAATACCGAATACGACGCGGTTATCCACACAGACTGCCAATACGTGAAAAATGCGTATGAAAAGGGGTGGATTAAGGACTGGATGGACAATAATTGGCACAATTCCAAGGGAAAAGAGGTCGCAAACCGGGAGGAATGGCAGCAGATCAGTGAGCTTTTAGGCAGCAGGACACCCAAAATAGTGACCGGTGAGGAGCACAGCTATAAAACATGGCTGATTTCAGAGGTGCAAAATCGCGCAAAGGCGCATAAATCCCGAATGCGAGGGGAAATTGTATGAGTAGCCGCGGGAATATGGCAAAAAAGCGTGGAAAAAATCGCGCAAACCCGCATAAATACCGAATACGAGAGGAGATTGCAATGTTTGAGAAATTTGGAGAATTTGATTCAGTGGAGGAGCTGAATCTGGCAGCAGAGGGCTTCCGGTCGGAGGGAGACATGGAAAGCCTGTATGCATTGGCAGAGGAGAACGGCATCGACAAAGAGGACGCAGAGGACTACGCGGACAGGATCACGGACGAGCTGGCTACACCCATGATGGCGGCGATTGGCAGGCTCAAGGTCGAAAGGGGCAGCACGGGAACAGATGCGACACCGCTTGGAGTAATAGTTACGATGACTAGCGGGCTGTGCGATGATCCGGACATCCAGACAGGCATCATGAAAAAAGGTCGGCGGGCAGAGGCGATACTGGACGCAATGAAGGAAGCTGCAAAAAAACATGCATTCGGAAACACCGGGGTGTGCTGCGGGACGGACAAGCAGTTGAAAGACATCATCCGTGCGTATTACACACAGACACAGCAGGAGTTCGAGAAAAAGATTGAAGCCCTGTATGAGGTGGCAGCGCGATGAAAAAGGACGAATTGCTGAAACTGAGACCGCTGACTGCCACAGCGGACATGATAAGGGCAAAAACCGGGGACGTACCGACAAAGCGGATCATCTACAGCAGAGGGGGCAGACAAATGCGTCAGGTATGGACACACCGGTATTACAAGTTTTACCGGGCAGCAGTGGAAAAGGGCATCTTAAAGGTCGGGATCTGGCAGCGCTGCAATCTGACAGGCGAAGGGCAGCGACCGGACTACACGGTATTTATCGATAACAAATCCGGAACGTGGCTGACATATGGTTTTGGCGGATGGACGCAAGCGAAGCTCTTCAACCTTGATTATGAGCATGAGGAGGGACAGGAGTTCGGACTGGGGAACTGGAACAGCGCAGGCTCCCTGAAGGCAGCGGTTTCGTACCTCGGAATTACCGGGGCGACCGTAAAGGAGGCCGTGCGGAAATTCCAGACACGGGATCCGGGGACTGCGGTATACCACAGAAACGAGATGGAGCAGATCGATGAATTCATGGAGTCTGTGCCGGAAGCACCGAAAGGCTTCAACAATGACTGGATGATCAGGACGGCGTTTATAAACATGGCAAGCATCATGTACCATCCGGGGAAAAGAGTTACAGAAGGGTACTGCACCAGATGCCGGACGACCGTGCAGATCAAGGATAAGCCGCGGCATCTGAAGGAAACAAAATGCCCACACTGTAAGGCAACGGCAACCTACAGAAGCTGGAATAAGCAGAATACACTTGAAAGACGGAAATGGGTAGGAATTGTACAGCGGCTGAACGGGAGCGATGGGTACTGCCTGAGTCAGTACGAGGTAAAAGTCATTTACCGGAAAGAAAACGACTACAGGGAGCCGGAGATACGGACGGAACGGGTGGAACGCTACCGGCTGAGCGAGTGGTTCGAATGGCATGAATCCTTTGCGTATGAGGAATATAAGTGTACAGGGGTAGTGAGATGGAGCCATGCGCATTCGCTCGGAATGGGATGTAGCTACCGGAGCCCCCATCCGTGGTGTGTACTGTACGAAAAAAATATCACGGCACTGCTGAAAGACACAGATGCGAAATACGTTCCGGCAGCAGTCCTATTGAGGGAAAATGAGGGAAAACAGATAGATCCCTCTACGGCACTGAAACAGTGCGTGGAACATCCGGATATGCTGGAAAAACTGATAAAGGCAGGAATGACAAAACTGGCGGGCGAGGTCTGGAAAGAAAGATACAGGGGAATGGATGTGTCCGGAAAGAGACTGCAGGATATATTGGGTCTGGATGCGGAAAACACAAGGCTTGCAAGGGAAATGAACTGTGCGGGCAGGGAACTGACCGTCATAAAAGAGGCACAGCGGGCACATGTACGGATGGATGCGGAGCTGGTAAGGGATATTGATGATTTGTTCCACGGGTATACGGGAGTGGATGACATGTACCTGTTTATCGCCAGCCCAAACCTAAGAAAGACGGTCAATTACCTGAAAAAAGTAAAAGAAGAGTCAGGAAACCATGGATATACCGTACGCAGGGACTACGAGGATTACCTGCATCAGCTGCACAGGCTCGGGATACCGGCAGACAGGCACACAAGGTTTCCGGCAAACTTTTACCACACGCACGAGCTGCTATCCGCACAGATCGAGGAGCTGGATAACAAGATCGAAAAAGCCGGTGTACGGGAAAAGAATAAGATCCTGAAAAAGACCGTAGCGGGGCTGAAACCGTTGTACGATACAAAATCAAAGAAATTCCTGATTGTCTGGCCAATGAGCAAGGCTGATTTTGACAAGGAGGGACAGCTCCAGCATAACTGTGTGGGCGGATATTTTGAGCGGTGCACAAAGGGCGAAACCACCGTGTTTTTTGTAAGGAACGCAGACGAACCGGACAAGCCGTATGCAACCGTGGAATTTAAGGAGGGACAGCTCGTGCAGTGCAGGATCGCGTATAACAGGAATGCGCCGGCGGACGTGATGAAATACATGGATCGTATCGCAGACCACTATAGGCAGGCAGTAGAGGAGCTGCAGAAGGAGGCATAAAGGCAGATGGTAACAGAATACACCGGAGGGAAGAACATGGATGAAGTAATTGAATGCAAAATGAACTACAGGGAATATAAAACGGCGCTCGACACAGAGCTCCAAAAGACGGCAGACTCGTTTGTAAAGATCGGGTATCTGCTGAAGCTGGCAAGGGACACAAATGTACTTGCAGAGTCGGGCTATCAGACGGTGGCTGAGTTTGCGGCAGCAGAGTACAACCTGGACAAGACGCAGGTGAGCCGGTTTATATCAATCAACGATAAGTTTTCGGAGGGTGGGTATTCAGACCACCTCCTGCCGGAATACCGCGGGTATGGCTATGCAAAGCTGACGATCATGCTGCAGCTCCCGGCAGAGATCAATGCGGAGCTGACACCGGGATACTCAAAGGCAGAGATCCAGAGCATCAAGGATGAAATTGACGAAGAAAAGAGGATCACGGACATCGAGCGGATGCTTGAGGGCGAATCAGACAAGCCATTGATTGCGCAGGTGATCATGGCGATCGGGAAAGACCACCCACAGCTGTACTTGAAAATCAGCAGAAAAATATTGAATGAGGGGTATACGGGCGATGACGTGGCAGAGTTGATGGCACCGCAGGGTGAGATTACCTATAGTGCCCGCGTGCAGGGCAAGGGACGCATCATGCTGATGATCTCCGAGGAATCGCTGAAGCTGGTCAATACGAGAACCGGCGAGAAGGAGGACACGGACTGGCACGAGGTCGGATACTGGTGGTCAGAAATTGTAGGGACAAAGGTAGCGTGGGAGCGTCTGTATGGGGAACCGTTCCCGGAAAAGGCGGAAGCTGCACCGGTGCAACAGAAAGTGGAAAAGCCGTCAAAGGTAGTAAAGGCAAAACCGGAGGTAAGGGAAGAACCAAAGGAAGAACCGCCGGAGCAGAGGACGCTCCACGAATCAGCTCCTGATATACCGCTTCCAGAGCCGGTCGAGCCGGAAACAGAGGAAGCGGTGCCGGAGGGAACGCCGGAAGAAATGCAGGAGGAAAACCTGCCGGGGCAGCAGGACATGGAAAACGACTACCCGGAAACCGCGCCATATTCAGTAAATACTGAATGCGAGGGCACTTTGGAAGCTGACGGACAGGAGGCAGAAATGACACCAGTACAGGAGATCCTCTTAAAGCGTGCCGGAAGCATGGTCGGGCATATCAGGGCATCCGAGTGGGAGGAGGCACTGGCAGACCTTAGGCAGTTAAAAGAATGTATGGAAAGCATCCGGGGAGGAAATGAGTAAGCGGTCAAGGGCGTGTGAGTTTTCACAGAAGGAACGCATGCTCATTTATGAAAGGGACATGGGATGCCTGTTCTGCAGGCAGCAGTACCGGATGGAGCGGGCAGACAGCTATCTGCTGGGGATCTTTGAGACGATGCACTATATCCCAAGATCGCAGGGAGGTCTCGGGATCGCAAGGAATGGTGCGATCGGCTGCAAATACCACCATATGATGCTTGACAACTCAGAACACCGGGCAGAAATGAAGGAGATATTTAAAAACTACCTGCAGGGGATGTACCGGGACTGGAGCGAGGAGGGGCTGGTTTATCGCAAATAAAAAATCCGGCTACCACA
>CAVHZH010000069.1:0-12646 GCA_963640395.1 Oscillospiraceae bacterium
CAGCCATCATCTGTGAAAATGTGTGAGTCATGCTTGCATGAATGAGCACATTTTGTGGTAGACTATGATAGAATATAGACAAAATTCAGACAGAAAGGACATTTTATTATGCTGATTGATTTTCATACACACACATTTCCGGACAAAATCGCAGCCGCAGCGCTGGAGAAGCTCGGCATCCGTGCGGGCATTTCTCCCCACACCGACGGCACCTATCAGGGACTGAAACAGGCGATGGCACGCGACGGTGTCGATATCTCCGTCGTGCTTCCGGTCGCCACCAATCCGGCACAGGTCGAAAAGATCAACCGTCGCGCATTGGCAGTCAATGAAGCTGCTGCCGACACCGGCATCTACTCCTTCGGTGCGATGCATCCCGATTATCCAGATTATAAACAGGAGCTGCACTGGCTCTCTGACAACGGATTCAAGGGGATCAAGCTGCATCCCGACTACCAGCTCCATTTTGCAGACGATACCGCGACCATGCATATCATCGACGAAGCAGAAGCGCTTGGTCTGTACACAACGATCCACGCCGGTATAGATATCGGTTATCCCTCCCCGGTACACTGTACGCCGCAGATGTCCCGCCGGATCCTAGACACGCTTCATCCCACACACCTGATCCTCGCCCACACCGGAGGCTGGAAACAGTGGGACGATGTCATTGAACTGCTGGATGACCCCGATGTATTTTTTGATATTTCCTTTTCGTTCGGCGTGATCACGCAGGAGCAGTTCATGCGCATCGTGGCGCAGCACGGCAGCAGACATTTGCTGTTTGGCACAGACTCGCCGTGGGAAAGCGCCGTACATACGCTCGATGAGCTGAAACGTATGCCGCTCTCCCATGAACAGTTCGACGATATCTGCTATAAAAATGGATTGAAAATTCTCGGTATATAACTTTTATTACATAACAATCGGCGACATAATTCCTGCTGCTTCCTGTCCTCGGGATAGAAATGCTCCCATCCTCGCGGAACAGTGCGTCAGGAACGTGCCGCCGATCCTTTTATAACTTATAAGTTAGTCATATATTATTTTGTAATTGCTTTGGACGTGCATTGCTTCAATGCTGATTTAGCAATCAGATTGCCCTGTGCGTCATATATCATTACGCGAGCTTTATAGTAATATGTCTTACCTGCTTTGCCTGTCTTGTCGGTATAGGTCTTGCCTGCCTTTCCCAATACAGCCTTGTAGCCCTTCGCTGCTCTCGTGCTCCGGCTGAATTTGTATGTTACCGTGTAGCCAAGATCCTCGATCGCCTTGATCGCCTCACTGTCCACCTTGAGGGTCACCTTGATGTTGCCCTTCGCATTCTTTTTGGTCTTCGCTTTGAGGCTCAGCTCATCAACCATGTTCTTTACGCTGTTTGTCTGTTCTGCGATCACCTGATCCGCTTCCTCCTCAGCCATAACTGCATATGTTGAGAAGTGCCCGGTCTCAAAGGTGAATGTGCCGTCTGTGTTCTTTACACCCTTAACCTTGTGATAAGTGCCGTGATCATCAATGTAAACGCAAACTACCGGCTTTGCAGCAAGTGCATCGTTCAATTTTACGGTGACACTTACGCTGCCGCCCTTGAAGTTTGATACATTTCCTTTTGAAGTAACCAGTTTTAGGTCGACTTCTACCTTGTTTTCGTTCTGAGCAACCGTTTCTACAACGAGATTAACGGTACCTTCCTCTCCTGCCTGCTCTGCCACTGCTTTGACAGCCCCGGCATCCATCTTGATCTCAGCTGCATCTGACTTGATGGTAACTGCTGCACTGGTCTGTTCTGCGATCGCCTTTATAGCTTTTTCCGGCAGATCAACGGTCGTTGTTGTACCTGCTGCAGTCTCTGCCACTGTAGATGCAGTCGCTGTGTTGACAACGACTTCCTCGGATTTGTTTTCTACTGCTTTTTCAACAATCTTGTCAGCGGTCGCACTGTCAACCGTTGCTGTCGTTGTTGTTTTTCCGTTTTCCTCGGTCTTCGTCTCAGCCTTTACGGTAGCTGTTGTCGTAGCGACCTGTGTCGTACCGTCAGCTGAACTTGTTCCCGATGCGTCATTTGCTGTATTGTTTGTCACCGAGTCCGTGGTCGTGGAGGATGAACCGCCACCTGCGTAGCTAACCGTCCAAACGTTGTTCGCTGTGCTGCTGATATAGTAGTAGCTTGCCAGTGCGCCAGACGGGTCGGTCGTGTATACACCACTCTTCAAATTTGACTTTGCAATTACCTCGTATGTATAGGCATTCTCGCTGCCACTTCTCTTAGCAATATATCCTTCAGCCAGATATGCTGTCGGATCAGAGCCAAAGGTGCCGCCGGTGATGCGCAAGGTCGTATTGTCCAACTTTGTTTGTATTGCTCCATTGCTCACAATGTAAGCCCCGCTGACTGTTCCGCCAGTGATTTCAGCGGTCACTGTCTTTGATCCTTTACTACTGTTCTCAACAACAACGCTCTTAACATTTCCCGAATTCAGTCTGAAGCCTGAATTGCCTTCATAGCTTTTCGCATCGACATTCACACCGCCCCAACCACAATTGGTCACCGTCAGACCGGATGCTGTCGCTGTACCCTGAACGACCATGCCATAACCTGTGAAGTTCTTCAGCGTGACATTCTCAAGTGTCGTACTGCCACCAAAGACATTCACGCCATGCTTTGCTTCGCCACCTCCGTCGATGGTAAGGTTTTTCAGAGTCACCTTGCTGTTTGTCGTGACATTCAAAGCACTCGCTTTTTTCGAGTCTTCAGTTGTCTGATTTACCTTGACAGTCTTGCCATTTCCATCGACTGTTACCGTTCCTTTATCAACGGTCAGAATGCCTTCTGTATTTCCCTTTTTATCATCCTGAATCGTCACATCATCCCGCAAATCAATAGTTACATTAGCATCCTCTGTGAGGAATCCCAATGCGTCAAAATTCGAGAATGTTCCGCCCTTGATATTTATCGCAGCCTTGGTAACGCTGTTGTTTTCCCCGTTATCATTTTCAATAGCGATTTTTCCTGAAATAGTTCCGCCGTTCACATGGAATGTACCGGCTCCGTTCGGATAAGCCTTATTCTCCACTGCTGCAATGGCATACCCTTTTGTCGAAGGATCATCGCTGTTCGCTTCGTGCGACGGTGTTATCGCAGTGCCTGAAACGCTGGAAACGATGCTGTTCTCATTTATATTGACTGTTCCGGACTTTGCTTCGATACCGCCCTCAACAGTTCCGTTGATGTCCAGCGTTCCCCGCTGCGGCTGATAGATCGCAACTCCGTTGGTTGAAGAAACCTTACCATTGATCGTGATGGTGGTCGTCGAACCGAATTCTTTTTTGCCATTGCCTGCTACAGCAGCATTGTCACCGGTTACAGCCACGATTCCGCCGATCGTAACAGTTGCGTCGTTGTAACCAAAAGCAGTCACTCCGTAGCATTTATCACTTTGAATCGTCACATCGCTGCCGATTTCCAGACTGACAGCAGTGGTCTCAGTCTGAGCATCACTGCCTGCCCGGATGACTGATTTGTCTTTCAAAGCGTCGCTACTGTCTTTTTTATTACTGGTGATCACGCCGCTTCCGGTGATTGTCAAGGCTCCGGATGTCACATGAATGGCTCTTGTATCTGTTGCCGTAATATCATGTCCTGCCAAGTCAATGGTAATCGCTTTGTTGCCCATTTTAAGTGTCTCTTCCAATTTCACATTTTTTAACAGTTGCACCGTCTGTCCATCCGTTTCAGCACTAATCGCTTCCGCCAGCGTGCTATAGTGAGTCGTCGTCTCACCACTGGTGATAGATGCCTCATGATTACAGCTGTCGCTGCCGGTGCAACTGGTTAAAGAGGTTGCAAACGCTGTCGTAGGCGTAAAGCCGACTAGCATGCACATGCTCATCATAATTGCAACAATTTTTTTCTTCATTTTCTCCTCCTTATGATATCTCCTTATTTTTGATCTTACGCCGTATCCGCTCCGGTGTCCGCTTTTAAGCAGCGTGTGCGGCCTGCCTTTCACGGACGGGCATATTCGCCGAAACCCTTGAAAACACGGGCATTCGGCAGAGGCAAACCCCCTAACTTTATAGTACCCCCCCCAACAAATTTGTCAAGCGACTATTATCGACAGATGCCAGACGTTATGTTTTTGGTCATGCGCGCACATGTATCGGCATGTACGCTCCCGCTACTTGTCGCTGGCAGATACATGTGAACGCGCATTCCCTATCCACGTTATGAGCACTTCGTAAACGTGGCAGCGCGAGCAAACGTGCATCTGTTTGCTGCTTTTGCGCGATGGAGATGAGACTTATAACTCGTGGAAGCCTTTGCTGAACACGAGTTAGGTTTGCTAAGGCTCATCGGAATGATTCGTGCAATAAAGCAAATCAGATGCACTTGCGGGAGCTGCACATACAAAAGATCGGATTCCTGCTGTGATTGCCGCCAGCCAACACATTATCGGGTTTTTACAACGTGAAAACGGCGTGACCGAAGTCACGCCGTTATTTGAATTTTACATAATAAGTTATGCCAATGCAGCGGTAATGATCGCCATCGAATATACCTCAGATGCGTTGCATCCGCGCGAAAGGTCATTGATCGGTGCATTCAGTCCTAACAGGATCGGACCATATGCCTCAAAATTACCCATACGCTGTGCGATCTTGTAACCGATATTACCTGCGTTGATGTCAGGGAAAATAAATGTATTCGCATGTCCTGCCACCTCAGAATCCGGGCACTTGGTACGTGCGACACGCGGAGATACGGCAGCGTCGAACTGCAGCTCGCCCTCGATCGGGAGATCCGGTGCCTTAGCCTTTGCCTTTTCTGCTGCATGACGCATCTTGTCTACATCCTCACCAGCTCCTGAGCCCAGTGTGGAGTAGCTCAAAAATGCTACCTTCGGATCGATGCCGAAGATCTTTGCACACTTGGCACTCTCGATCGCGATCTCAACCAGTTCATCCTCCGTGGGCTTGATATTGATCGCACAGTCACTCATCGCGATCACTTCATTGTCACCGGTAGCGCTCGGTCTTACGAGAATGAAGCAGGAAGATACGATGCTGTTGCCCGGCTTAGTCTTGATCAACTGCAATGCCGGACGGACGGTATCAGCGGTAGAGTAAGTCGCACCGCCGAGCAGCGCATCTGCCTCGCCCATCTTTACGAGCATCGTGCCGAAATAATTTGCCTGTGATAATACCTTGCGTGCCTGATCCGGTGTCACACCCTTGCTCTTACGCAGCTCACAGAACAGATCTACCATCTCATCGATGCGGTCATATTTTGCGGGATCTACGATATTGGCACCGCGGATATTGAAACCGCTCTCCTCTGCAGCTGCGATGATCTCAGCTTCGTTTCCGACAAGAATCGGGCTCAAAAAGCTGCTGGCCAGCAGACGGGATGCCGCCTCAAGAATACGGGGATCACTGCCCTCGGTAAATACGATCTTCTTCGGGTTCTCTTTCAAGATCTGAATCAACTGTCCAAAACCAAACATTTCTTTCTTCTCCTTAATGTTGTATTTATAATAGTTTCATAGTGCTAACTGTTTTTTATTGTAAGCTATTCCCATATAAAAAACAATATCTACACCGTCTTGTTTCTTGAAAAAAGCAAGCGCCATTCATATGCGCGTGACCAGCAAGGAAGCTATTTCTCCGTGATCGTCGCGTGCTCCTCCAGATAATCAATGGTCGCCTCGTTTAAAAAATATTCCTTCAGCTCATTTTCATCGTAATCACTCAGCAGATCTGACACGGAATCATACTCATTTTCCTGTGCGTAAGCCTCCATGCGCTCCTGCAGCTGTTCATCCGACAGCGTCAGATTTTCCTGTCTGCGGATCTCGGCTAACACCATCGTCTCATTCACCCCATCGATATATTCCTGCTCACGCGCCTGTTCATCCATATCCAGCATGTCATAGACCTCGCTCAGCGAGCAGTTAAACATGTCTGCATAGCTCTGGTAACTGCTCTCGACCTCCTGCCTGGTCTGCTTGTACAGGCTCTTAGGATAGCCGCTGATCGTACACGCATCCACGGCTGCCTGTACCAGATCGGTGCGCAGCGTATCCTCCGCATCCTCCTCATACGACTGCTGCAATTCCTCTTTTAGCGATGCGCGCCACTCGTCCACGGAGGTGACACCAAAGTTTTCTTTCACAAACTCGTCTGTAAGCTCCGGATATACCACATCTGAAATACTGTTTACGACAATATGGTAGCTGACCGTGTTTCCTGCAAGCAGCGCATCTTCAAAATCATCGTCATATGATACTTCCAGATCCAGCTCATCCGACGCGATTGTCCCGATCAGCGCCTCATCGACCTCATCACCGAACTCGCCTTCGCCGATCACCATCTCGTACCCGTCATCCGAAAAATCATAGACGGTCTCATCATGGGATGTCGCCAGCAGGGAAACATCTACCATCTGCCCCTCCTTTGCGGGACCGTCAACCGCTTCATACTCCGCGTATTCTTCCAGTTGTTCCTGTTCGTACTCGTCCAGACGCTCATCAGTCACCTTTTCCACTGTTTTCGTCACTTTCAGATTCTGATAATCGCCCAGCGTCACATATTTGCTGTAATCACCACTGTCACTGCCGCAGCCTGTCATCAGCAGAACAGCTCCAAAGAGCGGCAGCAATCGGTAGCTCATTTTCCTCATAGATTTTCCTCCGTTTCGTTATATTTTTCACGGATAGCTTGATAAACATTCCGAAAATCCTGCTTCGACGCTTTGCACAGTTCCACCACGCTGTCGTACTCCGGATATACTTTTTCAATGTCACCGTAACGGCAGTGCTTGACGCGTGCGGTTCCGTATGCCGTCTCTACCGTGCGCAGCTCGCGCTCCATCACGCTGCGCTCCATGAGGCAGTAACGCACGCCGATCGTCGTTGTCTCACGAAATATCGTGCGCACCATGCGCTCTCGGTCTTTCGGGTCGCAGATCACATGCAGCTCATATGCCGGACGGTTTTTCTTCATATATAGAGGTACAAATGCCACATCCAGAGCGCCCTCCCGCATCAGGCAGTCCATGCAATAGCCGAGCTGTTCCCCGGTCGCGTCATCGATGTTCGCCTCCAGCTTCAGGATCTGTCCCGCCGCAGGCTGCACTGTCTGCCGTGGTCTGAGCCACATCGCACGCAGAATACCCGCTGTCTCATAATCGCGCTTGCCCGCTCCGATGCCGACTCCTTCTATTATATATGTATTTCCGGTGCCGCTCCCAAGTCCATGAGCCATGTCTGCCTGCAGCGCATCTGACGGCGCATGCTGCAGCGCAGCAGCGATCGCTGCCCCGGTCGGGGTCACAAGCTCCCCACGCACCTGCGTCGGCTGAATCACCAGACCGTGTGCAGCTACGATATTTGTCACAGCCGGAACCGGTACCGGCAACACACCGTGCTGACAGCGCACCGTTCCGCAGCCCTCCGCAAGCGGTGAGCAGACAATCCGCGTCGGCGCAAGATCGTCCAGACAGACCGCAGCCGCTACGATATCTATGATCGAATCGACTGCTCCGACCTCATGAAAATGCACCTTCTCACGCGGCACACCATGCGCCTTCGCCTCGGCATCCGCCAGAATATCAAAGATCCGCAATGCCAGACTGCGCGCTCTATCCGTCAAATCCGCCGCCTCTATGATCTGCGTGATCTCCGGCAGACCGCGGTGGATATGCGGGTGGTCGTGTGTGTGATGATGGTCGTGATCCTGCTCATGACCGTGTCCGCAGGTATGGTCATGCTGATGCTCCTGTGCGTGTCCGCAGGTATGGTCATGCTGCTGCTCCAGCATCTGCCCAGAATTATGCATATGCATATTTTTCTGTGCGGTACCGTGCAGATACGCCATATCATGATCGTGGTTCTCGTGCGCTTCATCCAGCTCTACCGCAAAATCGCACGCATCCAGCCCGGACTTTTTCACACGTGAAATCCGCACCTTTGCACCGTCCAGCGCCAATGAATCCAGCGCATGCCTTAGCTTGCCTTCATCCGCACCCAGATCCAGCAGTGCTGCGACCGTCATATCGCCGCTGATTCCGGATGCACATTCTAAATACAGTATTCGTTCATCTGTCATTATTTTTCACTCCCAAACGATTGATCTGCGTCGCCAGATACGCCGCACCGTAGCCATTGTCAATATTCACGACACCTATGCCGTTTGCACACGAATTGATCATCGTGAGCAATGCCGACAGCCCGTGAAAGCTCGCACCGTAGCCGACAGAGGTCGGGACCGCGATGACCGGCTTATCTACAAGACCTCCAAGCACACTCGCCAGTGCGCCCTCCATGCCCGCGACTGCGATCACACAGTTGGCATGATGGATCGGCTCCATATTGGCAAACAGGCGGTGGATGCCTGCGACACCGACATCATAGACGCGCTCCACATGCGACCCGAAATATTCACAGGTCTGTGCTGCCTCCTCTGCGACCGGTATATCCGCCGTACCTGCCGTGCATACGGCGATCGAACCGATCCCGTGACTATCACTATCCGCCTGTTTTTCTTCTTTTTTTTCTATTTTTAAGATTCGTGAGATCGGATCATACTGCAGCTGCGGCAGCTCATCCCTGAGATATTCATACTGTTCCCTGCCCGCGCGTGTCCCGAATACCTGCCCGTCTGTCTCATACAGGCGTTTGTAGATCGCCAGCAGATGTGCATTCGCTTTGCCCTCACAGAATACAACCTCAGGAAAGCCGGAACGCACCTTGCGGTGCATATCCAGCTTTGCAAAATCTCCCATCTGTTCAAACGGCTGCTGCTTTAAATGCAGCTCTGCCTCATCGATCGAGAGGCTGCCGTCGCACAAGCGTTCCAATATTTCCCTTGTTTCCATATCTGTCCCATACCCTTTGTATGCTACTCAATACCTGTCACCTTATAATCCTGCGCCTCGACCGCATCCTTTAACACGGCATCTGCCACATCAGCAGAAAGTGTCACGACTGCCGTGCCTGCCTCATGGCTGACTGCTGCCTCCGATACACCCCCGATTGCCTCTAATGTCTTTTTTACCCTTGCCTCACAGTGTCCGCACATCATTCCTTCAATATGCATTGTCTTTGTCATCGCTGTTTCCTCCTTTTTCTGTTTCATATCCTGTATCTGATTTTCATTTTTATTCTGATCCGCGTGTCTCCTGTTGATCCTTCGATCCTTTTTTGTGCTGTGCACATCGAACAGGTTCAGCCGCAGCGCATTCGTCACCACGCAAAAGCTCGACAGGCTCATCGCAGCCGCGCCAAACATCGGATTCAGTTTCCAGCCGAATATAGGATACCACACTCCTGCGGCGAGCGGAATACCTATTACATTATAAATAAACGCCCAGAACAGATTTTCATGGATATTCTTTAAGGTCTGCCTGCTCAGACGCACCGCCGCGGCGACATCCATCAGACTGCTTTTCATCAGCACGACATCTGCTGCGTCGATCGCGACATCCGTTCCGGCTCCGATCGCGATGCCGATATCTGCGCGCGTAAGTGCAGGTGCATCATTGATACCATCTCCGACCATCGCTACCTTGCCGCTCTCTGCCAGCCGCCGGATGACCTCTTCCTTGCCCTCCGGCAATACATCGGAGATCACTTCATCGACACCAGCCTGTTTGCCGATCGCCGCTGCGGTACGCGCATTGTCCCCGGTCAGCATCACAACACGGATACCCATATTTTGCATTTGCATAATCGCCTCGTGCGAATCCTCCTTGATGACATCCGCCACCGCGATCATTCCGAGCAGCCGCTCTCCCTCTGCGAAAAACAGTGGTGTCTTACCGGCAGCCGCACATGCATCCGCCTGCTCACACAGCTCCTGCGGCAACTTATACTGCTTATCCATAAAGCTCCTGCTGCCGCCGCTGACATCCATACCACCCATCACAGCACGCAGTCCGCCGCCGACAACTGCCGTAAATTGTTCAACAGGTGTCAGCTCCAGCTTTCTTTCCGCAGCCGCATCCATGACCGCACGAGCCAGCGGATGCTCGCTGTTTTGCTCCATCGATGCCGCCTTTTGCAGCAGGGTGTTCTCGTCCATCCTGCCCACCGGCACAAGATCTGTGACGCGCGGCTCGCCGCGTGTGATCGTTCCGGTCTTATCGAGTGCGACCGTCCGGATCTTTCCGGTCTCCTCCAAGGAGACCGCCGTCTTAAACAAGACACCTGCCTTTGCGCCCATACCGCTGCCGACCATAATCGCTACCGGTGTCGCAAGACCGAGTGCACACGGACAACTGATGACAAGCACGCTGATTCCGCGTGCGAGTGCAAATCCAAAGCTCTCCCCGGCGATCAGCCATACAATGACCGTGACCAGCGCGATCGTGATCACCGTCGGCACGAACACGCCCGATACCTGATCCGCTACCTTTGCAACCGGAGCTTTTGTTGCACTTGCCTCGCTGACCATGCGGATAATGTTTGCCAGTGTCGTGTCCTCACCGACATGTGTCGCCTCGCAGGTCAGAAAGCCCGCACGGTTGATCGTCGCCGCTGAAACGTTATCACCCACCGTCTTATCGACCGGAATACTCTCGCCGGTAAGTGCGGATTCATCCACGGCACTCGTGCCGCTTTTGACGATTCCATCGACCGGAATGCTCTCGCCCGGACGCACGACAAACAGATCGCCCGGCTTTACCTCCTCGACCGGAACGGTCTGTTCCGCGCCGTCTGCGAGTAATACTGCCGTCTTTGGTGCCAGATTCATCAGACTCTTTAACGCATCCGTTGTGCGTCCCTTTGCACGCGCCTCAAGCATCTTTCCAACGGTGATCAGCGTCAGGATCATCGCGGCGGATTCAAAATAAAATTCGTGATGGTATGCCATCATCTGCACAGAGTCACCGTCGAGCGCCGCCTGACTCATCCCATAGAGCGCATAGACGCTGTAGCCGAACGACGCGGTCGCGCCGAGTGCCACAAGCGTATCCATATTCGGCGAGCGGTGTAACAGGCTGCCAAATCCATTGACAAAAAATTTCTGGTTGATCACCATAATTATGCCTGTGAATAAAAGCTGCGTGATGCCCTGTGCCAGCATATTATCTGCCAAAAAGCTGCCGACCGGCCAGCCCCACATCATGTGTCCCATAGACAGATACATGAGCGGCACTAAAAACAGAAGTGATGCGATGAGCCGCCGCTTCATTTTCGGTGTTTCCTTGTCTGCCAGCGCGTCCGCCTGTCCGCCCACGGAAGCATGCTCTTTTGCACCTTTTTTCGATGCGCCGTACCCGGCATGTTCGACTGCTGCAATGACTGCCCCGCTATCAGCCGTTCCCTCTACGATCATTGAATTGGTCAACAGGCTGACCGATACGCTCTCTACTCCATCGACCGTGCGCACGGCTTTTTCTACGCGCGCGCTGCAGGCTGCGCAGCTCATGCCTGTTACGTTATATTGTTCCATATGTTCTCACACTCCTTATGTTGCGTTATGTTATACATCATTCTCACACGGCTATTTATCTCATGCGTCCTGATCTCATGCCTTTTCACCTCATGAGCTTCTGTAAGGTATTGACCAGCTCATCGACCACCGCATCATTGCCGTTTCGGATGTCATCCGCCACGCAGGTACGGATATGGTTTGCCAGCAATACTTTATTGAAGCTGTTCAGTGCAGCCGTCACCGCAGCCACCTGTGTCAATATGTCTACACAGTACGCATCATTTTCGACCATGCCGCGGATGCCGCGCACCTGTCCCTCGATGCGGCTGAGACGGTTCATCAGATCTTTATATTCTTTTTCGTCCCGGTTCTTTTTTCGTTCACAGCATGTGCAGTCACATTTGCATGTATTCATATCCTCTTCCAAATTCGCATCTCCTTTCGTTGCGGGAACTACTGTGCCTGCCGCCAACAGCCATATGTTATGTTTTTGGTCATGCGCGCACATGTATCGGCAGGCACGCTCCCGCTACTTGTCGCTGGCAGTGGTACATAAGCGGCCAAACTACGGTCGCTAAGTACCAGCCGCTCCAAAGTGCCTGCCGGATACATATGAACACGCATTCCCTATCCACGTTATGAACACTTCGAAACGTAGCAGCGCGAAAATATTCACAACGTAACGCGGCATGTGAGCACAAGCATACCATTATCGTAAAGACAGCGCGAGCAACTGTGCATCTGGTTGCTGCTGTTGCGCGATGGAGATGAGACTTATAACTCGAGGAAGCCTTTGCTGAACGCGAGTTAGGTTTTGCTAAGGCTCATCGGAATGGTTCGTGCAATAAAGCAAATCAGATGCACTTGCGGGAGCTGCAATATAGTGAAATATGCTCACACGCCTCGAAATATCACATAAAAAGTTTCACAAACTCCGGCAAGATACCCCCACCCGGTATCAGTGCATCACTATAATATACCCTAGCGGGGTATCTGTCAATCCATTAAAATATAAATTTTCAAAACAAAAGAACAATCTGCATTCACAGATTGTCCTTTTTGATTTTCTACACATTTTTCTATTGTTGTCTGATAATTGACAGCCAGTCTTTCGTGCCTTGAAAACCATGACATGTATACATTCACATTCTAGGGAAATGCTGATTTAATCAGCATTTCCTTAGCAGCCTCCGGCGGATCGCACGGA
>CAVHZH010000070.1:0-12487 GCA_963640395.1 Oscillospiraceae bacterium
TTCGCGCCCGAGCGGTATGCGAAGCATACACTTCAACTCCGCGAGGTGCGCATCCGGCCCGGAGGGCATTTTGTGTAATAGGAAATTCATCGGAATTTCCTATTACACAAAAAATAACCAGAGTATACACTCTGATTATCCTTGTTGTTCCTCATGAAAGCTGCCGACGGGAATCGGACCCGTGACCTCCGCACTACCAATGCGACGCTCTACCGCCTGAGCCACGGCAGCCTGTTGAAGCACTCAACGAATAATAATATACTATAACAATGAGTGCTTGTCAACCAGAAATTTAAATATTTTTGTAATAGTTCAGCCATCACCTACAAAAATGTGTGAATCATGCTCGCGTGAATGAGCACATTTTGTAGAGGATGAGGTGAGCGCCCGATTATGAGCAAAGCTACACATTGATCTCCGCAGTCATTCCGAGCAAGTCCTTATTCGCATCCAAAACAGGCTGGATCACATTCTTTAAGAACTGCTCCACCTGATACTCCGCGCGTCCGGTGTACTTTGCTGGATCCATGTTTGCCTGTAATTCCTCAAGTGTCAGTCCAAAGGAAGGGTCTGCGGCGATCAGCTCAAGCAGATCGTTGTCCCTGCCCTCTGCCTTGACATGCTTACCTGCCTCCATAGAGAGCTGGCGGATCTTCTCGTGCAACTCCTGACGGTCTCCGCCCTTTTTTACCGCATCCATCATAATATTCTCCGTAGCCATAAACGGCAGCTCGCTCATCAGGCGCTTTGTGATAACCTTGTCATACACAACCAGTCCGTCTACGACATTCAAACACAGATCCAAAATACCGTCGATCGCCAAAAATCCCTCCGGGATGCTCAGACGCTTGTTTGCAGAGTCATCGAGCGTGCGCTCAAACCACTGCGTTGCAGAGGTGATCGCCGGGTTTAATGCATCGATCATCACATAGCGTGACAGGGATGCGATACGCTCACTGCGCATCGGGTTGCGCTTGTATGCCATTGCAGAAGATCCGATCTGGTTTTTCTCAAACGGCTCCTCGATCTCCTTTAAATGCTGTAACAGGCGAATATCATTCGAGAATTTGTGTGCACTGGCTGCGATGCCTGCGAGCACATTTGCAACCCTCGTATCCACCTTGCGGGAATAGGTCTGTCCTGACACCGGATAGCAGCTCTCAAAGCCCATTTTTTTTGCGATCATCGGGTCTATTTTGTCAATGATCTCATCGTTGCCATCGAACAGCTCCTTAAAGCTTGCCTGTGTTCCGGTCGTTCCCTTAGAGCCGAGCAGCTTCAGGCTGCCGAGTACATAGTCCAGATCCTCCAGATCAAGGAAAAACTCCTGCATCCACAGCGTGGCACGCTTGCCGACCGTCGTGGGCTGTGCCGGCTGAAAATGGGTGAATGCCAATGTCGGCAGCGCCTTGTACTGATCTGCAAATTTTGCCAGCTCTGCCAGCACATTGATCAGCTTTTTGCGGACGAGCTTCAATGCCTCTGCCATAATGATAATATCGGTATTATCCCCGACATAACAGGAGGTCGCACCAAGATGGATGATACCCTTTGCCTTCGGGCATTGCTGCCCGTATGCATAGACATGGCTCATGACATCGTGTCGGACGAGCTTTTCACGCTCCCTTGCCACATCATAGTTGATGTCATCCTTGTGTGCCTTCAGCTCGTCGATCTGCTCCTGTGTGATGTCAAGACCGAGCTCCTTTTCTGTCTCGGCAAGCGCGATCCACAGTCTGCGCCATGTGCGGAATTTCATATCCTGTGAAAAAATGTACTGCATTTCCTTGCTGGCATAGCGCTCAGACAGCGGGCTTGTATACTTATCTGTACTCATGGTCATTCTCCCTTTTATTTAATATATTCTCCACGTATATCATCGACTGGCGGATCTACCGGGTACTGTCCGGTAAAACAGCCCTTACAGATCGATAATCCGTCCACCATCTGCTCTAAGCGGTCGATCCGCAGATAACCGAGGCTGTCTGCCCCGATCACTTCCCGGATCTCCTCGATGGTGCGGTTATAGGCGATCAACTGCTCCCGCACCGGTATATCGGTTCCGAAATAACACGGCCACAAAAACGGTGGTGAGCTGATGCGCACATGTACCTCAGTCGCACCTGCCTCACGCAGCATGTTTACGATCCGGTTCGAGGTCGTACCGCGCACGATCGAGTCGTCGATCATGATGACACGTTTTCCTGCGACCGCCTCCTGCAAGGCATTCAGCTTGATCGCCACACTGCTTTCCCTGCTGCTCTGTGCCGGTTTGATAAACGTGCGCCCGACATAACTGTTTTTCACAAACGCCATGCCATACGGAAGGCCGCTCTCCATCGAATAGCCCATTGCCGCTACATTTCCGGACTCAGGAACTCCGACGACCAGATCCGCATCGACCGGCGAATCCTGTGCCAGAAACCGTCCCGCCTTGAGTCTGGATCCGTATACGCTCTTTCCGTCAATACGGCTGTCGGGACGCGCAAAATAGATGTATTCAAAAATACATCTGGCGTGTTCTTCCTTCGGCAGACAGAGTGTCTTGTCCGACTGGATGCCGTGCTCCGGTGAGATCGTAACGATCTCACCCGGCTCTACATCACGCACATATTCCGCACCTAATGTCTCCAGCGCACAGGTCTCGCTGGCGAGCATATAGGCATTGTCACGTTTTCCGATCACGAGCGGCTTGAATCCAAACGGATCACGCGCTCCGATCAGCTTTCTCGGACTCATGACAACCAGTGCATACGCACCCTTGATCCGCTTGGCGGCTCTGCGCACCGCCTCCTGCACGGTCTTTGAATTCAGACGCTCCCTTGCAATGTAGTACGCAATCACCTCCGAATCGATCGTCGTCTGGAAAATCGCGCCCGTATAGGCAAGCTCCTGACGCAGCTCATTGGCATTGATCAGATTGCCGTTATGCGCCAGTCCGAGTGTTCCTTTCACATAGTTAAGTACGAGCGGCTGCGCATTTTCCCTCGTGGATGCGCCCGCCGTCGAATAACGCACGTGCCCGACACCGATATCTCCCTTTAGCTTTTCGAGTGCCTCGGGGGTAAATACCTCGTTGACCAGACCCATATCTTTGTGGGTCAGTACCTTGCCCTTCGGTCCGTTCGTATCACTGACTGCGATACCGCAGCTTTCCTGTCCGCGGTGCTGCAATGCAAATAATCCATAATAGATCGACGGGGCTACATCTGCGCCGTCAAAATCATACATTCCGAAAACTCCACATTCCTCGTGCAGTTCATCGACCGCCTGTTTTCTAACTTCTGCCTGATTCTTCATGCCTGTTCTCCAAATTATATATGGCTTATCGTGTAAACTTTGTTCCGGTCAGAAGCTCATAGGCTTCCTTATATTTTTCGATTGTCTTATTTACGACCTCATCCGAAAGGAGGAAATCGTTGTCCGGGTTGCTCTTTAACCAGTCTCTGACAAACTGTTTGTCAAAGGACGGCTGTGACTTTCCGGGCTCATAGCCCTCTACCGGCCAGAAACGTGAGCTGTCGGGAGTGAGCATTTCATCACCGAGAACAACCTTTCCATCCTCGTCCAGACCAAACTCAAACTTTGTATCAGCGATGATGATGCCGCGCTCTCTCGCATAAGCTGCGCACTTTTTATACAGATTCAGTGTCGCGTCCTTGATCGCTGCCGCATACTCCTTCCCTTTGCCGGGATAGAGCTTTTCTAAGATCTCCACACTCTGCTCAAATGTAATATGCTCATCATGATCTCCAAGATCAGCCTTTGTCGTAGGTGTGTAGATCGGCTCAGGTAACTGATCGGATTCTTTCAAGCCCTCGGGTAACTGAATTCCGCAGACCGTGCCGTTTTTCTGATAGCTCTCCCAGCCGCTGCCTGTGATATAGCCGCGCACGATGCACTCGATCGGCAGCATGTTCAGCTTTTTACACAGTGTACTGTTTCCGCTGTACTGCGGCTGTCTGAAATATTCCGGCATATCGGCAGGATCGACTGATACCAGATGATTCGGGATCACGTCCTTTGTGTAGTCAAACCAGAACTTTGACATCTGTGTCAGGATCGCTCCCTTGTCTGTGATCTTATTTTTTAAAATGTTATCAAATGCAGAGATACGGTCTGTCGCAACAAGGATCAGTGTGTCTCCGTTATCATAGACCTCCCTGACCTTTCCCTCTTTCATCGGCTGATACTCTTTCATTGCTTTGTCCTCCATGTATAGATTGTTTACATTTTTTATTATGTGATAGGAAATTCCTATCACATAATAAGCCCTTCGGGCAGAATCACACTACGGCGGATATGTAGATGTCGCCAAAGCGACCCGCCGCAGGCGGAGAATCCTGCAAAGCAGGATTCTTTCTTTTTTCACTTATTTCTTGATCAGTAATGACTTTCCGGTCATCTCTGCGGGCTGCTCCAAGCCCATGATCTGAAGTAACGTCGGTGCGATGTCAGCCAGACATCCGCCCTCGCGCAGCGTATAGGAATCGTCATAATTCACAAGAATAAACGGCACCGGATTAGTCGTGTGTGCGGTATGCGGCTTTCCTGTTTCGTAATCGATCATTTTCTCTGCATTTCCGTGGTCTGCACAGATAAACAGTACACCGTCAACATCCTTGACTGCCTGTACCGCATCGCCTACAAGCTGGTCAACACGCTCGACTGCCTTGACAGCGGCCTCGATCACACCGGTATGACCTACCATATCCGGATTTGCAAAGTTGATGATGATCACATCATATTTATCGGACTTGATCGCATCTACGAGATCCATGCCGACCTCGGGGGCGCTCATCTCGGGCTTGAGATCATAGGTAGCCACATCCTTCGGTGAATTAACGAGAATACGTGCCTCATCGACATTCGGCTCCTCCACGCCGCCGTTGAAGAAGAATGTCACATGCGCATATTTCTCTGTCTCTGCCAGACGAAGCTGCTTCTTGCCACAGGCTGCGAGATATTCGCCAAGTGTATTTTTTACAGATTCCTTCTCAAATGCAATCAGCTTGTTCGGGATCGTCTCGTCATAATCCTTGAAGCATACATAGGTCAGATGTAAAAACGGACGCTCGAATCCGGTAAATTCATCATCACAGAATGCACGTGTGATCTCACGCGCACGGTCAGGACGGAAATTGAAGAAGATCACGGAATCGCCGTCCTTGACGAGTGATAAGGGCTTGCCGTCCTTGACGATCACGGTCGGCAGTACAAACTCATCGGTCACATCATTTGCATAAGAGTCAGCCATCGCCTGTATGGCATCCTCTGCCTGTACACCCTCTCCGGTCGTCAGGGACTTGTACGCCTTTTCTACACGATCCCAGTTGTTGTCACGGTCCATTGCATAGTAACGTCCTGATAAGGATGCGATCCTGCCGACACCGATCTCATTCATTTTCTCCTGCAATGCAGCGACATAATCCCTGCCGGATGCCGGAGGTGTATCACGACCGTCCAAAAATGCGTGTACATAGACATTCTCCAGACCGTTCTGCTTGCACATCTCAAGCAGTCCGTACAGATGTGTGTTGTGGCTGTGCACACCGCCGTCTGATAAAAGTCCCCACAGATGCAGGTCGGAATTGTTCTTTTTGCAGTTTTCGATCGCCTGCAGCAATACCTTGTTCTCAAAGAAATCGCCGTCCTCAATCGCTTTTGTGATACGTGTCAGATCCTGATAAATGATACGTCCGGCACCGATATTCATGTGTCCGACCTCTGAGTTACCCATCTGTCCATCGGGCAGACCGACCGCCAGACCGGATGCATTGCCCTTTACAAACGGACATTCCTTCATCAGCTTGTCCATCACCGGCGTATTGGCCATCGCAATCGCATTGCCGACCGGATTGTCATTCAGTCCATAACCGTCCAGTACCATTAAAACTACAGGTTTCTTACTCATGTTTTTTTCCTCTTTTCTTTCTGGGTTCTATCATGTTGATTTATAAATCATAATTTATCACATAGCTATCCGCGTCAATGCTGACAAGAGACTCCTAACCGTTTTCAGATTGACACACGTGGTATTATAATCTATTTCCCGGCATTTCGCAACAAATCATTCAAAAAGTCTGCTGCCATATCCGGATGTGCCGGATTATAGGAAATCGCGATCACTGCATTCTGTGTATACGTGGTGTCCGGAAAACCGCCGATATCACTCAGACGGATCGCACAAGCCATCGGCTCGGGCTGCTCATCTTCATAATCATCATAGCGCTGCTCCACAACCACGAGCCGGTCGGTCCATTTTGCCGGAACTATCGAAGTCAGATCCATAAAATAGCCGCTCGCGGCGAACTCGTCAAATTCCTCCTCCGGCATAACGACCAGATCCTCCGATTTTCCCTGCAGCCGGACATAAAATGCCATGCCTGCCTGCGACATCGCGCCGCCTCCGGTCTGTGCCGTGCCAACCACCGTATCGGTGACAACTGTCCGATCCTCCGGTATGTCATGCGCATTTGCATAATCCTGCAACAGCTTCCTCATTCCGATATCCTGATCGCAGTCCACAACGGACACCGACAATAACGGCTTTTTCGTATGTGTCATCGAATACACGATCGAGATCAGAAACACGGCGATCAATATCACAGCGAGTGCCGGAACCTTCCAATAATCCCATAGGTAGCTGCGCTTCTGTGCCGCAGTCATATCCCGGAATGGAATTTCATCCTTCGAGCGCTCCCGCGGCTGTCTGTCTGTATGTTTTCTCATAAATCCATGTCACTTTCCTTTTCTATACCTATTCTGTTCTGCTCGGGATAATGATCGCTGCCACAATGTATGCGAGCAGGCCCGATCCGCCTATGCAGCAGAAGATCACCCACAGCAGCCGGACTACGACCGGATCAATATTAAAATATTCTCCGATACCTCCGCACACGCCACAAAATACTCGATTATCATCCGATTTCATCAGTCTCTTTGTTTCCATTTTAGTTTCCTCCTATCGTCTCTTCTACATTCGTCAATGATATTCGCAATCCGCTTCGCTACTTGCTCATATAAAAAATAGGCGAAGCCTATTTTTTAAGCTTTTATAAAATACATCCGCGAGGCAAAATCCTGAAACAGCCTCGTCTGCTCATTGTACCCGTTTCCGCTAAACGCCTGCGTGAGCCTGACACCTGCCATCAGCACCGATCCGCTCGCCCGGTAGCTCTCCGTCTCGCCCGGCATCGTGATGACCTTTGCAATCGCACCGTGCAGCAGTGAATCCTGTCTGACATGGATCGGGGCTGCTGTATTGACCAGATCACCGAACTGCCGGATATCATAGCGTCTTGCCCTGTTTGAAAATTCATAGCGGAGCTGGTCGTCCAGACCCTTCGGAAAATACTGTTCAAACGGTGTATTCGGCTGCACCAGTCCCTGCACGATCAAACCGACCGCCTGTCTGCGGTCATCCGAAACGCATGTCCACTCGCAAATGTTCGCGCTCCTGCCGCGATAAAACGTCCCGAACTGCAGCAGCTTCCGGTAATTCTTATATAGAAGGATCTGTTCGCGGATCTCGCGCAGCTCCTCCTTTTTGAGATCGCACAGATTGCACTCATAGCCGAGCACACCAAAGGCGGCAACCTGAAAGCGTGTATCAAGCGGTGTGATCCGCAAGGTCTGATGGTTCGGACAAGACGAAACATGTGCGGACACGACAGACATCGGATAACCGTAGCTGTAGCCGGTCATGCTGCGGACACGGCACCATGCATCCGTGTTATCACTCGCCCAGATCTGCGGAAAATAGCATAAAATACCGAGATCAAACCGATTGCCGCCCGCTGCGCAGCCCTCAAACAAAATATCCGGAAAACGTGTCGTCAGCTCATCCATCAGCCGGTACAGACCCATGATATAACGGTGTCCGACCTCCGACTGCCGCTCCTTTGGCAGATACTTTGAATAATAATCAGAAAAAATCCGGTTCATATCCCATTTTACATAAGAAATATCTGCACTGTCAAACAGCTCGCTGAATACCCCGATCAGATAGTCCACAACCTCTGGATTTGCCAGATCCAGTATGCGCTGGTTTCTGCCCTCGGTATGCTCGATCCCCGGCTGTTCCATCGCCCATTCGGGATGCGCACGGTACAATTCGCTGTCCACACTGACCATCTCCGGCTCTATCCAGATACCAAAATCCAGTCCGAGTGCGCGGATCTTTTGACACAGCCCATCCAGTCCGTGTGGCAGCTTTTTCCGGTTGACCTGCCAGTCTCCGAGCGAGGAGGTATCATCGCATCGCGCGCCAAACCATCCGTCATCCACAACAAACAGCTCGATCCCCGCCTGCTTTGCCGCCTTTGCCAAACGCAGCAGCTGATGCTCACTAATATCAAAATAGGCTGCCTCCCAGCTGTTAAGCAGCACCGGTCGCTCCTTCTTTTTCCAGCTTCCACGGACAATGCACTCACGCACAAACGCATGCATCTGCCGGCTCATTCCATTGTAGCCATCCTTGGAATAGGTCATCACCGCCTCCGGTGCCTCAAAGACCTCGTCCCTGCCAAGCCCAAAGGCAAACGATGCCGGTTGGATGCCGGACACAAAGCGCAGCTTGCCAAAGGAATTGACCTCACACGCCTCATAGTGATTGCCGCTGTAAATCAGGTTGAGTCCGATACACGCGCCGTGATCCTCACTTGTCTGTGCCTTTGATAGCATGACAAACGGATTCGCCCGGCTTGAAGAACTGCCGGTATATGATGCGTTGACGCATTTTCCGGCAGTGACTGCCGTATCTGTCCGGTTCATTTCCCGCGCCCAGCCGCCGGTAAATGTAGAAAATACCCAGTCATTCGTCTCGAAATCGAGCTGCGTACTCATCAGCCGCTCCAGCAGGATCGGATCCGAGCCCTCATTTTTCAGCTTTGCGGAGCGGACAATGACATCATATGCCGCAAATACACTGTAATGCAGCTCCAGCACGACCGGATAATTGCGATCCCGCAGCGTCACGACCAGCTCCTTTGCTCCCTGATCGTCATACGCAGACGGCAGCGTCTGCAATGCAGCCTTTTCCTCCAGAAGCTCAAAGGAATCATAGACAAAATCGTTTGTCACACCGCCATCGGCATGACGGATCTCGACAAACGGCTCGCGGATGTCACCCTTTCCGTAAGCAGACATCTCCAGCCGCATATCCTCCAGCGAATACTGGGGATGCTCCTTATCATAAATACACGTATTGCCCGGCGCAAATGCATGCTTTTCGATGAGCACATCCGCGTCCTGTTCGCACGTGATATAGATTTTATTTCCATAATACAGGTGCTCCAACTGTCCGGTCGCAAGCCTGCGAAAGCAGTACGTCGTATGATCGGTGTCGAGCACAAACGTATCTCCCAGTTGTCTGATCATCGGTGTTCTCCTAACTGTTTCTTGATCTGTTCCATTTTTTCATCATCCAGCCGGTAATACTTCCGGAACACGAAGATTCCGATCATAAGCAGGATCACCGCCGGAACTGTCATCCACAGCCGCAGCGCGATCAGCGTAGCCTGTGACTGTACCGCCGCCGTCTTGTCCAGATGAATCCAGTTAATCACAAGTCCGGCGAGAAAAACAGCCAGACCGGACGCGAGCTTTACCGTAAAGGTCTGCATCGAAAAGATCACGGATTCCTCTCTGGTGCCGTTTTTCAGTTCCCCATAATCGACCGAATCAGATAAAAATACAGTCATGATCACGTTGAGCAGCCCATAGCCCAGATAGATCATCATACCCGGCACGCACAGTACATACCAGCTCTGCGGCGTATACAGACCGCCGAAGGCCAGAATCAGAATGACGGCAAAGCCTAAGATCTGCACAACAAAACCGCTGACAAACAGCTGTGATTTTGTGAATTTTATGCGCAGTGCAGGCACGATCATCATCACAAATACCTGTGCTGCAAAGGCGACTGCCGCAAAGATCGAATATGCGCCCTCGTTTCCGACATCAAACTGGAAAAAGTACAGGACGAGGTTGCCGCAGATATTGATCGCCGTATAGACTAAAACGATCGACACGACTACCGTCATCGCCTGATCGTTGCGAAACAGGGAACGGAACATATCCGCAACGCCTGTCGCCGGTGCATCGCTCTCCACCGGTTTCTCCGGAACCGCCCACACGCATACCGCCTCCGAGATCACAAACACGACCGCCACGATCAGCGCCCAGTAGCGGAAACCGATCCGGTAATCTGCCACCTCTGTGCTCGCACTCAGAATCGGCACAAGCGTCATCGTCAGCACCGTAGGGATCGCATCACCGATACCCGCACAGGTACGTGCCAGCGAACTCAAGCCCTCTCTGTCCCTGCCCGGCTCTGTGATCGCCGGGATCATTGACCAGAACGGAATATCCATGAGGGTATAAGTGATACCCCATGCAAAATAAAAGATCGTCAGCCATACTCTCTGTGACCCATCGCCCATAGACTCAGGCACTGCATAGAGCGCATAGATCGTCACCGCATTGAGCACAGTTCCGGTCAGTATCCACGGGCGGAATTTGCCCCATTTTGTACGCGTCTTTGCCACAATAATTCCCATGATCGGATCGTTGAACGCATCAAAAACACGCGCTGCCATCATCACCGTTCCGATAAATACACTGCTCATGCCAAGTACCACGTTATAGTAGTACAGTAAATACGAAGAAATCAGCATATAAACGACATCCTTGCCGAATGCGCCAAATCCAAATGCTGCTTTTTGTCCGGTTTTCAGTTTCATAACACTTCTCCCCTTATCGTTTTTTGCTCATTGCCAGCTCTACCACCTTGTATGCCCCGTCATACAGTCCGATCGTGCGGTTCTTTTTGATATTTTCACACATCTGTACCAAAAGCACATTCTCATTTAAAAACAGATCCAGCATTTGCAGTACATGCGGAATATCCCTGCATTCGAGTGTGCCGTCCCCCATCTCTGCCGAATGGATCGCGCCCCACATCTCATGCTTACCCACACGCCGGATAAACAGCTTCGGCACCGGATAAAATGCCAGCTCACTCGGCTTGGTCACAAGTACGTCGCAGCTGCGCATCAAAAGGTTTGTACAATAGACCGCCTCAAAGATATTTTTGTGATAAAAGCCATGAATGCCTTTGATCTCTGCCTCCGGCTCAAGCGCATGCGATGCAAAAGAGATCGTATCCTCCCAGTTCTCAAAATGCTCCGCGCTCAGCTTCCGCATCTGCGGGATCTCCCGTAGGAGCTCCTCCCACACATTCCGGTAATCACCGACATTCACATAGAGCGCCGCACGCTTTTCGCGGATCGCAGGCAGCAGATATCGTATGATCTGTGCAAAAATCTCTTTTTGCGCACCCGCACCGCCGATCGTGAGCAGAAAGCGCATCGGCTGACCGTTCTTTTTTCTGCGGATACGCGCATCGCAATCCGCATCGATATTTGTCACAAGCTCATGATCCACATAATGTCCGGTATCGATCAGACTGTCGGCAGGCATCGGATGATTGACCTTCTGCCTGTTCATGCCGTTTAGAATCCGGTAGCCCAGATACGACTGGTGGCACTGGATGGTGTGAATACTGCCCTCTGCCAAATGCAGCGCCATTGGCCAGTTATCAGGGATCGCATTGACAACATATTTCATCCCGGCATGTACAGCTGCCTGTGCCGGCCATACATGTGTGCCGACCACCGGAATGTCTTTGGGTATCTGTTTAAATACGGTCGCCATGATCTCTGCGTTTTTCTGGTCACTGCTGTTATAGCTGAGCGCCCGAAAGCCCTCATAGTTCATCGGCTCCCACACCAGCTTGTTAAAGATCGGATTTTTGGAAAGTCTTGAACCGAGCGAATACAGATCATTTTGTGCTCCGATCACTTTGGTGCAGCTCGTCTGTCCGTAAGAATTGAGATCCATCCAATAAGGAATGTAACCCATTGATCTAGCCGCAGATGCGATCGCCATTGAGATCCTGTAATGTCCGAAGCCCATACGGATATTGCCGACGATCAAGCCCTTTTCCCGGTCAAATGCAAGCGGCGTATGATCCGCATTCTTTTCGTAATGCGCATTCTGCGCCGGATCTCCGATCAGCAGGTTATTCACACCGAGCAGATCTCCGATATACGGATTCTTTTCGATCCGCACGGGATAGTCCGCCTGACTGTCATCACCGAATTTCCGATAATATTTTTTCTTTGATTTCACTGCCTTTTGATACGCACGGCCACTGACCGCATTTCCAAATATCACCCTTGAACGATCCATTATTTTCTCCCCCTTGTCTTTTCAAACGGTTTTTGTTGCGCTAAAAAACGAATTGCCACAGAGAAAAAACCGCTATACTGTATATAGTATAGCGGATAGTTATTTAAAATACAATTCAATCATTTTAATATCGCAAGGCACAAAACCGATATCCTGTGCTATTTTTCTAACATCACTTGGTGCTTTTGACCCCGCATGCGCGGTTGCGCGTAATATTTCAGCAATTTGAAAT
>CAVHZH010000071.1:0-12339 GCA_963640395.1 Oscillospiraceae bacterium
TGCGCGCCCGAGCGGTATGCGAAGCATATTCTTCATTTCCGCGAGGTGCGCATCCCCGCGGAGCGTTTTGTATGATAGGAATTTCCTATCATACAAAAGAGCAGCCTGCGCCACGAGCTGCTCTTTTAAACGTTCCATATAATGCGCAATCGTGTCCTGATCCGCAGGCGCGGACAGGAAATCACAATATGCACATTTTCTCACGCAAAACGGAATATGGATATATAATTCCATGTCTGTTCGATCCTTTTCCTTTATTTGCCCTCATCCAGCTTGAGCACGCTCATAAAAGCCTCCTGAGGGATCTCTACACTGCCGACCTGACGCATACGCTTTTTTCCCTCCTTCTGCTTTTCCAACAGCTTCTTTTTCCGGGTGATGTCACCGCCGTAACACTTCGCAAGCACATCCTTGCGCACTGCCTTGACCGTCTCGCGGGCGATGATCTTGCTGCCAACCGCTGCCTGAATCGGGATCTCGAATAAATGTCTCGGTATCTCATCCTTTAACCGCTCGCACATCCTCCGTCCGCGCTCGTAGGCAGTACCCGCAAAAACGATGAACGACAGCGCATCGACCGGCTCTCTGTTGATCAGTATATCCAGCTTTACAAGCTCAGACTTCACATAGCCCTTCATTTCATAATCGAACGATGCATAGCCGCGCGAGCGGGATTTTAACGCATCAAAGAAATCATAGATGATCTCATTCAACGGCAGCTCGTATTTGAGCAGCGCGCGCGTCTCCTCGATGTATTCCATGCTCAGATAAACACCTCTGCGCTCCTGACACAGATCCATGATCGAACCGATAAACTCACTCGTCACCATGATCTCTGCCGTCACAAACGGCTCCTCCATATATTCGATCTCGGAAGCATCGGGCAGATTGGACGGATTCGTCAGATCGATCACTGTCCCGTCGGTCTTATGCACTTTATAGATAACACCCGGCGCGGTCGTCACGAGATCCAGATTGTACTCCCGCTCCAAGCGCTCCTGAATGATCTCCAGATGCAGCAGACCAAGAAAACCGCAGCGGAAACCAAAACCGAGCGCCACGGATGTCTCCGGCTCAAACTGGAGCGACGCATCGTTGAGCTGCAGCTTTTCGAGCGCGTCCCGCAGATCCGGATATTTCGCACTGTCCGCCGGATACAGACCGCAGTATACCATCGGATTGACCTTTTTATAGCCGGGCAGCGGTTTCTCACACGGACGGTTTGCATCCGTGACCGTATCACCCACACGCGTATCCTTGACATTTTTCAATGACGCGGTAATATATCCTACCATTCCGGCACTCAGCTCGTCACACGGGATAAACTGTCCGGCTCCGAAATAGCCGACCTCTACGACATCTGCCTTTGCTCCGGTCGCCATCATCTGCATCGTCATGCCCGGACGGATCGTGCCCTCCTTGATCCGGCAAAAAACGATCACTCCCTTGTATGAATCATACAGCGAATCAAAGATCAGCGCCTGCAGCGGTGCCGCCGGATCTCCAACCGGCGCGGGAAGCTTGTGGACGATCGCCTCCAATACCTGTTCGATATTCTCGCCTGTCTTTGCGGAAATGCGCGGCGCATCCTCCGCCTCGATACCGATCACATCCTCGATCTCCTGCACAACCTCATCCGGTCTTGCGCTCGGCAGATCGATCTTATTGATGACCGGAAATACCTCCAGATCATGATCCAGTGCCAAATACACATTGGCAAGTGTCTGCGCCTCGATACCCTGCGCCGCGTCCACGACAAGGATCGCTCCGTCGCAGGCAGCCAGCGACCGCGACACCTCATAGGTAAAATCCACATGACCCGGCGTGTCGATCAGATTGAAAATATACTCCTCGCCGTCCTGCGCCTGATAAATAATGCGCACTGCCTGTGATTTGATCGTGATGCCGCGTTCGCGTTCCAGATCCATATTGTCGAGCACCTGATTCTGCATCTCGCGGCTCGTGAGCAGACC
This sequence comes from Oscillospiraceae bacterium, assembly GCA_963640395.1. Lineage (GTDB taxonomy): Bacteria > Bacillota > Clostridia > Lachnospirales > Lachnospiraceae > W0P33-017. The sequence continues at coordinate 1,974 of CAVHZH010000071.1, forward strand.
GGTTTTCTCAATGATACGGTCTGCCAGTGTGGATTTTCCGTGGTCGATATGTGCCACAATACAAAAGTTACGAATTTTACTCTGATCTATCATTTATTTTGAAGTTCCTCCATCCTTAGGTATCCGCAGCCCCCAGCCGTTTGCACCGGTCATCACGCGCCAGCCCATTTCGTTTGCGCATTTTACTTTTCCGTCTGCCGGATCTGCGATCAAAAGATCTGCCGGTGTCAGCTGGCTGCGTGCAACACCCTCTCGCACGCCGATCGCTGTCACGGAATGACCCACAACACGGATCAGAACCGGCATTCCCTGATTCAGACAATCATACACGGCCTGACACTGCTGTTTCACGGAATAAGACTTGCTGCCGTCGAGCACGATGGAGTTTGTCCATGTCGCACCGATCCCCGGAATCCAGCCCTCGTCATTCGGGCTGAACGCCTTGTCCCGATAAATCGATGCCAGCATCGCATCTGCGGTCGCCGTACATCCGACATTTCTGCTGCCGCTGATAAAGCGGCTATAGTTGTACTGGCAATACAGATATTTGCTCTTGAAATTTCTCAATACCAGAAATCCGGTGTAATTGTTTTGTTTATAATGATATGCCGATGAACCTTTATACGTCACGAGCGATCCTTCCGCCCCGGACAACTGTTCCTCCTGTGTCTCGGAAACTACGATCCGGTCTTTCCACTGCGCATAGAGCACCTGATCGGATTTTCCTTTGAACACGGATGAAGCAGTCACTTTGACTCCGCCCTGTTTTTTGGTATACCAGCCTAAAAAACGGTAACCCTCGCGGCTTGTCTTCGGCAATGTGCCGTAGGAATCGCCCTGTTTCAAGGTCAGGGTCGATTTTACCTTTGTTCCTTTGTTCGCCTCGAAGCTGACAGTATAAGAAGCGGCATCCTCCGGCTGTACATCTGTCTCACCGGCTGTGTCCTGTGCCTCCTGCGCGTCTGTCTCCTCCGCCGCACTGTTTTCCTGTTCCTGCGTCTGTGCGCCGTCTGTCGTCCGGGCAGCCTGCACCTGCATCGGCATACACAGCAATGTGACCGCCAGCACACCCGCCAATATGTTTTTATGTATCATTTTTCTCATTAGCCCCTCATCAAATGTATTGTATGCATCCAATTCCCAAATTTGAGCCTTACCTCACAGTTACGAAAAATTATATCATAAAATAGCAGTTCTGTCGATGTTTTTTACAGGACGGCGGCAGCCCTTCCCCTGCCTTTCATCTCTTGACACATGATTCTCTGCATTTTTTCAAAATCTCAAGGCTTTTCCCCGCTCAGCACGCGGTTGAGCGTATCCGCCAGCGGCGGCATTGCGTTCATTGCCTCCTGCAGGGAATTGGTCTGCGCACCGACCTCCACGAGCAGCGATTTCGGGCAGTAGTGCAGATTGTAGCGCAACCCCTTGAGATAGATGCCGCGGGAAAGACCCGGATAATACTCGCTTGCGAGCAGCTCCATCTGCAGGGAAAACGCCAGATTGGTGGACAGATTCGGGTTTTGCAGCGCACTCACCGGTCCGCTCGTATTCGTGTAGCTCAGACCGTTAAAAAACATGACCGGAGCCATAACCGTATCATTGACCTCCGTCAGCAGGTAGACATCCTCCGCCACACCGTCCCGGTGCAGGTCGATTACGACCTCAATCGACGGATTTTCGCTTAAAATCTGCTCAAGCGCAGGACCTGCGACTCCGTAGGCGCGGTCGCGGTCCGTATCGTAGACGCCCCGGTCGTGGAGCACCTGATAGCCGTAGCGCTCGGTCAAAAGCTCGGTCAGATAATCGCCGAGCCCGACAACCGATTGCTTCAAATTTCCCGCCTCAGAATCCCGGTAGCCCTCGGATGCATGGGTATGATAAATAAGGATCTGCGGTCCATCCGCATCCTCTGCGAGCGTCATATCCTGTTTCAACAGCTTTTTTACATTTAATTGCGCGGCATTGCTTGCCGTCGTGCCGTCAACACAATAATGCTTTTTTACAAGCGTCCGGTAGTCCTCGAGCTCTTTCAGATCCACCTGTCCGCTCTTAACCGTCGCATAGGAAAAAAGCGACTTTTCCCCGCTGCCTGCCAGATCGCTTCCCTGCATCTGCTGCAAAAAAGACTGTTTCTGCGCATCCTGCGCATCAGCCCCGCTCTCCTGCGTATACCACGCCTCATTTTCCTCTTTGAGCTGCAACGCCAGCTGCTGCTCCAGCTCCGCCTCAAATGCCTGCTTTTCATCTGCCGCCACATCGTTCGCACGATCCGCATTCTCCGCCTGCGCCGCATATGTATACACCGGAAAACACCCCGTCACCACATCCGCCAGCACCTGCGAGAGCGACCGCTGTCCCTCCTGCTTTGTCCCAATGACCGGCAGATAATAGTTGAGCACATTCTGGTAAATGCTCTCCTGCATGCGCACCCCGGCATACGAGGCAAAGCCGGACGTATGATCCGCATCATAGCTCCACCGGCTTCCAAGCTGCAGCACGAATGCCGCACAGATACAAAAAAGAAGGATAATGAGCGCACTTATCCTTCTCGTTTTTTCATATTTTCTCGTCCTTGTCCGCACGTATCCGCTACCTCCTGCGAGCAGCTCATTCGGCATTTCCGATCGGCACTGCTCATTCTATAGCATATGCGGGAGTTGTCCCATTTATGACCGAAATCTTACGAATCTTCCTTTAATGCCAGATTGATCGCATCCGATACAGTCACGCTCAGCCGGTTTACAGACGCATCGATATCCTTTGCCGTCACATACAGCGTGTTCAGATGCGGTGCGAGCAGCTCACGGACAAGCTCATACTGCTCGACCTCATCCAGTGTGCGGTAGGAGCGCTTCATCTGTGCATACGGTGCATGCTCTGCCAGAGCCTCTAAGAGATTGTTCATCGTGTCATTGACGATCGTCGCCGCATCGACCACAGTCGGAATACCGATCGCAAGTACCGGAATGCCAAGTGCCTCCCTTGTGAGCGGATGTCTGTGGTTGCCGACACCGGAACCCGGATGAATGCCTGTATCCGTGATCTGGATCGTGCGGTTGAGCCTTTTCGTGCTGCGCGCTGCCAGTGCATCCACCGCGATCACAAAATCCGGCTTTGTCTCTGCGAGAATCCCCCGGATGATCTCGCTGCTCTCCATTCCGGTCTGCGCCATCACGCCCGGCACGATCGCGCTCACCTGCTTTTGCTGTTTTCCGAAAATATCACTGCCAAATTCCCTCATCATATGCCGCGTGACAAACAACCGGTCTACGACCTTCGGACCGAGTGAATCGGAGGTCACCTCCCGGTTGCCAAGCCCCACAACAAGCGCCGACAGCCGCTCTCCCTCCGGCGACAACTGCCGGATCAGTTGTGCCAACCGTTCACTGATGATCCGGTGATAGTGCGCATCCTCATCATCCATGCGTCCCGCCTCGATCGTGATATAGCTGCCCTTCGGCCGTCCCATGCTGCGCGCACCGTTCTCTGTCTCGATCACCATCGTCGTGATCTGGATATCTTCAGCGATCGTTTCCTTAACTAAACGAACCCCTTTGATCTCCACATGATCCTGTTCGTATTTTTCCCGTGCCTCGAGCGCCAGATCCGTTCTGATCTCGTACATTTTTTCATGTCCTCCGTCTTTTTGAGTTTATATGTAACAGTTCAGCCCGCGCCATTCGCAAAGACGCCTATCGGCGTTTTCCCACTGCTACGCAGTTAACTTTGCTCATCATTGGGCGCTCATCTCATCACCTGTAAAATGTGCTCATTCATGCAAGCATGACTCGCACGTTTTTTCAGGTGATGACTGAACTGTTACTGATTATCTGCAAAAAATCGCGTTTTATGTATTGACAGATGGAGGTGAAATCGTTATTATAATCTAGTGTGCGTACATCAGATACGTCCGTGTCCGGCTCTGATGCAGCATGAGACTAAAAATATTAAGAAATGGCTGCATTTCTTAATCACGTATTTAAAAATATCAACAAACGGAGGTGTACGGTTTTGGCAAACATCAAATCTGCTAAGAAGAGAATTCTTGTAACAGAGCGTAGAGCTGCAAGAAATAAAGCAATCAGATCTAAAGTAAAGACATCTATCAAGAAAGTAGACGCTGCGATCGCTGCTAAGGATCAGGCTGCTGCTACCGAGGCTTTAAAGGCTGCGATCGGTGAGATCAGCAAGGCTACTTCCAAGGGAGTATATCACAAAAATACTTCTTCAAGAAAGATTTCCCGCCTGACAAAAGCTGTCAACAAGATCGCTTAATCAGTCGGAGTATCATTCGATAAAATATACATTAACCCGCAAATATAGTCCGGAAGAGTCACCCTCTCCGGACTTTTTTGTATACTTCTTTTTTTGTATACTTCAGAGCCAAGGCAATCTCCTCACCATATAGACGTCATGCTTGCATGGACGGCTGTATGTGTGGAGATTTCTTTGGCGAGAAGCCACATCGAGATGAAGCAAAGCGGAATCGAGATGTGCTCTGAAGTATACAAAATTATTTTTTCATTCATATTCCCGCTCGCGGCTCGCTTCTATGATCACCAGCTCGACCGCGATCTGTTCATTCATTCGCCCGGTCTTGACCGCTTCCTCCATCTCCACACTGTAGGATAGAATCCTTTTGATACTGTCTACCGACAGCCGCGCGGCCTGTCCGAGCGACCTGCTGACCGCAAACGCCGGAATGCCTGCCGCCTTTGCCATCGCTCCGCGATTCATTCCCTTGCGGCGCAGATCCTTGAGCTGCATCAGGATATTATATTGCCTTGTAATCAGAAACAAGATGCGCAGCGGCGGCTCCTTGAGCGCCAGCAGGTCATAGTACATTTCGAGCGCATCCTTTCTGCGGCACTCGACAATCGCGCCCACCATATCAAAAATACGGTTTGTGACCGCCTGCGGGCAGACCGCCTCCACATCCGCCAATTCAATGACATCCCGATCCATGCAATAGCAGACCAGCTTCTCCATCTCCCGGTCAAGCGTCCCCATATCCGTGCCGACACGGTCAAAAAACTCCTGCATTGCCGCCTTTGTAATATTTTTATTTTCGCGTTTGAGCCGCCCGAGCAGCCAGCGTGTCAAAAGCTCTTGGTTCTGCGCCGTAAATTCCACGATCCGCCCATGATTTTTGAGCGCCTTATACATGCGGCTGCGCTTGTCCACCTCGGTCTCAACGAACACAAACGTCGTCGTATCCGGAACATGCTCCATATATTCTGCCAGCTCCTCCGCCCCGCTCTTGAAAAAGCCGGAATCCTCCACGAGAATGAGACGGTGATCCGCAAAAAAAGGCATCGTCTCCGCCAGATCGATCAACTCTCCCGGATTCGTATCCTTTCCCTGATAAAAGGCGGCGTTCATCGTGTCGCCCTCCTGCCACAGCGCTGCCCGCAGCTTATCCTTGTACTGCTTTTTCAGATAAGCCTCCTCGCCGTAGAGCAGATATGCCGTGCGGAAGGTATTATTTTTGATATCCTCGTCAATGGTTCGCATAAGCCGTTCCCTTCATTTTTTTCGACGCATATACATACAACAAAAGCTGTGCGATCAGCGTAACCACCCATGTGATCGGATAGGACAGATACACCGTCGAAATATTGTGGAACTGCGGAATCTGAAACACTGTCGCGATCCATACGAGACGCAGTCCGCACGCGCCGACAAGCGACATAAGCATCGGTCCGACCGAATAGCCCATACCACGCAGCACCCCTACAACGACATCCATCATCCCACACAGCGCATATGTCAGCAAAATAATCTGCATACGCACCATACCGGCATCGATCACGCTGCTGCTGTTTGAATAAATGTGCAGCAACGGCCGCCCGAAACCATACATCACCCAGCCAAACAAGAGCCCCGTCACGATCACACAGCCCTCTGCCGTCAGCAGGATCTTTCCGATCCGTTCCCTCCTGCCTGCCCCGACATTCTGGCTCGTGAATGAGATCGCCGCCTGATGAAACGAATTCATGGATACATAGACAAAGCCCTCCAGATTCATCGCTGCAGAATTGCCCGCAACGACCGTCTCACCGAACAGATTGACCGAGGACTGGATCACGACATTGGACAGTGAGAACACTGCGCCCTGAAAGCCTGCCGGTAGTCCGATCTGAACAATCCGGATCAGTTTATCCTTATAGATATGCAGACGGCGCGGAACCAAACGGATGCCGCCCTGCTCGCGCATCATGCAGCGCACGACGAGCAACGCCGATATACACTGTGAGATCACGGTCGCAAGCCCGACACCTGCCACATCCATCCGGAAAACAATGACAAACACCAGATTCAAAATCACATTGATCACACCAGCCGCCACCAGATAATACAGTGGGCGCTTGGTATCGCCGATCGAGCGCAGCAGCGCACTGCCGAAGTTGTACACCATCATTGCCGTCATACCGAGAAAATAGATGCGCAGATACAGCGCCGCCAGCGGCAGCACTTTTTCCGGTGTCTGCATCAGTTCGAGCAGCTGAGGTGCAAAGATCACTCCTGCTACCGTCAGCACCAGTCCGCTGATGATGCCAAGCAACATCGCCGTGTGTACTGTTTTACTGAGCCCCTCCTCATCGCCTGCGCCATAATCGCGCGCGGCGAGCACATTGCCGCCGATTGACAGCCCCAAAAATACATTTGTCATCAGGTTAATGAGCGCGCCGTTGCAGCCGACTGCCGCCAGCGAGTTGTCCCCGGCGAAACGTCCGACCACCACAATATCAGCCGCATTGAACAGAAGCTGTAAAATACTTGAAAACATTAAAGGAATGGTGAACAGCAGCATCTTTTTTAAGATGGGACCGTTCACCATATCTATCTCATACTTTTTATTTGTATTACCCATGCCAACGTCCCCTTCGCTTATGTCTACCAGAAACGTTAGCGCAAATTTTATAAAAAATCAAGTCCTATTTTCTTTGACAGGCACTCTCCTGCCTTGTTACCCCACGCGCTTTACAATCTCCTCATCAGTTACTGACGGATTCTTCTTGATCTCATCGATCACTGCATTGATCAACGAGAGCTTTTCTTCCAGAAAATCCGCGATAGTCCCAGCATCCATCTGCTTATTATATTTTTTGCGGATCAAGGATACCTGCGCAGTTGTCTGTCCATTTTCAATTTCCATCTTTCTTACCTCTTTCTTTTATCAATTGCATTCCCGCCACCAATGCCGCGCCTGCCAGACATGCTGGTATCTGAAAATTTCCTATCGACCACCTGCTCCACAGACGTTATTTTCCACTCGATCTATGCAGTTCTTACCATGCAAGCATGACTCACACATTTTCACAGATGATGGCTGAACTGTTACCATATTTTAGGAATACTTTGTTCCATACATAAAGCTCCCCAGCCAAGCTGCGGGTTCGGATACTCATCGATCCCCGGCAGGGCGCGGGCACCGCGGATCAGATATGCCCTGACCTTTTCGGCATACAGGTAGGGATCGCGTCCGGCCACGATGCCCCATTGCATGAGCAGCGCCGCGGCTCCGGTGACAAACGGTGTCGCCATAGAGGTGCCCGTGCGGGATGCGTAACCGCCGCCGGGCGCGCAGGAGATAATATCCACCCCTGGCGCGACGAGATCCGGTTTGATCTGGCGCAGCGCCCGCGTGTATCCGCGCCCCGAAAACGCCGCCGGTGCATCCATAAACGAATCATATGCGCCGACCGTCAAAACACCCGCTGCCGTCGATGGAATCGTGAGTGTCGTCTCCGGTGTGGAGCGCAAAAATCCGGTTGCCATGCTGACCGATGCCCCTGCCGGAAGCCACAGATCATACGCGCCATCCGCAATACGCTCCGGCACCAGCCGTATCTGCCAGATGCCCGCATCGATATAGCTGCCCTCCGCCGGGAGCAGCTCTAAATAAATCTCCTGAAACGGGCTGTATGGGCTCGGTTCTCCGTAGTAAATGAGCAGATCTGTCCCTCCGAGTCTGCTGCTCCTGCTGCCGGACACCGGGCGGATCACCTCCCGCAGCACACCTCCCGGATGGATCAGTTCAACCGAAAAGCTGTCCGCATACGATTTCCAGAGCTGAATATTCAGTCCGGTTTCATAGTCTGCGACTGCCAGCTCGATGAGCTCCGGCTCACGGTTCAAAGTGCCGGAGGTATGCACTCGCTTCGCCGCCTCATTTCCACTGCCCGTGACAATACTGCACTTCCAATAGCCGGAAATGTCCGTCAGGTAGGTTTCCAGCAGCGAATTCCCGCTGTGTGAGCCATAGTTATTACCAAAGCTGAGATTCACCGCCAGCGGCATTCCCATCTCTCTGGCGGTGCGGATACAATAGTCGACCGCTGTCATGAGCTCTGTTGTGCGCGGGAACGAGCCGCCGCCCGGCACCCCGAGCTTGACGATCAAAAGCTCACTCTCGTATGCCACGCCGCGATGCGCACTACCGGATACACGTCCGTTGCCAGCCGCGATCCCTGCCACATGCGTCCCATGCCCGGAGGTGTCCGTCTGCGGTACGATCTGTGCAGCCTCCTGCGGTGTTGCCGCGGCAACTGCCGCATTGAGCACCTCATTCGTGTATTCCACACCCTGCTGATAACCGGCAGGCGGACGTTCGCCTTCCCGCGTAGCGGCAGTCTGATCCCAGAGTGCCACGATCCGGCTTGTGCCGTCTGTCCTGCAAAAATCCGGATGCCGGTAGTCGATCCCGCTGTCTACCACAGCAACCAACACACCGCTCCCGGTCAGATTGGTACTACCTCCTACCGCACCTCTCCCGGTCTGTACCGGCAGCATACAGGATGCCCGCCGCCCCTGCTGAGCCTCGAAATATAACTGCTTTGGCTTTTCGATATACTCGATCTGCGGCAGAGCCGCCAGCAGCTCCAACGCCTCCTGCGGCACGCGCAGTATCGCATACTCATTTAACAGCTCCGTGATCTGCCACTGCGGAAACTGCTTCGCAAGCGGTGCCAGCGAGCCATAATATTTTACAATGACCTCCCATGTACGCTCCGCAGCATCATAGCCCGCAGACAGCTGTGAGGAACGCATCCGCTCACTTTCACCGACATCGAGTGCCAGATTTAACAGGTTTTCGATTTTTGCTGAATTCATAACAAAGCTCATATTTTACGCATTTGCTACTATTATATTTCCAATCGCCGGAATCGTTCAGCCGTCTCCCGTAAAGACGATGCCAGATACTGCCACAGGGCGCACACGACAAAAAAATAATGCGCCTGCCCTCCGCGCAGACGCACCATTTTTAATTTTCCCAACAGATCTGTTCTTTGCCAAGCATCGGATAACAGATGATCTCCTTCTCATCCAAATCCTCCGCTATACACATTACTGATCCTCTTTTCCGGGGAATACGACAACGAGCAGCATTTTAAAGCGCTCCTTTGCAAATACGGAGTGCGGCTTATTCGCCGGCATTACCAGTGTTTCCCCTGCGTTTACATAATACTCCACGCCGTCTACCGTAAACTTGCCCTCGCCCTCGAGCACAGTCACCATCGCATCGCCGGTAGAGCCGTGTGTACCGATCTCCTCGTTCTTATCAAACGCAAATACGGTAATGCTGACTGCGTCATTCTGTGCCAGTGTCTTGCTGACGACCTGACCTTCCTCTGCATTGACCAGTGCAGACAATGCAACGATCTCCTCATGCGGGATATTTTTCAAATATTTCTGTGACATCTGTGTATCCTCCTGTTCTTTTCCATATTCATGACTCCGTCACTCAAAAAGGAATCAGCACACTGTCCGATTCCCTTTCTTATTATAGGGTCGATTGGATGTTAATATTCTTCCTCGACGCCCTCTTCTTTTTCGCTGATATCGTTGACCGGCTTTTCCAGACCCTCGATCTTGATATGATGCTTCTCGGCATAATCCCATAATGCTGCATGGATCGCTTCTTCGGCTAACAGGGAGCAGTGTACCTTTACCGGGGGAAGTCCGTCCAGAGCCTCCATCACTGCCTTATTCGTCACCTGCAACGCCTCCTGCACCGTCTTGCCCTTTACCAGCTCTGTCGCCATACTGCTCGTCGCTACCGCAGCGCCGCAGCCAAAGGTCTTGAACTTGCAATCCTGTATCACGCCGTTGTCATCAATGTCCAGATACATACGCATAATGTCGCCGCATTTTGCATTGCCGACTGTACCCACACCGCTTGCGTCCTCAATTTCACCGACATTTCGCGGATGATTAAAATGATCCATTACTTTTTCGCTGTACATACTTTTATTTCCTCTCTGTTTGATCTATCTAAGGAAATGCTGATTAAATCATCATTTCCTCAGACTCTCTGAGAGATCGCACGGATTTGCAAGGGAATTTACTGCTTCGCAGCGCA
>CAVHZH010000072.1:0-12019 GCA_963640395.1 Oscillospiraceae bacterium
AACAAATGGTTGTGCTATAATCTGCTAATAGCACGACATCTGGAAAGAGGGGCAGATAATTATGGCAAACAGCAGTTATGATGCCAGCAGCATATCAGTATTAGAGGGACTGGAGGCGGTCCGAAAACGGCCCGGCATGTATATCGGAAGTGTATCACGTAAGGGTCTGAACCATTTGATCTATGAGATCGTTGACAATTCGGTGGACGAGCATCTGGCAGGGTATTGTGACCTGATCCGCGTCACGCTCGAGGCGGACGGCTCGTGTACCGTGGAGGATAACGGACGCGGTATCCCGGTCGGGATGCACGAGAAGGGCGTTTCCGCCGCGCGGCTGGTTTTTACGACCTTACATGCCGGCGGCAAATTTGATAACGAAGCATATAAGACGAGCGGTGGTCTGCACGGCGTGGGATCCTCGGTCGTGAATGCGTTATCTACTTATATGGATGTGGAGATCAGCAGGGAGGGCTTTATCCATCATGACCGCTATGAGCGGGGCAATCCGGTGCTGGAGCTGGAGAACGGACTGCTTCCTGTGATCGGAAAGACAAAAAAGACTGGAACAAAGATCAACTTTCTTCCCGATCCCGAGATCTTTGAAAAGACGAGATTCAAGGGTGACGATGTCAAGAGCCGTATGCATGAGACGGCATATTTAAATCCAAATTTAACAATCATATACGAGGACAGGCGCGATGGAGAGACCGAGCACATCGAGTATCACGAGCCGGAGGGGATCATCGGCTTTGTGCGCGACCTGAATAAAAATCTTGAGACGATCCACGATGTCATTTACTTTAAGGGCGAGAGCGAGGGGATCGGGGTCGAGGTCGCATTTCAGTATACGAATGAGTTCCATGAGAATATTTTAGGCTTTTGCAACAATATTTACAACGCGGAGGGCGGCACACATATCACCGGGTTCAAGACGGTATTTACGACGGTGATCAACCAGTATGCAAGAGAGCTTGGCATTTTAAAGGAAAAGGATGCCAACTTTACCGGTACGGATGTCAGAAACGGCATGACAGCCGTCGTTTCGATCAAGCATCCCGATCCGCGGTTTGAGGGACAGACCAAGACAAAGCTCGACAATCAGGATGCCTCAAAGGTGACTGCCAAAGTGACCGGAGAGGAGATCCAGCTGTATTTTGACAAAAATTTAGAAACGCTCAAGGCGGTCATTGACTGCGCGCTCAAGGCGGCAAAGATCCGCAAGAGTGAGGAGCGGGCAAAGACGAACCTTTTGACCAAGCAGAAGTTTTCGTTTGATTCAAACGGCAAGCTGGCAAACTGCGAGTCAAGAGATGCCTCCCAGTGTGAGATCTTTATTGTCGAGGGAGATTCTGCGGGCGGTTCCGCAAAGATGGCGCGAAACCGTATGTTTCAGGCGATCATGCCGATCCGCGGAAAGATCTTGAACGTAGAAAAGGCATCGATCGACAAGGTGCTCGCGAACGCCGAGATCAAGACGATGATCAATGCGTTTGGCTGTGGATTTTCGGAAGGGTATGGCAATGATTTTGATATTTCCAAGCTGCGCTACGACAAGATCATCATTATGGCGGATGCCGATGTGGATGGTGCGCATATTTCCACACTGCTGCTGACGTTATTCTACCGGTTTATGCCGGAGCTGATCTTTGAGGGACATGTATATATCGCGATGCCGCCGTTATACAAGGCGATGCCGAAAAAGGGCGAGGAGGAATACCTCTATGACGATGCGGCATTGGAGCGGTATCGCAAGACGCACAAGGGCAGCTTCACGCTGCAGCGCTACAAGGGTCTGGGTGAGATGGATGCTTCCCAGCTGTGGGAGACGACACTCAATCCAAAGACGCGGATGCTCAAAAAGGTAGAGATCGAGGATGGGCGTATGGCGAGTGATGTGACCGCAATGCTCATGGGGACCGATGTACCGCCGCGCAAGGCGTTTATCTACGAGCATGCGCATGATGCGGAGCTGGATATATAAGGAAATGCTGATTAAATCAGCATTTCCATAAGTTTTTGTAACTGTTATTAAATGGAGATGAAATCAATGGATGTAGAAGAAAGACTGATACGGACCGAGTATTCCGAGGTCATGCAAAAATCCTATATCGATTATGCGATGAGTGTCATCGTCGCGCGTGCCCTGCCGGATGTTCGGGACGGACTAAAGCCGGTACAGCGGCGTACCCTCTATGATATGTATGAGCTGGGTATCCGCTATGACAGACCTTACCGAAAGAGTGCGCGTATCGTCGGTGATACGATGGGTAAATATCACCCGCACGGGGACAGCTCGATCTATGACGCGCTCGTTGTGATGTCGCAGGATTTCAAAAAGGGACTGCCGCTCATCGACGGACATGGCAATTTCGGGTCGATCGAGGGCGATGGCGCCGCTGCGATGCGTTATACGGAGGCACGACTCCATAAGATCACGCAGGAGGCATATCTGGCAGATCTTGATAAGGATGTTGTGGACTTCGTGCCGAACTTTGATGAGACAGAGAAGGAGCCGGAGGTACTTCCGGTCAAGGTGCCGAACATTCTCATCAACGGCGCAGAGGGTATCGCGGTCGGTATGGCTACATCGATCCCGCCGCACAATTTCGGCGAAGTCATCGAAGGTGTCAAGGCATATATGAAAGACCCGGACATCAATACCGAGCAGATGATGCAGTACATCAAGGGACCGGATTTTCCGACCGGAGGCATTGTCACGAATCAGGATGAGCTCATCGGCATCTATTCGACCGGTACCGGAAAGATCAAGATCCGCGGCAAGGTAGAGATTGAAAAAATGAAGGGTGGCAGGGAGTGTATCGTTGTCACTGAGATACCATATACGATGATCGGAGCCGGGATCGGCAAATTTTTAAACGATGTTTATGCACTTGTCGAAAAAAAGATCACGAATGACATCGTAGATATCTCCAACCAGTCCTCGAAGGAGGGCATCCGCATCGTGATCGAGCTGCGCAAGGGGGCAGATGCACAGAATATCTGCAACCTCTTATACAAAAAGACCAAGCTCGAGGATACCTTTGGTGTGAACATGCTCGCGGTGGCAGGCGGCAAGCCCGAGACGATGGGACTCGTGCCGATGATCCGCCATCATGTCGATTTCCAGTATGAGCTGGCGACGCGCAAATACAAGACACTGCTGTCCAAGGAATTGGAAAAACAGGAGGTGCAGGAGGGTCTGATCAAGGCATGTGATGTGATCGATCTGATCATCGAGATCCTGCGCGGCAGCAAAAATATCAAGGATGCAAAGGCATGCCTGATGACAGGAAATATATCAAATATTAAATTTAAACATAAGGAATCCGAAAAGGACGCTGCGCAGCTGTGCTTTAGCGAGCGGCAGGCATCGGCGATTTTAGAGATGCGCCTGTACAAGCTGATCGGACTCGAGATCGAGGCGTTGCTCAAGGAGCATGAGCAGACGATGAAAAACATCGCCGAGTATGAGCGAATCCTAAGCAGCCGCGCTGCGATGGCGAAGGTGATCATCCGCGAGCTGGACGGCTTTAAAAAGGAATATGACCGTGCGCGCCGCACACAGATTGACAATGTGGCTGAGGTCGTGATCGAGGCTCCGAAGATCGAGGAGATAGATGTGGTTGTCCTCATAGACCGTTTCGGATATGCAAAGGCAGTCGATGCGGCGACTTATGAGCGCAACAGGGAGGCAGCCGACAGCGAGAACCGGCATATCATCGCATGTAAAAACACGGAAAAGCTGTGTATTTTTACGAACACCGGCAATATGCATCTGCTCAAGGTGCTGGATCTGCCGTGCGGCAAATTCCGCGACAAGGGCAAGCCGATCGACAATATGAGCAATTATGACAGTGCTGCCGAGTCGATCGTCTATATAGATGCAATGTGCAATATATTAGATCGCAAATTCATTTTCGGAACAAAGACCTCGATGTTAAAGCTGGTGGACGGCGCAGAGTTTGATGTCGGCAAGCGCACGACAGCGGCGACCAAGCTGGCAGATGGGGACGAGTTGCTGTTTATCCATGCCACAGAGCCCGGTTCGACGCTTGTCATGGAATCGGAAAAGAGTGTATTTTTACGCATACGCACCGAGAGCGTACCGGAGAAAAAGAAGATGGCGCTCGGCGTGAGGGGCATGCGCCTGTCGGATACGGATGCATTGGCTGCGATCTATTATCTGGGCGCGGATGACACAGAACAGCAGTATGGTGGCAGGGATCAGTCTGTCGCATTGAACCGTCTGCATATCTGCAACCGTGACACAAAAGGAGTGAAACGCTGATGAAGCAGAAAACAAAGATATTGTTTGACCTCGATGGCACGCTTGTCGACTCACAGGAGGGTATCACAAAGGGGGTACAGTATGCCTTGAAGGAAGGGCTCGGTATCGAGGAGCCGGATTTACAGAAGCTGTGCTGCTTTATCGGACCGCCGTTGGCGCTGATGTTTAAAGAGAAATACCATGTACCGGACGAAAAGATCGAGCCTTTGGTAGAGACCTACCGGGTTTACTATGATGCGATCGGACATACACAGTGCAGGCTATATCCGGGCATTGAAGAATTGCTCCGCCATCTGAAGGAGCAGGGTTATATGCTTGGTGTCGCATCGTCCAAGCCGGAGGGGAGCTGTGTAGAGATTTTGCAGTATCACGGCGTGGATGGTTATTTTGACTATATTGTCGGGGCATCGCTCGGACCGGAGCGGCGCGCAAAGGCGCTTGTGCTGGAGGAGGCATTCCGGCGGATGCATGTCACCGACCGCAGTGAGGTCGTTTTGGTCGGCGATACGAAATACGATGCACAGGGCGCATGCAAGGCGGGCGTGGATTGCATAGGCGTGACCTATGGCTTCGGCACACGCGGGGAGTTACTTGCTGCCGGGGCGGTGGCAGTATTTGATACACCGCAGGAAGTGGAGGAATATCTGGATGGCACAGGGCACGGGCACCAATAAAAATATGACCTTTTTTTACCCGCTCATCGTATATTTTGTCGTTTTTGCGATCATGAATCAGGCAGTGCTCCCCATGCTGCCGCTGGATGCGGTCATGGGGCAGGGCTTGACCTCCCTCGCGGCGGGTGTGGTCGTCTATATCTGTTTTATCGCCGCAAAGCCGGACAGTGACGGAAAGCGGCAGCTCATCTATCTGGCAGCGGTGAAACGGAGTGCCTGTATCGGCGGCGTGACCGCGGTTCTGTGGCTGGGCTGTGCAGGCGTGGCGATGAACAATGTGATCGCAGCGGTTGGTTTACAGCAGCTTTCAGAAGGCTACCAGCAGGTAGAACAGGCATTTTATTCGTCGGATCTGCTGTGTGAGCTTGTCGCGCTCGGTGTGATCGCCCCGTTTGCGGAGGAGCTGTTGTACCGCCAGCTTGTTTTTTACAGGCTGCGTGAGAGCTATGGCAGGCTGACTGCGGTCGTCGCATCGGCGTTGATCTTTGGCGTGCTGCATATGAATCTTGTGCAAACGGTCTATGCATTTGTGCTCGGGCTCTTGCTGGCGCTTTTGATGGAGCGCTATCAGGATGTGCGTGTGCCGCTGCTTGGTCATATCGCTGCGAATATCATCGCGATTCTGCGCGGAGAGACGGGATTTTTGTCATGGCTGACACTCGGCAGACCATTGTTTGTGCCGGTGACAGCCGTGCTGTTGCTGGTGACGGTCGTGATTGCAGGATATTATATTAAATCCTGCAAAAATGACAGATAAGACTTTGATTTAACGATCTTTATGCAGGACAGCGGGAAAAACGATGCAGGACAATTCAGACACAATTTGGATTCCTGACGTTTTTCCTACTTAAGATTCTTAGGTTTTTCTTGAAAAGCACACGCAAAATTGTGTGTATATATCTATTTTTCACAAACAAATCATTTTAATGTCAGAAAATAATAACAAAAAAATATAAAAAGAAAACAATCAGACAATTTGAAGAAAATCGGGGATAGACGCGGAAATTTCTTTGGGATATTATATTACTAATCGAGAAGTAATCTCAGTTACCTTAAATTATAATATTCCAACAAAGAGAGGACACGCATATGAGAGAGCATGTGGTAGATGAGCGCAAACAGCGCGCACAGGGTCTGTATGATCCGGCGTTTGAACATGACAACTGTGGAATCGGTGCAGTCGTGGATGTCAAGGGACGCAAGAGCCATGCGACCGTCGAGCAGGCGTTGAAGATCGTAGAGAATTTGAAGCACCGTGCAGGAAAGGATGCCGAGGGAAAGACCGGTGACGGTGTCGGTATCCTGCTGCAGGTATCCTATAAATTTTTCTCCAAGGCAGTTCGGCCGCTCGGCATTGAACTCGGCGGCGACCGTGATTTCGGTGTCGGCATGTTTTTCTTCCCGCAGGATGAATTACAGCGCAATCAGGCTAAGAAGATGTTTGAGGTGATCGTGTCGAAGGAAGGCTTGGAGCTGCTCGGCTGGCGTGAGGTGCCGACGCATGCAGATGTGCTCGGACAGAAGGCACGCGACTGTATGCCTTATATTATGCAGGCATTTATCAAGCGTCCGGAGCATGTAGAAAAGGGACTGGATTTTGACCGGCTGCTCTATGTCGTCCGCCGTGTGTTTGAACAGAGTAATGAGGATACCTATGTTGCATCACTTTCGAGCCGGACGATCGTATATAAAGGAATGTTTTTAGTTGACCAGCTGCGGTTGTTCTTTGATGATCTGCAGGATCCCGATTATGAGTCGGCGATCGCTACCGTGCATTCGCGTTTCAGTACAAACACGAATCCGAGCTGGGAGCGTGCGCATCCGAACCGATTTATCGTGCATAACGGAGAGATCAACACGATCCGCGGCAATGCGGACAAGATGCTTGCCCGCGAGGAGACGATGACATCCGGCAAGCTGCACGACCAGTTGACAAAGGTGCTGCCGGTGATCAATACCGAGGGCTCGGATTCTGCGATGACGGATAATACACTGGAATTTTTAGTCATGAACGGAATGCCGCTGCCGCTCGCAATTATGATCATGATTCCGGAGCCGTGGGCGAACAACCACCTGATGAGCCAGAAAAAGAAAGATTTTTATCAGTATTATGCAACGATGATGGAGCCGTGGGACGGACCGGCGTCGATTGTATTTTCTGACGGAGATTATATGGGAGCCGTTCTTGACCGCAATGGTCTGCGTCCGTCCAGATATTATGTGCTCGACAATGACCAGTTGATCTTGTCGTCAGAGGTCGGTGTCCTCGACATCGATCCGACACATATCGTGTCAAAGGATCGTCTGCGTCCCGGAAAAATGCTGCTCGTGGACACGAAGGCAGGACGGATCATTGACGATGAAGAGCTGAAAAACTATTATGCCGGCAGACAGCCCTACGGTGAGTGGATCGACCGGAATCTGGTACAGCTGCGGGATCTGCGTATCCCGAATCAGCGCGTGCCCGAGTACGGCTACAAGGACCGCCAGCGCATGATGAAAGCGTTTGGCTATTCCTACGAGTCACTCAAGGAAGTCATCCTGCCGATGGCACGAAACGGCGGCGAGTCCACGAGTGCGATGGGCATGGATATTCCGCTGGCGGTGCTTGATGGCAAATACCAGCCGTTATTTAACTATTTTAAACAGCTGTTTGCACAGGTGACAAACCCGCCGATCGATTCGATCCGTGAGAAGATCGTGACCTCTACGACGACCTATATCGGTGAGGATGGCAATTTATTATTGGAAAAACCGGAAAACTGCCATGTGATCAAGGTTGACAACCCGATTCTGACCAACACAGACCTGATGAAGATCAAGTCTATGAATAAGGAAGGCTTCCATGTGGTGGAGATTCCGATTACCTATTATAAGAACACGAGTCTGGAAAAGGCGATCGACCGACTGTTTGTCGAGGCAGACAGGGCATACCGTGACGGCGCAAATATATTGATCCTGTCCGACCGCGGTGTCGATGAGAACCATGTGGCGATCCCGTCGCTCCTCGCAGTCGCAGCGCTGCATGAGCATCTCGTCATCACGAAAAAGAGAACCGCACTGGCGATCATCCTTGAATCCGGCGAGCCGCATGAGGTACACCATTTTGCGACACTGCTCGGTTACGGTGCATGCGCAGTCAATCCCTATCTGGCACAGGATACGGTCAAGCAGCTTGTAGATGAGCATTTATTGGACAAGGATTACTATGCGGCGGTCGAGGACTACAATCAGGCAGTGATCGGCGGCATTGTAAAGATCGCAGCGAAGATGGGTATTTCCACGATCCAGTCTTATCAGGGCTCCAAGATCTTTGAGGCGATCGGTATCGATAAGGGAGTCATTGACAAATATTTTACGAATACGGTCAGCCGTATCGGTGGCATCACGTTAAAGGATATTGAGGAGCAGGTGAACTTTTTACATTCCGAAGCATATGATCCGCTCGGACTGGAAAACGATTTGACGCTCGATTCCTTCGGCCGTCATGCGATGCGCAGCGGTGCGGACGAGCATCTGTACAACCCGCTGACGATCCATCTGCTGCAGGAGTCCACAAAGCGCGGCGACTATGAGATGTTTAAGCAGTATGAGCAGGCGGTCAACGAGCTGGAAAACCGCAATTACATCCGCGGTATGCTTGACTTTAATTACCCGAAAAAGGGTGTGCCGATCGAGGAAGTCGAGAGTGTCGATTCGATCGTGACACGTTTTAAGACGGGTGCGATGAGCTACGGCTCGATCTCGCAGGAGGCACATGAGACACTGGCGATCGCGATGAACATGATCCACGGTAAATCAAATACCGGAGAGGGCGGCGAGAGCCTTGACCGTTTAAAGATCGGTGCAGACGGCAAAAACCGTTGTTCTGCGATCAAGCAGGTAGCGAGCGGACGTTTTGGTGTGACGAGTACCTATCTTGTGAGCGCACAGGAGATCCAGATCAAGATGGCTCAGGGAGCCAAGCCCGGAGAGGGCGGACATCTGCCCGGGGCAAAGGTCTATCCGTGGATCGCAAAGACGAGACATTCGACGCCCGGTGTATCACTGATCTCACCGCCGCCGCACCATGATATTTATTCCATCGAGGATCTGGAGCAGTTGATCTACGATCTGAAAAATTCCAACCGCGACGCGCGTATTTCCGTCAAGCTCGTATCGGAGGCGGGAGTCGGAACCGTTGCAGCCGGTGTCGCAAAGGCAGGCGCACAGGTCGTTTTGATCTCCGGTTATGACGGAGGAACCGGTGCCGCACCGCGCAGCTCGATCCACAATGCGGGACTGCCGTGGGAGCTGGGACTGGCTGAGACACACCAGATCTTGATCATGAACGGTCTGCGTGAAAAGGTGCGCGTAGAGACAGACGGCAAGCTGATGAGCGGCAGGGATGTTGCGATCGCGGCTGCACTCGGTGCCGAGGAATACGGATTTGCGACTGCACCGCTTGTGACGATGGGCTGTATCATGATGCGTGTATGTAATCTGGATACCTGTCCGGCAGGTGTGGCGACACAGAACCCGGAGCTGAGAAAGCGTTTTGCCGGAAAGCCGGAGTATGTTGTGAACTTTATGCGCTTTATCGCACAGGATCTGCGCGAGTATATGGCAAAGCTCGGTGTGCGCAGCGTCGATGAGCTCGTCGGCAGAAGTGATCTGCTGCGTGTGCGCGACGATCTGAATCAAAAACAGAAAAAAGTGGATCTGTCCAAGATTTTAAATAACCCTTATGCAGGCACAAAGGAACGCTTTATCTTTGATCCGAAGAAGGTTTATGATTTTGAACTGGAAAAGACAAAGGATGAAACGGTGCTGTTAAAGCAGTTCCAGAGTGCTCTGGACAAGGGACAAAAGCGCATGATCGAGCTGGAGGTGACAAATACCGACCGTTCGCTCGGCACGATCTTTGGATCGGAAATCACGAAAAAATATGGAACAACGCTTGAGGATGACACCTTTGTCGTAAAATGTAAGGGAGCGGGCGGACAGAGCTTCGGCGCGTTCATCCCGAACGGATTGACATTAGAGCTCGTCGGAGATTCCAATGACTATTTCGGAAAGGGCTTATCCGGCGGCAAGCTGATCGTCTATCCCCCGGCAGGTGTGACTTATAAAAAGGATGAAAATATCATTATCGGAAACGTGGCACTCTACGGTGCGACGAGCGGCAAGGCATTTATAAACGGCGTGGCAGGCGAGCGCTTCTGCGTCCGCAATTCCGGCGCAGTCGCAGTCGTTGAGGGAGTCGGCGACCACGGCTGTGAGTATATGACCGGCGGACGCGTTGTGGTACTCGGAAAGACCGGAAAGAACTTCGCAGCAGGTATGAGCGGCGGTATCGCCTATGTGCTTGATGAGGACAACGACCTCTATACACGCACCAATAAGGAAATGGTATTTACCGAGGAGCTGACAAACAAATACGATGTCATGGAACTCAAGTCGCTGATCGGGGAGCATGTGACACTGACAAATTCAGAAAAAGGAAAAGAGATCCTCGATCATTTCGCAGATTATCTGCCGAAATTTAAAAAGATCATCCCCTATGACTACAATCGCATGATGATGGCGATCGTCCAGATGGAGGAGAAGGGTCTTAGCTCCGAACAGGCACAGATAGAAGCATTTTATGCAAATGCAAAACATTAAGGAGGGAAAAGGAAATGGGAAAACCGACTGGATTTTTAGATTATGAGAGAAAGACGGCGGTCGAGATCGATCCGACCGAGCGGATCAAAAATTTTCATGAGTTCCATCTTCCGCTCTCTCTGGAGGAACAAAGGGAACAGGGCGCGCGCTGTATGTCATGCGGCGTGCCGTTCTGTCAGTCCGGCATGACGATCATGGGAATGACGAGCGGCTGCCCGCTGCACAATCTGATCCCCGAGTGGAACGATCTCGTGTACAGCGGCAACTGGGAGCAGGCATACCAGCGCCTGAAAAAGACGAATAATTTTCCGGAATTTACGTCCCGTGTCTGTCCGGCGCTGTGCGAGGCAGCCTGCACCTGCGGACACTACGGCGAGAGTGTGACGACAAAGGAAAATGAGCACGGCATCATCGAGTATGCCTATGCACATGGTTATGCAGATGCAAAACCGCCGAAGGTGCGCACCGGAAAAAAGGTGGCAGTCATCGGCTCTGGTCCTTCCGGACTGGCTGCGGCAGACCAGCTCAATAAGCGTGGTCATGAGGTGACTGTCTATGAGCGTGACGACCGCGTCGGCGGACTGCTTATGTACGGCATTCCGAATATGAAGCTGGAAAAGGATGTCATCGACCGGAAAGTAGCGATCATGAAGCAGGAGGGCGTAACGTTTGTCACCGGCGTAGATGCCGGCAGGGATGTCAAAGCCGCCAAGCTGCTCAAGGACTACGACCGTGTGATCTTAGCCTGCGGTGCAAAGCAGCCGCGTGACATCAAGGCTGCGGGCAGGGATGCAAAGGGCATCTACTTTGCGGTAGATTTCCTCAGCGGAGTGACAAAGAGCCTGCTCGATTCGGATCTGAAGGATAAAAAGTATGTGGATGTGAAGGCGAAGCATGTCGTTATCATCGGCGGCGGAGACACCGGAAATGACTGCGTCGGCACGAGCATCCGACTGGGCGCTGCATCCGTAACACAGCTTGAGATGATGCCGAAGGCACCGGATCAGCGTGCGGAAAATAACCCGTGGCCGGAGTGGCCCAGAGTGTGCAAGACCGATTACGGTCAGAAGGAAGCGATCGCCAAATTCGGTCATGACCCGCGCATCTACCAGACGACCGTCAAGGAATTTGTCAAGGACAAAAACGGCAGTCTGAAGGAGCTTGTGACAGTACGTTTAGAGAGCGTCAGGGATGAAAAGACCGGACGCATGATGATGCAGGAGGTCACTGGCAGTGAGAAGCGGCTGCCTGCCGATATCGTACTGATCGCAGCCGGATTCCTCGGCAGTGAGAGCTATGTCACAAAGGCTTTCGGTGTCGCTGTCGATGGGCGCACGAATGTTGCGACCGAGCAGGGCAGATATAAAACCAATGTAGACCATGTCTATACTGCCGGTGATATGCACCGCGG
>CAVHZH010000073.1:0-11829 GCA_963640395.1 Oscillospiraceae bacterium
CTGTTCAGTACCCTCACAGTTACAAATGCAAAATCCATGAGAATCGGCTACGCCGATGGGATTTTGCACCCCTGAATCATGTTCATACGGAGCTAGACATCCAGTGGATGTCTAGCTCGGCCCGAAACGAAGTGTAGAACCTCAGCAGTGCGTGCTTCGGGCTGTCCTGAACAGTTACCTTTCTTTTTTTATATAGATGATTGCGAAACTATTTTATATATTACTCTGCGATGTAGATGCCTCGACCCAACTTTCTTCACTGAAATACTTGTCGTAAATCTCGTAGAACTGTGCGAAGGAATACTGCTCAAGATCCTGAACCGTGAGGTTCTTCCACACCTTCTCGTTAAGCTTGGATACCGTCTGCTCTACAAACGGATCATATTGCGCATCGAATGCCTCTTGTCTGCGCTGCTCGAGAATGTCCTTTTTGTGCTGCTGCGTCTGTTCCTCATCATATTTATTGTCACAATAAAAGATGTAATAGCCGTCTGACGTCTGCACCGGTTCGGAAAATGTCCCGTTCTCCATCGCAAATGCGACTTTCTCTGCCTCCTCGGGCAGCATTCCGCGCTCTACCGTGAGCGAAATCTCATCCGCCTCATTGTAGTTGGCTGCTACCGCCGAAAATTCAGCGTCGTTTTGCAGTTCACTATACGCCTGCTGCGCCCGATCCTCGTCTTTTACAAAAATCTGACGGATCTCCATCACACGCGCCTCATCATCACTGACCTCCGGGTTCACATCCGAGATCAGCGTCGCATACAGCTTATCCGCCAACGCATATTTTGCATAAAGATCAACGATTTCATCCTGCGACAACCCGAACGCATCGATTTCTTCCTCGGAAAGACTCTTATAGCAATCCTCCCCTGCACAATGTGCGAGTTCTTTTTGTTCATCCGTGAGCGTGATTCCATTTTCATCCGCCAGCGCGTCCATCGTATAAATCTTTGCCGCCTCATCGATACAGATTTTTTTCACATACTGACCAAACTTTTTCTGCACCTTGAGATCTTCGTTTTTTAAGAGATTGATTCCATAGCATTCCCCATGCAGATTCATATTATTTACGAGCAGCAGCTTCATGACCGACAGCTTACACGATTTTCCATCAATCAAAAACACCTCATTTTTAGACAATCCCCTGCTGATCGTAACCTTTTCGCCTCCGACCTGACAGCCGCCGCTCACCAATGCGAGCGAGACAGCCAACGCTGCTGCCGCCAGACGACAACCTTTTTTCTTCATCCCATTCTCCTGTTTTTCATCATTTGCTATGAGCATTCAAAATACTGCGCGCCACAGACAGACCGTTTGCGGATGCCTGCTGCAAGCCGCGCGTCACGGATGCCCCGTCGCCGATCGCACGCAATCCCTGCACACTCGTCTCAAAATCACGGTTTACAACGACCTTGTTTGAATAAAACTTGACCTCCACGCCATACATCAACGTTTCCTCACTGGCAATACCCGGCGTCACCTTGTCGAGCGCCTCGATCATTTCCTCAATATCGACCATGATCCGGTGCGGGAATACGAGCGACAGATCACCCGGCACGGCATCCTTTAAGGTCGGAATCAGGTTATTGCGGCAAAGCCGTTCCTCGGTCGTTCTCCTGCCCCGCTTGAAATCACCGTAAGTCTGCACCAGAATCCTGCCGTCGCAGAGCATATTTGACAACTGTGCGATCTGCTTGCCGTACTCAATCGGAGTTTTAAACGGTTTCGTAAAATTCTTCGATACAAGCAGTGCAAAGTTCGTATTGTTCGTTTTCATATCCTGCGATTTGTAGGCGTGTCCGTTGACGACCGCCAGACCGTTATCGTAGTATTCCGTCGCCACCTCTCCGGACGGATTTGTACAGAATGTGCGCACCTTGTCATCAAACGTCGGGGTATGATATACCAGCTTTGCCTCGTACAGATTTTTGTTGAGCATGTCCATGACCTCGTCTCGCACCTCGACACGCACGCCGATATCTACCGTCCCGACTTCTGTCTCTACACCGATTTTTTTGCAGATGTGGGAAAACCAGTCCGCGCCCTCGCGTCCGACTGCCGATACGATCTCTGCCGCATAAAGCTGTTCCCCTTTGTCTGTCACGACACCCTTTGCAACACCATCCTCGATGATGATCTCATTTACCATTGTATTAAATTTCATTTTCACGCCCTGCTCCAGCAGATGTGCCTGCAGCTTGGCATAGATCTTGTAGCCCTCCTCTGTACCCAGATGGCGGATCGGGCACTCGATCAGCTTGAGATTCGCATTGATCGCTTTTCTGCGGATCTCGCGGATCTCCTTTTCCTTATCCACGCCATACACGCTCGTGTCCGCGCCGAATTTCAGATAAATATCATCCGATTCGTGGATCAGCTTTGCCGCCGCATCATATCCGAGAATCTCCGGCAGTGTGCCGCCGACATCCGGCGAGAGCGAAAGCTTTCCGTCTGAAAACGCCCCTGCCCCGGCAAAACCGGTCGTGATGCTGCACGGTGTACAGCCCACACATACCTTCGTCTTTCGCTTCGGACACGCGCGATCCTCAATTCTGCGTCCTTTCTCGATCAGCAACACCTTCATCTTGGGTCTGCTGTGTATCAGCTCATAAGCGCAGAAAATACCCGAAGGCCCCGCGCCAATAATAATCACATCATAGTTATTCATTTCAAATTCCCCTTTTTTACTATCTATCATGCTCCGCCGGCTATGCCTCTACGATCAGATAGCGTCCCCGCTCCAGCGGAAATACCTCCGGCTGTTCGAGCAGTTCTTCGTCGGACATGCCGCAGATATCTACGCCTGCCTCCTCGAAATACTGCTTTACTTCTTTTTTATTTTTACATACGATCGCCATGCAGTCCTCAAGAAAATATTCGGCTTCCTCCAATGTCTCGGCTACCGGCTCCGGAAAGAGCTGCAGCTGCTGATCCAGAAATGACTGCAAATCCTGTTCGCTGTATGAACTCATCCTGATTTCCTCCTCTTTGATTCTCCTACTATCTTAACGGATATGGCAGAAAATGGCAATGGGATTCTGTTAGGGAAACGCTGATTAAAGCGTTTCCTTAGATCCGGCGCAGCTCATGATAGAGTCTGGCGATAGGCAGCCCTACCACATTCTGATAGTCGCCCTCGATCCCGCTGATGTAGATCGCGGCATCGCTCTGGATGCCGTAAGCTCCCGCCTTGTCCATACCGTCGGAATGTGCGACATAGGAGGCGATTTCCTCCTCGTTCATCGGATAAAAACGGACACGGGTACACTCTGCAAATGTCCGTACCTGAGTGGTTTCCCCTGCATTCCCGGAAATGTGCTCGATCGCTACACCGGTGTAGACCTCATGCGTGCGTCCGGCGAGCATGCGGATCATGCGCTCCATATCTGCGCGGTCTTTCGGTTTGCCGAGGATATCGCCCTCGCAGACAACGATTGTGTCTGCGCCGATCACGATGGTTTCTTCTCCGGCATGGTGCGCTGCGATCTCATGCGCCTTTGCCGCCGCGAGATTCTGCACGATCTCCTGTGGTGTGTCACCTATCTGCCGTTCTTCCCCTGCCGCCGGCTCAATGTCGAACGTGATGCCGAGCATTCCGAGCAGCTCTCTCCTTCGCGGAGACTGTGATGCTAATATATATTTCATATGATTCTCCTTATGACTCTCTTACGCCTGTATGATCTCCCCCAGCCGGAACGAATAGATCAGCTTCTCCTTGACCGTCTTGCCGGTCGCCGCCGCCAGCGCGCGTGCATACAGATCCATCTGTGTCTGATAGCGCTCTAGCAGCTGCGACGCCTCTCGCACCGCATCTGTCTTATAATCCAGCAGCACGAGTCCGTCCGGTTCCTCAAAATACAAATCGATGATACCCTGTACGAGTACAAGCTGCCCGCTATGGATCTGCGGATCGGTCTCACATGCCGGAAGTCCCATGACAAACGGCTGTTCCCGGTACAAAGTGCCGGTGTTATGCGCCTGCATAATTCTGTTTGCCAGATCTGTCTGCAAAAAATGAACGATCTGACGGACATTGATGAGCGCCGCCGCTTCTTCCAGCAGCCGCCCATTTTCACATAAGGCATCCCTCTGTCTGGTGATCTCTGCCGTCAGCTCCGCGCCCTGTCCACGCGCATCAGACGGCAGCGCCTCCAACGCGCCATAGTCGATACACTCCATCATCCGGTGCATTGCCGTACCGCGCAGCGCGCCCCGGCGCGGTGCATCCGATGCCGCAGCGCCAGCATTTTCAGCTTCATCCATGCGTGCAAACCGCGGCACATATACCTCTGGCTCCGCCTCGTCCTTCGCATACCAGACGAGCGCCTCCTCGTCCCCCGGCTCTAAAATCATATTCCGGCGCTTGATCTCCGACACAGACATCTTCGTCTGCAGCATCACCTCATCCTCGTATGGATAGCTGCTGTGCAGCCGCTCATCGACCGCCTCATACACATCCTGATCTACCGCCTCCAGTTGTTCGATCAGCTGCTCCTTTTCCACATACTGCTGTGCCTCCTGCAACTGTGTGTGCATGACAAACTGCGCCGGCTCATACGTCTCGATCGACAGATGCCCGGGATGGCAATACGCCCCCGGCATGATCCAGTCGAGGTAACAGCCTGCCTCCCGCCGGTCGAGAAACGATGCCTCCTGCTCCGACTCCAACTGATACCGCAACAGAGCAGTCTCCAGTCCCTTGATCGTACCGGTCAATATGAGCTGCTCCTTCGCGCGGGTCAGTGCCACATACAGCACGCGCAGCTCCTCGCCGATGTTATCCCCGGCGATATGTGCAGCAATCATTTCTTTCAATAATGTCGTGCGCTTGCGGTGACGTTTGCCCTCCGAGCAGGTGAGCCCGACTCCATAGGTGCTGTCTAGGATCATCGTATCCTCGCTGTCCTTTTTGTTGAATCTGCGTCCGAGCCCGCTCACAAACACGATCGGAAACTCCAGCCCCTTACTCTTATGGATGCTCATGATGCGCACGACATTTTCATGCTCCCCCGTCACATCCGCCTCGCCGTAATCGACCTCATATTTTTGCAGCTGCTCCATATACCGGATAAACGAAAAAAGTCCCTGATAGCTCATGCGCTCAAAGCCTGCCGCATGTTGCAGCAGCATCTCCACGTTTGCCAGCCGCCGCTCTCCCGCAGGCAGCGCGCGCACCAGATTCAGATAGCCGCTCTCACGCAGGATCTGATCGAGCAGGTCGTGGACACTCAGGTGTCTTGCCATCTCCCGGTACGTCTCAAGGCGCTGCAAAAAGCGGCTGCATTTCTCCCGCAGCAGCGCATCATCACCTTCTACAGCATACGCTGTGACATGGTCATAGAAAAATGCCGCCTGCCCGACGAGCCGGATCTGTGCGAGCTGCGCATCCGAAAAATCAAAAAACATGCTGCGCATCACCGCCGCAAGCGGAATATCCTGCAACGGATTGTCGATCACATGGCAGAGACCAAGCACCGTCTGTACCTCCGAGGTACCGAAATATCCGGTCTGCGACATCTGATGCGAGGGAATCCCCCGCGCCGCGAGCTGCTCTGCGAGCTCATCGCCCCACGAACCGGGAGAGCGCAGCAAAATCACGATATCCGAATAGCACACCGGACGAAAACCGCCCGCACCATCCGATATCTGCTGGCACTCCACCACGCGCCGGATCTCCTCCGCGATCATCGCTGCCTCCAGCTCCTTTGCATTATCCGCACCCGATCCGTCGAGCGACTCTGCGGCGCTGTCCGCCAGCAGGATGCGTGTCCGGTAGGCATCCGCTTCCTCCGGCTCTGGAAATGACGCACCCGGATAGAGCGCCGCATCACTGTCATATTCTACACCGCCGACATCGCGCTTCATGATCCGGTAAAACAGGTCATTGACACTCTCTAGCACCTGTGGACGGCTGCGGAAGTTCTGCTTAAGACAGATCTTGCGGCAGCGTGATTCGTTCTCCGTGTATGTATCATATTTTTCCATAAACAGCTCCGGTCTTGCCAGCCGGAACCGGTAAATACTCTGTTTGACATCCCCGACCATGAAACGGTTATCCGTACCGCCTCCGCCAGAGACGGCGGACAGGATCGTCTCCTGCACATAATTGGAATCCTGATACTCGTCGATCATGACCTCCTCAAACATGGACTGGAATTCCCGTGCGACCTCTGTCGGCTCCTTCGTTTTCTCGTCGATCAGAATGCGCAGCGCCATATGTTCAATATCGGAAAAATCCAGCAGACCGCGTTCCTGTTTTTTGTCTCTGTATGCTTTTGCATAATCTATCGTCAGCCTTGACAATACTGCGACCGAGCGCCCGGTCTCTGCCAGATCGTCCAGCTGTGCGCACAGGGGTCTGGCAAAATATTTCTTATGGAGCTTTTGCAGGTCATCCTTTACCTGCGTGCGCAGTGATTTGACCAGCTCCTGAATCCCCTTGTCGCCGTCAAAGCCACGCCGCGTCCCCAGCCTGCCAAAATCGACCGCATCGATCGCCTGCCCGAGCGCGTCATAGTCTGTGATGTCGTCGAGCCGCTGCATCTGTTCAATGACATAGCGGATATTATCCAGATACATATCCGGTCCGCCCGGCTCCTCACACAGACGGCTCGCCAGTATCAGCTGGGCGCGCTCGCCGGAGAGCACCGCATGCACATACCGCAGCAAAGCCTGCAGCCAGTTATCGCCATCTGCCAGTGCCTCCGGTGTCAGAGCCTGCGGCTCATACGGCTCACACAGGCTTTGCAGCCACTCCTCCTGCCACGGATAACTCGTTGAAAATGTATAGAGGTTCTGTACCATCTGCGCGATCGGCGCGTCGCTTTTTGCAGTTGCATAATTGTCTGCAAAACGGATAAACTCTGCATCCGCCTCGTCATACCAGCGTTCCAGCACCTCCGCCAGCACATCCTCCGCCAGCAGTGACAGCTCGCCCGGATCGCCGACACGAAAGCCCGGCTCCAAATCAATACACTGAAAATAATTTTTGACCACATACAGACAGAAGCTGTCGATCGTCGTGATCTGTGCATGGTGCACAAGCGTATACTGACGGTTCAGGTAAGCATTGCCGGGATCAAGTGCCATCCGCTCCTCGATCGCCTTCGCGACACGCTCGCGCATCTCTGCCGCAGCTGCCTTTGTAAAGGTCACGACGAGCAGGCGGTCGATATCCACCGGATGCTCACCGCCCAGTACCTTTTGTATGATACGCTCGACGAGCACCGCAGTCTTGCCGCTGCCGGCTGCCGCCGAAACGAGCAGATTGCAGCCGCGCAGATCGATGACCTGCTGCTGCTGCTCGGTCCATGATACGCCCATCGTCAGTTCCCCTCCTTTTCCTTTTCCTTTTCCTTTTTTAATGCCTGCTGCATCCGTGCAAAGATCTCGTCCTCCGCACCCACCCGGTCAAGCCTGCGGTAGCTGCAGCCGTCCAGACGCTCATCAAATCCGCAGATACTGCGGTAGCTGCACCACGTACAGGCATTTTTGCCCTTCAGCTCATAGGGTGATGCCGCAATTTCGCCGGAGAGCATCCGCTTTCCAAGTCCCATGATCGTCTGATTCACATAGCCGCTCATCGCCTGAAACTGCTCCGTGTCATAGACCTTCGAGGTTTTTGACAGCTCCCCGCTCTTTGTCCGAGCGACCGGTATGACATCCGAGCGGTCCGTGAACTCCGTATCCATCGCACCGTAAACCTCCGGGTCAGCGTTCACGATACCGTCCAGCCGTAGCCGCTCAAACACGCCCTGCCAGATCTGCTGCTCATCCATTTCGCCCTCCGTCTGGATCACCGGCTCATCCACATGATAGTAGAAAATGCCCGCCGGCAGTACCTCCCCGGTGTGGGGACGTTTACGCAGCAGCTCCATCGCCGCATTCAGATAGACGACAAGCTGCAGTTGTAATCCGTGATACATGGACAGCAGCGAAAACTTCGTCTGTCCCGATTTATAATCGATAATCTTTACATAGGTATCCGCACCGTTGTCCATCACATCGACGCGGTCGATCCTGCCGCGCAGACGCATCCGTTCTTCTTCATTCAAAACGAACTCCGCGGCATCTAAGTGCTCCGCCATGCCAAATCCGATTTCGTAGGCAGCCGGCTGGAAGCGCCCTTTACGCACCTGTCTGGTCAGCGTATCAACGGTCTGGTGCAGCAGATGCTCGATGCGTGTCACCAGATAACGGTTTTTTGCAGATGCATAAAGTGCGTCATTGCGCGTCTGTGCCATCGCTGTCTGCAGCGCGTCGTCGCCGAGCCTGCGGCGCACATCCTCCGGCGCATCAAACCAGTCATAATCGCTGGCAGCCAGACCGCGCGCATAATGCTCCAGTGCTGCGTGCACAAGATTGCCGAAATCCACCGCCTCAAAGGTATGTTCCTCCCGCGGCTGCAACTGCAGTCCATACGTCAGGAAATGCTCATACGCACATGCCGCAAACCGCTCCAGACGCGTCACACTGTTTTCTAATACTGTGCCGTACAGCATACGGCTCACATCCGCGGGCAGCGGTTCCTGTCCGTAATGATAGAACGCAGCCGACAACAGCCGTGCGAGCGGTTCCTGCCACTGCTCCTGCCTGCCATACCACGCAAACAGCGCGCGCCATTCCGGTGATGCATCACCGCTTTTTGCAGCCTCCAGCCCTTCCGTCAGCAGACGGAAAGCCACGCCGGGCGTTTCGATCCCGGACATCAGATCCGCAGACGGCTGCGTACAATCTGTGACGGTAAGCCCCGGAAACATCCGAAGCAGCATGCCGATCAGATAGGATCTACGTCTGGATACCCCGTCCGCGCCGCGCCCCGCAAAGGTCAGATACAGCCGTTCGGAGGGCTTGGTCATGTTCAGATACAGGTAAAAACGCTGGATAAATGCCCGCTCGCGCGCCGTCGGTGCCAGCTCATAGTGTGCCTGTGCCAGCATCTGACGCTCCGGCTGGCTGAGGATCCCGCCCTCATTTGCGACACGCGGGATCACACCGTCATTGACACCGA
Source organism: Oscillospiraceae bacterium (assembly GCA_963640395.1). Classification (GTDB taxonomy): domain Bacteria; phylum Bacillota; class Clostridia; order Lachnospirales; family Lachnospiraceae; genus W0P33-017. The sequence goes on from CAVHZH010000073.1 coordinate 9,014, forward strand.
GGAAAAACAGCACCTTGATATGATCCAGTCTCGTCCGCTCGATGTCCCCGATGAGCACCTGATCCGAGCCCGGCGGGATCACGGCTACCCTGGCCCCCTCAAAGCCCGCTTCCAAGACATCTGCATACTCATCCAGCGACAGCCGTTCTTCCCCGAGCAGTCCGACAAGCTTGTCAAACAGCTCCATCAGAATGCGCCAGATACGCCCCTCCGGATCTCCGTCCGAAAGCCTCCAAGCGGTCATCGCATCATAAAGTGCCTGTGTGCGCACCTTTACCGTCGCATCCGCCGCTGTCATGGCAGCCAGATACGGGTCGAGCACCTCCATCAGCCGCTCTCTGATCTCATTGAGCTGCTGCAATTCCTCCGCCGTCAGCCACTTCGGGCAATATGTCCACAGCCTCTGCCATTGCTTCCAGCCGCAGATCCCGCAGGCGAGCACATAGTTTTCGAGCAGATCCGCCTGCCGCGGTTCCACCGGCAGCAAGCCGGACTTCACCACACGCATCATGCTCTCATACGACAAGCCGCGCGAAAGCCCTTCCGTTTTTGCCAGCTCCAGCAGTCCCCGCACGCATTCCATCAACGGATGGAACAGAATCGGTCTGGTCTGGTCCAGAAAGTACGGGATCTCATACTCCGAAAATACCTGCGGCACGTAGGATGCATACAGCTCCACCTCACCCGATACGATCGCGATCTCGCGGTAGCGCAGACCGCCGCGGATCAGCCGCCGGATCTCCTGCGCCGCATAGCGCAGCTCGTCAAGCGGCTTTGCAAAACCGAGTATATGCAGCTGTTCCTGTCCGTCCATGTCGCCCGCATACGGCATCTGACGCAGCCGGAACAGATTCTGCTCCAAGTGATATAACAGCGGCGCAGCCTTAAACCGGCACTGTTCCCCACCGTTTAATGTGACCGGCTCACAGACCTCCACCTGTGTACGCGCCGCGATCTCGAGCAGCGTATGGATCGTTTTTCTGGACAGATAAAAGAGCTGCTCGACATCACTTGCCGCAAAAAAATCCTCCGCGGCATCGATCGTGAGCGCCACGTAGATGTCCTCCACGACCGGAAATACCGCCTCTAAAAATGTCTGCTGCACGGGTGTAAATCCCGTAAAGCCGTCAAACACAAGCACCGTGTCATCAAATAATGCCGACTGCGGCACGAGTTTAGCCAGATATTCCACGACCTCCTCCGCGAGCAGATAATCGCCCTCGATCTCACGCAAAAAAGCGGTATACAGCATCTGTATATCCGCCAATTTTGCCGCCAAAAGCGGTGAGACACCCGGCTGCCCCGCCATCTCGGACAGTGTATCCGGCTCGATCCGGTACTGTGCCAGCTCGGTCAGAAACGACTTGATCTCATCAATATAACCGATCCGGTGCAGGCTGCCCTGAAGCACGTGCAGACGCGGCTCCAGATCCGCCGCCAGCTTGCGCAGGATCAGATTTTTTCCGGTATCCTCAAGTACCTGCAACGTATCCCTGCCGAGTTCCTCAAAGACACGGTATGCCAGCCGCTTGAAGCTGAGTACGTCCACATTTAATATCGCATGGTTTTTCTGACGGCTCACAAACTCGCGCTGCGTCGCCATCGTAAACTGCTCAGGCACAAGTACATAGTAGGTGCGTTTCGGATGCTGCGCCGCCTCCGCCAAAATATGCTCATAGAGCCGGTCTGATTTACCGGCTCCCGAATTTCCCAGAACCAGATGTAATGCCATAACTATTTCTCCCCATTATTCGCTGCGGAGCGCATCGATCGGATTCAGACGCGCCGCACGTTTTGCCGGCATATAGCCAAACAGGATACCAATGCCCGCCGATACGCCAAACGCGATACCGATCGCTTTCACGGACGGTGCACAGCTCAGCCCGATCACATTGCCGAGTATCGTCGTCGCGGCTCCGCCGATCGCGATACCGATACCTCCGCCGATCGTAGAAAGCACTGCCGCCTCGATCACGAACTGCTTCATAATGTCTTTCTGCTTTGCGCCGAGTGATTTGCGGATACCGATCTCGCGCGTCCGCTCGCTCACCGACACGAGCATGATATTCATGATACCGATACCGGCGACAAGAAGTGAAATACCTGCGATTCCGATCAGAATCTTTTCCATGATACCGATCATATTGCTCATGATGTCGAGCAGGCTCGCCATATTGGTCACCATGTAGCAGTCCTTATCCCGGTAAAAATCATACAGATAATCCTCCAGCTCCTGCTGTGCCGCAGTCGAATTGTCCGAGTCTGTCATTTTTAATACATAGCCGGACGGATTGGCGCTGCCAGCCGCCCTGCTCACAAGTGTATACGGTGCATAGATCACATCATCCTGTGAATATTTCGTCGAATCGCCCTTTTCCTCCAGCAGACCGATCACCTCGTAGCTGTCTGCGCCGATCTTGATCGTCTCACCGACCGGATCTGCACCGTCAAACAGCTCGTTGCACACATACGTACCGATCACGCATACCTTGCTGCGCGAGAGCATATCCGCATAGGCAAGAAACCGTCCCTTCGACAGCGTCAGCGACTGGATGTCCGCGTAGCTTTCACTCACACCTGTAACCGACTCGTTTTTCAGCGATGTGCTGCCCTTGCGCACCGTTGCCATCAGCGATGCATTCGGTGAAAGCTTGCTGAACGCATCCGTGTGTGCCTCCACAAACTCGTACATCTGATCGTCTGTCAGCTCCTTTGAGCTTTTTCCAGTCAGGCTGACCGTGATCGTATCCGCACCCATATCCGAAAAAGAATCCATCGTATATCCGATCATTCCATCCATCAGCGAGATCATTGCA
>CAVHZH010000074.1:0-11695 GCA_963640395.1 Oscillospiraceae bacterium
GCGATCCGCCGGAGGCTGCTAAGGAAATGCTGATTAAATCAGCATTTCCTTAGCACAGGATCAAAAGACAGGCATTTAGACAGGAAAGGGGATCTATTTATCATGCGTATTACAAAAAAAGGGCAGTATGCATTGTTTTTTATGATTGATCTGGCACTTCATGAGGGCGAGACTATAACGGTAAAGCAGGTCGCCAAAGCCTATGATCTGTCGGAAAAATATCTCGAGCAGGTCGCCGCAAAGCTGCGTCAGGCAGGAGCGGTGAAGGTCATCCGCGGCAGCCACGGCGGTTACTATCTGGCAAAGGATGGGAAGGATTATACGGTCGGTGAGATCTTAGACATGGTCGAAGGACAAAAAAATGCCGTGGAGATCAATCTGGATCAGACGAGTGAGAGCAATAAAGCGATGACCATCGTGATTCAGGATCTCGGACAGGCGGTTGACAGTGCGGTCGATCATGTGTTAGACGGCATGACGCTGACAGATATGGTTCGTGTGTATAACGAACAGGAAACGTTTTCCTATGTGATCTGATATTTATAGGTGATAAGATACAGAATAAAAATGGCTGCAAATCCACATCCTGGTTTGCAGCCCTGTGATTAGTTACAGCTATTCACAACCAAAAGAGTCTTTTAAGGTATTACAATCTGTTTTACACAGCTCCATGAAATCCTGCTGTATGTTCATAGGCGGCAGATAATAATAATTTTCACTCAAGATCCACCCTGTATAGTGGATTTCTTTTATCACATCAACTGACTGCTGATATTGTGCATCTCCTTGTCCCAGCAGTACACATCCCCTCTCTTTAGAAGAAAATAAACCGGAAATACTGTCCTTCATGTGAAAATGGCTGATCTTATCCCTGCCAAACAGGTGAACCTGACTGATCGGGTCGCCTGTTTGGAAACGTAATGGATTGAGCATATCCATGCAGACCTTGAAATCAGGAGAAACAGAATCCAGAAGCTGGGAAAACTGTTCCCACGGAAGCGCACATTCAATGGCAAGCTCCACATGAAAGTATCTGGCAATCTCAAGTGCATACTCCAGATGTGAGATCGCATTTTTCAGTGCATCCTCATTCGGAAAGTCTAAGGTAATCACTAAAGTGGACACACCCAGTGAATGACAGGCAAAAATTCCATTTTTCAGGCATTCCCGCGCTTGCTCCCCCTGCAAGGTGCAGGATGAGTAATTGATGAGTCCCTCGGCGAGAAGCTCGCCAAGATTGATCGAGTGCAGCTTTATATGGTGTTTCCGTGCAGCCTTTAAATAGGAATCCTGCACAAGCTTATGATTCAGTGGGAATCCCTTTCTGCGACCACCGGCTTCGCCTAGCTGGATGCCCTCAAATCCGGCTTTTGCGGCACATTTGATAGCGAGGAGTCCATCTACAGGGAGTGCCCATTCGCAGATACCAATATGATACTTCATAATCGTCCTCCTTTTGTATAGACAAAATATAATACAAAAAAGATACATTGTCAATATAGTTTATAGTACAATTATATTTAACAATGTTGACAAAAAAGATACAATATGTTACGATAATTTCAACAAATTGTAGGGTCTATATGATTATGGAGGTAAAAATGAAAGAAATCAATAGTGTAATGGGTAAAATCAGTACAGATCAGTTGGGATTTACATTGATGCATGAGCATCTGGGAACCGTTGACGCAAATGCATGGAAGGCGTTTCCGGACTGGTTAAACCGGGAGCAGTTTATCGACTATGCGGTCGGACAGTATAAGAAAGCAAAGGACAGAGGGGTAGACACGATTGTAGATGTAACGCCGTTAGATCTCGGCAGGGATATTCATATGATACAGGAGGTATCAGAAAAGTCGGGCGTACAGGTCATTGCATGTACCGGTATTTATGGAAATGATTACGGTTGGCATCTGTACAAGGATCCCGATTATATCGCATCCTTATTTATCAGGGAGGCAGAAAAAGGGATTGAGGGAACGGACATTAAGGCAGGCGTCATCAAATGTGCGACCCATAAAGACCAGATTGACAAAAATGATGAAAGAATGTTAAAAATTATAGCAAAGGTTCATAGGGAAACAGGACTTCCCATCATTACGCATTCGATCGGACATTCAGGCTATGCACAGCAGGATATTTTCGAGGCTGAGGGCGTGGATTTAGAAAAGGTAGTCATCGGACATCTGGGCGATCTGGATGATGTCGATTACATCGAAAAGGTGGCAAAGCGCGGCAGCTATATCGGACTGGATCGTTTCAGCATCGATACGATCATGCCGTTAAAGACGAGAGTAAAGGTCATGAAGGAGCTGTGCGACAGGGGCTACAGGGATCAGATCGTGGTCAGCCATGACTGCATGTGCTTCATGGATGGCAGGGACAGCCTGAATATCTTCGGATGCACTTGGGATGATTTTATCAAAGAGAATCATGACGATATGGAATATCAGTATACCTATGTATTCGATTATATATGGCCTGAAATGGAAAAGAACGACATGACAAAGGAAGATTTTGAGCAGTTTATGGTCAAGACACCGAAGGCATTTTTTGAAAAGACTGGGAGGTAGACCATGAAAGCGTTAGTATATGAGAAACCGGGGCGTGCAAATGCTTCGATCAAGGAAATCGCCGTGCCGGAGTGCGGCGACGATCAGGTAAGGATCAGGGTCAAAGCCTGCGGCATCTGCAAGCCGGCAGAATTATCACATGACAACAACGGATCGGTGCTTGGAAAATATCCGGCGACTCCGGGACATGAGCTGTCCGGTGTGGTGGAAACCGTTGGTAAAAATGTAAAAACAATCAAAATTGGCGACCGGGTAACGGTAGACAATGGTGTGCCGTGCGGCAAGTGTTATTTTTGTAAAACAGGAAAGCCATATTTTTGCGAGAATTTCGGATCGATGGGACACAATCTGCAGGGCGCGATGGCAGAATTTTTAGTTGCCGATGAGACAAAGGTATATCAGCTTCCGGAAAATGTTTCTTATGATGAAGGTGCGCTCAGCGAGCTGATCGGCTGCTGTCTGCGGGCGGTAGAGAGAAGTAAGGCAGGCTGCGGTGACAAGGTGCTTGTCATCGGTGCAGGGGCAAGCGGCATCATATTGACGCAATTGTATCTTGCTATTGGTACTACAAATGTGGTAGTACTAGACTATGTGGAATCCAAGCTTGATATTCTGCGGGGCAAGGGCGCTGACGGCTATCAGTTAAAGCGTGGCGAGGAAGATGCGGTTCTCGAAAAGATAGCAGCAGACTATCCGCATGGATTTGATATTGTAGTAGATGCCTGTGGATTTACCTTTTTCGCGGAACAGGTACTCAGACAGCTATTGAAAAAGGGCGGAACCTATGTAGGCTATTCCTTTCCAAAGGATAAGGCAGTGTTTGAATTGCCTACGGCAGATTTTATCGTAAATGAGTGGACGTATGTAGGTTCTACCTTTAACAGCGAATTTGAAAAATGTCTGGAATTGATCTCAGCGGGAAAGATCGACTGTGACTGCCTGATCACCGGACATTATGATCTGGAGCACTATTTTGATGCACTGGATGAAAATGTGAAAAATGAGCATTCCATCAAGGTCATCATCCACCCGTAAGGAGGTGTGGTAACAAATGAAAAAGAAATTAAGTATACTGATGACAGCCGCCATGCTCAGTCTGTGCATGACAGGCTGTTCGGGGCTGATCGAGGTTCCGGAGGAATTGCAGGACAAAACCGAGACGACCTCCGGCACAAGCGAGGAGCTAGAGTTTCAGGGACCTGACGAGAAAGCGACTGCACCCCATGGAATTAAGGTCGCGTTAGTTCCGGCACAGGCATCGCTCTCAGGCTGTATCGTTCCCTGTGAAACGATTGAGAAAATCGGAGAGCGGTATGACTGGAAGATCCAGATGTTTGATGGCAAGGGAACACCGGACGAAGAAAACACGGCGATCATGAACGCGATTTCATGGGAAGCAGATATTATTATTACGATTTCCCTCGATGCCAGAAGCGTACAGCAGGGCATTCAGGCGGCGAATCAGGCAGGTATTCCCATCGTGAGCGGCTCCAATGGAACGGATGACCCGAATCCGAGGCTCAATCTCGAGGACGAAGGACTGGTGGATTTCCTGTATGATGTAGGTCCCGATTATAAAGGTCTGGGAGAAGCGATGGCAGACTGGATGAAGGAGAATAGTGAAGGCGGCAAGGTGGTCATTTACAGTTGTCCCGGCTCATTTTCCGTCGAGTGTTTTGAAGATGGTTTGTTAGCGGGGCTGGATGAAAATGGCTTAGATTACGACAAGGAGCTTCAAAAATTCACCTTTGAACAGATGGGCGATGAGCTGAACCGTATGGTGATCGGCTATATCACGGCGAATCCCGAGACAGAATATGTATTTCTTCCCTTTGATCCGGCAGCAGTCAGTGTGACAGAGGCGCTGGAAAGCGCTGGTATCACAGACGTAAAGGTTTGCGGTGTATTAGGAAATGAAGAAATGATCTCGCTGATCCGGCAGGGCACGGTAGCAGCAGCCACGGCAGCTTATGATAATGTATATTTGGGCTTTGCGACGGCAGATCAGGCAATCCGGGTTCTGAATGGACAGGAGCTGGCTGAGCCGAGAGGGGAAAATCTCCCGTATGCGATCGTAGACGCGACAAATCTGCCGGAGGAAGGCTTGGCATGGAGTCCGAACATGGACTATGAATCAAAATATTATGAGCTCTGGGACTAAGGAAACGCTGATTAAATCAGCATTTCCCTAAGCAATAGGAAGTATGGATATGAGGTAGGTTGATATGGAAAAATCAGTCATTCGGAATGGAAAAAATACCTTTTTAGAAAAATATGGAATGATAGGGATTCTGGCGATCATTATCCTTACCTTTAGCATCATGTCTAAGTCCTTTTTGACAGTGCAGAATTTCAGTAATGTATTTATGAATGAAACAGTGATCGGTTGTCTGGCATTAGGGTGTTTTTTTATATTGATCGTGGATGAGTTCGACTTATCATTGGGCTACATTTTATGTTTTTGTATGGTTCTCGGCGCTTATTGCGCCGGGAAGGGCTGCCCGGGCAGCGCGGTGGTTGTCATCATGATAGCTGCGGGCGGTATTTGCGGGCTGGTCAATGGACTGATCGTAACGAAGCTCCATATCAATTCATTTATTGTGACAATGAGCGTCGGACTGACATTATCCGGCATTGCGCAGGCGATTTCCGGCGGCGGAATCTTAAACAGCAATATTCCGCAGACACTGCAGGCGTTTGCGAGAGGAAAGGTCGCCTATATCGGCTACAGTGTGATCCTTTTTCTGGTATTATGTGCGGTGCTCTATTATATTTTGAATTTTACACACTTCGGAAGGCAGCTTTACGCAGTAGGAATATCCAAAAAGGTGGCAATGTTTGCAGGCATTCAGGTGGACAAAATCAGGATTCTGGCATTTGCGTTAGCCGGGTTATTTTCCGGGATCGCAGCGGTGCTCATGCTGGGACAGGTCGGCGCAGCGAGCTCGGCATATGGAACCTCACTGCTGTTGCCTGCATATTCGATCGTTTTTTTGAGCAAGGCATCCTTTTCACCGGGAAGGCTGAATGTGCCCGGGATGATCGTAGGTCTGCTGCTCTGTGCACTGGGAGAAAATGGCATAGAGATCGCGGGCGCACCGGTCTGGGGCAGCTATGTGTTTCAGGGAACGGTATTGATCATCTCAATCTGGCTTTCGATTGTTTTGACAGAAAAGGTGAAAAAGTAAAGGATAAAGGGAGGTGTCGTGATGTCCGTAATGGTGAAAAATATCTGCGTGTCCTTTGCGGGTGTGAGTGTTTTGAAAAATATCAGCATGTCAGTGCAGGATGGTGAGATCTGCGGTGTTCTCGGGGCAAACGGAAGCGGCAAATCCACGCTGATCAAGGTGTTGTCCGGTGTCTACCATCCAGACAGGGATTGTGATGCGAAAATCCAGATCGGTGAACAGATATCAAATGATATTCCGGATACAACGACCGCATACAATCTGGGTATCCGGACGGTGCATCAGGAAAGCCCTTTGATTGACGACTTTACGGTGGCTGAATGTATAGCCGCTTTCAAGGGTTATCCGGGCAGCAAAAAAGGAAGGATTCATTGGGAACAGGTGGCAGAATATGCTGCGCGGCTGTTGGAGACCTATCAGATCCCAATCCCGGTCGAAATGCATGTAAGGGAGCTGAGTGCAGCCCAGAGAAATATGCTGGCGATCGCGATTGCTATCGGAGAGGAAGAAGAATTAAACAATACAACACTGTTGATTTTAGACGAATCAGAGGCATCCATCCCTGAGAACGAGGCAGAGAGCTTTTTGGAGCGGGTCAGGCTGGTGGCTCAGCGCGGGATTCCTATCATTATGATCAGCCACAGACTGAAATCTGTACTGAAATATTGTGACAAGGTGGCAATTTTAAATGACGGCGAGCTGGTTTTTGAAGGAAAAACTGAGGAAATCAATGAGGAAATCATCGTCAACCAGATGCTGAAAAAGGGAACAGGCAGCGAGAGCGCAGAGGACGGACAGGAGCAGTCGCTGCAGCATCTGTGGGAACTGCTGAAATGCAGGACGACATACTATCCGGGCGAAAAGGTGTTGGAGGTCAAAAACCTGAAATACAAAAAGCTGCAGGACTGTTCGTTTGAAGTGCGTGCTGGGGACATCTTAGGGATTGTAGGCGGGGATGACGGCGGCATCCATGAAATTCCGTGGCTGCTCATGGGAGAATGTCAGAGAAAAGGGGGAGAGATCTACTTGGACGGACAAAAGCTCTCCAAGCACACCTCGATACGAAAACGCATCCGGCAGGGCATTGCCCTGCTGCCGTGTGATAGACCGAAATACGGAGGAATTTTAGAATGTTCGATGGAGGAAAATATCCTTCTGCCGAACAGGGTCAGATACTGGGGCAGAAAGAAGCTGAAACGAAATGCGCTGGACATGATGCAGAAGGTGTTTGATATCCAGCCGAATGATTCCTTCTATAAATATTTCAGCAAGTTTTCCGGCGGAAACCAGCAGAAGGCAATTATGGCAAAATGGATGAGCATGAAGCCCAGACTGTTTATCTTGGACGATCCGACCTATGGTGTCGATCCCAATTCCAGAAAAAGGCTGTTCCAGCTCATACAGGAGGCTGCCGCAGAGGGAATGGGTGTGATTATCTTCTCCACAGAGCCGGAGCAGCTCGCTGAGATCTGTACGCGCGTGATCGTAATCTGTCAGGGCAGAGTGACCGGTGAGATCAGAAAAGAGGACGGAGTTTTGGAAAGAGAAATGATTGCGAGGTGGAGTTATCTATGACAGAAAAAAACTTTTTGCAAAAAAGAGGTCTTGCAGTCGTTATGCTTCTGGTATTTTTGATCTCATGGTTTACAGTACCAGCGTTCTCAAATGTAACAAATATGAACGTGATTGCGATCGGCAGGGTTCCGGTGATCCTGTTTGCACTGGCATCTATGATACCGCTGGCAGTCGGTGAGTTCGATATTTCGCTAGGTTATATGCTGGGCGCACTGATGATGCTCGGAGGAAAGATGGCATCCATAGGCGGAACGGCATTGGGCGTGATCGTTGTGATTCTCGCCTGCAGCCTGATCGCAGGACTGGTCAACGGTGTTGTTACGGTTTATTTGAAAATTCCCTCGACGATTTCGACGCTTGCAACAGGCATGATCATGTACGGCGTCTCTCTCGGGGTCAATGGTGGCAGATCGTTTACCGGCGTCATGCCGGATCTGCTGATCTGGGTCAGTAAAATTAAGATCGCCAAATTGAATCTGGCAGTATGGGTCTGTCTGCTCGTCGTGCTTTGTGTCCATCTCATCATGGAGCATACGCCGCTCGGATATTACATCTATGCAATCGGGCAGTCGGAAAAGGTGACAGAGCTGGCAGGCATCAATACAAAGCTCGTGCGGTGTCTTTCCTTTGTCATGACCTCCCTGCTGATCGGAATCTGTGCGATCATTTTATGCGGGCAGTCCCGCAATGTATATCCGGATACCGGACCGGGCTATCTCTTACCCGGATTGGCGGTTACATTCCTTAGCACCACCACCCATACACCGGGAAGGTACAATGTGTCGGGCGTGTTCTGGGGCGCACTGTTGTTAGGAGCGATTTTCAACGTTATCAGCATCTTGGGAGCGCCGTTCTGGTGTGAGGCAGTCATCAATGGACTGGTGCTGCTCGGGGTCGTGATCCTGATCAATACAAAAAATAAATAAAGGCATAAAACGGGGCGTGTGAAAAAACTTTCGTTTTTTCACACGCCCATATAATATTTTTTAGATACCAACCGTTGCTTCGATGGCTTTATCAATCTCAGCCAGCTCATCGTCTGTCAAAGACCATGTGAATGCGGAGCAGTTCTCCAGTGCCTCCTTCGGGTTGCGGACACCAGTCAGCGAAGCTCCGATATACGGATGCTGGGTCGTCCAGTTTACTGCTACCTGTGCGACAGGCACGTTATGTGTCTCAGCAATCTTATCAAGAGTCTTGAGCAGCTCCATTACCTTAGAGAATTTCGGCTCCTCAAAGAAATCATAGAATCCGATGCGCGCATCGCCGGGCTCAAACTTGGGAAGCTCGCGGATCGTGCCGGTGAGGATACCGGCTCCAAGACCGCCATAGCCCATCGTGTAGACACCCTTTTCGGCATAAGACTTTAATACCGCCTCCTTTTTCCGGTTTACCATAGAATAAGGATACTGGATCACATCGATGGCACCGAGCGCGTACAACTGAGCCAACTGGTCATCATCAAAATTTGAGATGCCGGTATATAAGATCTTGCCCTGCTGCTTCAACGTATTTAATGCATCGACCGTCTCCTCAAAGGGGGTTGTGGTATCCGGCCAGTGAATCAGGTAAATATCAATGTGGTCTGTCTGGAGTCTGGTCAGCGAATCCTCGCACTGCTTGATGATCGCTGCCTTGCTGCTGTCGTGGATCGGCTTTGAGGAACCGTATTTTGCGTCCTCCGGCCAACGGATACCACATTTTGTCAGAAGTGTCACCTTATCCCTGCAGGATGAGAGAGCCTTTCCGACGACGATCTCGGAATGTCCGCGACCATAGCTGGGAGCCGTATCGATGAGATTGACACCCTGATCTACCATCGTCAGGATCGCATCGATCGAATCCTTCTCATTGACATCTCCCCATCCGGTACCGCCGATCGCCCATGTACCGACTGCTAATTCAGATAAGTTTAAATCCGTGTTTCCAAATTTTTTGTAACGCATATCATTCATCCTTCCTTTCATTTATGATTGGCATAGCTTTTGTTTACATTTGTATTGTATACGAATTGTATCTTGTGTGTCAATACAAAATCGAAATTTTATATGACAAAATAAATACAATCATATTGACAAATTATAAACAAGACGATATAATCAACATGTACCAGACAAAAAGCAGGACAAATTGTAAGGTACAAAATGGTTACAATGAAGAATGAAAAGAAAGATAAAAGGAGGAAGTCAAATGTTAAAGGTATTATGCACGGCTGAGTTCGACGATGCATGGGAAGAAAAAATGAAAGAGTATTGCGATATAAAAAGAGTAGGATTCAGCCTGACCAAAGAGCCGAAGGACCGGTTAAATGAAGAACAGCTCATCGAGGCACTGCAGGGTGTGGATGTGTTTATCGTCGGATATGAAAAGGTAACAGAGAATGTGCTTTATCACGCACCGGATGTCAAGCTGCTTTTGAGTGTCAGGGATGGTCCGGAAGAAAATATCGATATTGCAGCATGTACAAAGCTCGGCATTCCGGTTTTATTCAGCGCAGGAAGATGCGGACGTTCCGTTCCGGAATTTACCTTCCTTTTAATTATGACACTTGCAAAGCCTCTGATTAAGGTAGTAGAGGAAGTCCGTGCAGGAAACTGGATCAAGGAAAATGACCTGAAATTCAGAAGAATCAATGAGAATTCCACAGAGGTTTATGGAAAGACACTTGGTATCGTAGGACTCGGAAGAAATGGACTGGGTCTGGCAACCAGAGCACAGGCATTTGGCATGAAGATCATCGGCTATGATCCGTTTGTCAACGTAGAAAAGATGAAGGAGATGGATATCGAGGTCTATGATCTGGATGAGGTGATGAAGCAGTCAGACTATGTTGTTCTTCTCGCACGCGTGACCGAGGAGAACAAGGGCATGATCGGTGAGAAGGAAATCGGTCTTATGAAAAAGAGTGCCTGCATTGTAAATACCGGTCGTGCAGCGCTGCTGGATATGGATGCGTTATTCAAAGCCTTGAAGGAGGATCGGATCAGAGGCGCAGCACTGGATGTATTAGACGAGGAGCCGCCGCGCAAGGATCATCCGATTTATGAGATCGATCCGGATAAGCTGATCGTCACACCGCATACGGCTGGCGTGAGCGTAGAGCGTATTACCTTCCAGTCACGGGTTTTGAATGAGCATCTGCAGAACTATCTGAAGGGAGAAGTACCGCAGTCCTTCTGCAATAGAAATGTGTTAGAGACAGAGCAATTTAAGGAAAGAGGCGCATTATTATTTGGAATAGAAAAATAATATTGACAGAATTTTTTTAATTGTTTAAAATTGTATTAGAAAACAGAAAAGCGAGGCAGTGAACATGCTCGTAAATGAAGAATATCAAGAAAAAGATCCATTAAAGGATGCGATTCCGTTATATCATCAGATTGTGTCAGGTTTAAAGGAACAGATCAATGCAGGCGAACTGGTCAGCGGAGAAAAAATTCCAACAGAAAAATGGCTGAGCGAGTATTATGGTGTGAGCCGTGTCACTGTCAGGAAAGCACTGGAGAATTTGGTCGAAGAAGGCTATGTTGAGAAACGTCCAAATAAGGGATGCTATGTGTTGCAGCCGAAGTTTGATAAGAATTTTTCCCGTATGAGAAGTCTGCATCAGGAACTGGTAGATGCAGGCATCACGCCGAGCTCCAAGATCATCTCCTATCAGGAGGTAGAGGCTGATTCTTGGGCGTGCAGGCATCTTGCGTGTGAAGAGGGAGAGGTCATACTGGTCATCAAGCGTATCAGATATGCGGACGAGCGTCCGTTTGCCGAACAGACGATCTATCTTCCGAAATATCTATTTGAGGATTTCAACCCGTGGCTGTTAAAGGAGGCATCCCTGCATGATATTATGGAAAAGCAGTATCATGTGGAGATCCTGCACTCGGAACAGAGCATAACGGCGACGATGCCGGCAGAAGAACGGATACGGGAGTTGGAGCTGAAAAAGGAACAGCCCATTTTGCATATCAGAAGTACCGTCTATACGAAAAATGACAAGGTATGTGAGTATTCGGACACCTATTTTGTGACCAATGTTGTCAGGTATTCGTTCGCGTGGTATAAGGAATAATAGCATAACAGGACAAGAGGAGCTTATGTGTGATACATAGGCTCTTTTTTTATTTCATAGGAAATTGCGTCCTATGAAATAAAAGCCCTCCGGGCAGGATGCGCACCTCGCGGAAATGAAGTATATGCTTCGCATACCGCTCGGGCGCGCAAGTGTGCGGCAAGCGCACACTTTGTTCTGTAATAGGAAATTCCGATGAATTTCCCATTACATAAAAAGCCCTCCGGGCAGGGCGCTCATCGTCCGGGGGACGATGGCTTAGCGCCGACCGAAACGAAGTGCAGAATCGC
>CAVHZH010000075.1:0-11672 GCA_963640395.1 Oscillospiraceae bacterium
CTGTGCCGGGGGCATTCGTGCTTGTCGCCGTGACTTTCAGATTATACTCGCCTGCGTCGGAGGGGGCGGCGGTCAAATCGGTGTATGTAGCCTTGCCCCCTTCGCTACCTGTCACTTTCTGCCATGTATAACTCAGCTCAGCACCGGCGACTGATCCATCCTGGTATGCCACAGCTATACTGTCATATGTTTTTGAGACCACGTTGCCTGTCTCAGTCATTTCCGAACCGCCGGTCTTATCCAAAAGCTTTACACCGCTGTTAAGCACTGTGTGGCCTACAAGGGTGACGTTGACATAGCCCGTCGTTCCTTTGCTGGTTGTGTCGTAGGCGGGAACTTCGATGGCAATCTCTTTGCTGCCGTCTGTATTGTCTTTGACGGTGGCCGTTGTGAGGCTACCGTCCGCGGTCACGGGTCCGTTCGAACTCACACTGTCATACTTTACAAAGGCAAAGCCAGCTTTGACATTGACGGTATAGGTCTTTTTCGCCTTGCCGGTCTGGTCGTCGTGGGGGACTGTCACGATGTCATAGTCGCCGCTTGCAAATGTGGTCGTTTTTGCGCTGCTCCATGTCACGCCATCACCCATGAATTGTACGATATTGACGGTGGCAATGTCGGTGAGGTTGGTAGTGCTTGCCTTGTTTTCACTATCCACGGACAGAGTGCCGCTCAACACGCGCATAACGGTGTACGGACCTTTATCCTTTGCAAGCGCCGCCATGCTGACAGTGGTTGAACTGTCGCTATCCTTCAGCTTGAATGTCCCGTTGCCGTTGTTCACATATTCGCCGCCGCCGAGTGTCGCGCCTGTCACCGGCTTCATGTCCTTGTCCAGCACGACATAGACACCGTTCTTGGTGCTGTTTTCAATGCTGATGTCGATTTTATTCGTTTCGCCCGAGTTCTTCGCCGCCTTGACTTCAGTGATCGCCACGCCTGCACCGAAGCCGACATCGTCGATCATGTTGCCCAATTTAGCATTGTCGTCATCGGTATCAAGAGAGGCGAAAGCAAAGACCGTCTCCGTCTGACCCGCCGGCACGGTATAAGTGCCCATGTAATTTTTCCAGCTCCGACCTGACTTTGTATCAGACGCAATGGTCACTTGGTATGCCTGGTTGTTGTACGTGGTGTAATAGGTCTCACCTACAACCGGGCTTGTAATCTGCGCCGCTATGTTCATGAACATATCGTTTGTGGTTGCGCTGGATTTTTTATACGGGTCAGTATTCGTGGCAGCCTGCGTTGGTCCAATGACAATCGCCATACGCTGGTCGTCTCTACCTCCATTGCCCCTCGCTGTGTGCTCCAGTGTCCAGCTCAGTGTGTTGCCCGGCGTGGTGTTGATCTCCTGATACAGAGAAGAAGCTTCTGTAGCATTCAGCTCAGCCACATAGCTGCCATCGGGAACTTTGTCGACACTGTATGTTGTCGTAGGATTGGGGTACACCTCCATGTTTTGGTCATTCGCGGTGGTGCGCCATGCGGCAATGTCAACGCCCGTCTTACGCTTGTGGCATGAATCTCCCGATAAAGATTTGATTTGCTCAAAGCTGCCGTTTTCAAGGCAGTTGTTTAGCACTTTGAAATAGGTTGCCGGTATGTCGTCCTCCCCGTCTACATAGACCTTCACATGATCGCCGTATTTGAGTCCCGTGATGGAGTAGGCAGTGGTATCCTCGTCATCCCCGCCGGTTGTGGGCTTGGTTACATTTCCAGTGATCGCATCGCCGTTGGCTTTAGTTCTGCCGTTGGTGACAGTGTATTTATAGGTCGGGTTTTTTTCTTCACCATAGGTGTTGCTATCCTTGATGTCCAGCGTCGCGGTCAGGCTCTCGTTCAATGTGCCGACTTCATCTTCGTTGTTAGCGGTGACTTTTTCGACGGTGACGGAGATAGCAGTCGCCGCGACTTTTACCGCCGTGCCCGTGAGAGTGACTGTACTGTAGTCCTTCGTTCCTTTCTCGGTTGTACCGTAGGCGGGAACGGTGACGGTGACATTGTATTTCGTGTCTGTCTCCTTGGTGGTGTTGACGGTCACAGCGGCCGCTTCGCTGTTGTCCAGCTTTGCGGTAATGGCATCAGAAGTGGCAAAGGTATATCTGGCCTTAGTGGTGGCTGTATAAGTCTTGTTCGCCTTTCCGGTCTGGTCGTTATGAGGGACGGTCACGATGTCAAAATCGCCGTTTTCAAAGCTGTTTGTGCCGTCGTCCCATGTCACGCCATCGCCTGTAAAGTTCACGATGTTTACGGTGGCAATGTCAGTGAGGTTGTTGGTTTCTGCCGTGCCGTCGCCGTTTACGGTTAAGCCTGCATTACCAACTTGCATTACGGTATAAGGACCGCTGTCCTTGTCAAGCCCCTCCATGTCGATGGTGGTTGTGGATGCATTATCATTCAGTGTGAATGTTCCTTTGCCGTCGGTTTCATACGAGCCGTTAGTGAAAGTCTTGCCAGTCACCGGCTTCATGTCCTTGTCCAGCACGACATAGGTCGCGTCTCTGGTGCAGCGGGCAATGTCGAGGGTGATCGTGTCATTTTCGCCCTTCTTTGCCGTGACCTCAGGGCTGACGGAGAGGTAGATGGCTTGTTTTTCACTGTTGTGGTCTGTATCTTCGTCTCTATGTGCCAGCAGACCGCAGGTGTCTTCGCTGCCGCCGCAGTAGAGAATCTCCGCGTCCGTAGCTTTATCGGACACAAAATAGGTGGTGTCCGCAACAGTGGCTGTGTAGGTGCTGTTTGTCGGCGTGGAAGTTGTCGCCGTGCCCGATTCGTTCGTGCCCTGCGCCACCTTTGTGCCCATGCCGATATGCTCGGCATAAATGCCCAGCTTGGCATCGCCGGTCAACGCACTGCACAGCTTCGCATAAACTTTATCGTTCTCATCGCCATTAGCGTCGTTTTTCAGATAAATATTTCTCTGGTCGCCGCTTGTGCCGCTGATATAGTTGCCATAGACATAGGCGGTATTGCCAAACTGCATATCGCAGGCGTCTGCCTCACCGCGCATATACACGGCGGCGTAGCCGCCGCCAATGGTATTGTTGGTGATAGTGCCGCCCGTCATCCAGAAATGGGGGCTACTTATTTTTCCAATGCTTACGACCGCAGTCGTGGAATCCTTATCACTTTGGAGTGTATTGCCGACAATTTCTCCGCCAGTCATGTTTACTATCGCTCCCAACCCCGCGACTACCACGCCAGCAGGGTTGTCACTCCATCCGCCCTCTATTTTGCAGTTTGTAATTTTCGCGCCGGTGCAAATATTTACCCTCGCGCCGCCGTTTTGAGCGCTGACAACACCCCAGCCGCCAAAGCCGCCCGATGTGTTGCTATTGGAGCCGTAGTTAAAATTTTGTATAATCGTTCCGCTTTCCAGCGTCAAAGTCCCGTTTGTTACATACACCGCTACATGGTAACTCTCTTTTTTATCGTAGCTGATCTGTTGACTGCCATCAAGCACAATATTCTTAAAGGTCACATTAGCTCCGTTGGTCACGCTAAACAGTGCGCTTTTGACTGATATTGTGCATTTTGATTTAATTGTTTTTACGCCATCACCGCACGAAGTTATGGTAACGCTTTTGCTCTCATTGAAGTTTATTACGCTGTTTTCTTTTTTGAATGTCCACGTTATCTCTATATCGCTAAGCAGATAAATCGTGCCCTTGTCTGCAACCGCAGAATACGCCTTGCTGATGGTGGCGTAGGGCTTTCCCTCCGTGCCATCGCCGGTGCTGTCGTTGCCTTCACTGCTGACATAGACGGCGGTGCTATCCTCGATCGTAACAGGCTCGTCTTCCGCGAAGGCATCCGTCAAATCGACGCTGACATCCGCGTTTGGTGTGCCGCTGATGGTGATAACGCCGTCCCCGCCGAAGCTCGCGGTCAGGCCCGTGCCCTCGAACAGTCGCGCATTGAAAGCGTCTGCCATATCGCTCTCAAAAGGCTCGTCCTCATAGGTGGAGACAAGGCGAATGTCCGCCACCCCGCTCCCGGCACTGACGGTCTGGGTCAGCTCGCCGGAGTCCTCCGCTGTTTTCACACCCTCCTCCGGCAGCGTAATGTTTACAGTATAGCTGCTGACGCTCTCGTCGTCAGCGTTTGCGGTGTTTTCGCCGCCTATCCCGCCATCGGCGTTTGCGTCGCTGATACCATCAGAATCCGTATCATCCGCCTCGCTGCCATCGTCGGGGCTGTCCACAGCATTGCTTTCATCTCCCTGTGTCACCTCCGTTGCTTCCTCGCTGCTGTTCTCGTCATCGGTGGAAACCGTCCCCACTGCAGCATCGCTGCCGTCAAATCCAGTCTCCTGTGCAAACGATGAAAATGCGAAAAAGTTCGTCAGCATCGCAAGTACCAGAAAAAGGCTTACAAAACGTGTTCTCATCCTTAACCTCATTTGTCCATTCACTCCTTCATATTTCGTAACTGTTCAGAACCAACCTCCGGTTACACGGATTGTTCCGTTCTATATAAAATGCCCCTGCGTCATGGTATATCAGCGGTCATCGCGCGTTGTCGCATTTGATGCCGAGCAGCGCAAACAGCGGCTGGAATACCATGTGGTAGACAGTCGTGACGCTGCGCCCATCGTTCGGGTACTCGCCACGCAATATCTTCACCGCCGCCGCCACTGTCCCGTTGATAAGGTTCGCCACCAGCATATGGACGTTGCAGCTGGCAGAGACGGAAAACTCGTTGTCCATAGCCTGCATAAAGGCAAGGAACGGCTCAAAGTTCTCGTTCCGCCGCGCCAGAAGCTCCGGCGTGTGGTAGGGCGAGTTGTAGAATGTCCAGTAGAATATCGTCCGCTCCGCGTCCGCCATCAGGTAGTTCCAGTAGGGCAGCCACAGCAGCCAGCAGAGGTTGTCAAAGCTCTGCAAATCCCGAATTTGGGACGGCATTCCGATGAGCATCTGCGACATCATGTCTGCCACCTCGGTGTCGATCTCCATAAAGCAGGAGGTCAGCAATTCCTCCTTGTTTTTGTAGTGCTCGTATACCGTCGGTGCGCTCAGCCCGGTTTCCGCCGTCAGCTTGGGATAGCTGAAATTCTCCATGCCGCCGACGGCGACAAGGTGGCGCGTCGCCCGCATGATGAGCGGCTTGAGCTGTTCCGGTGTCCTGTGTGATGCCATATGTCCCTCCCTTTATCCAATTCCTAAACCCCATTATCTATAGTCTCTGTGCTCTTTTGGCATATTACGCCCATTTCAATCCCTTCGAGTATACCACCCCCCCCCCCGCAAAAAATCAAGACCTTTCTGATTTTTTGCGGGCTTTCTTTGATTTTGTTGATTTTACGTGGATTAAAAAGATAAAGATTTTTAGGATAGTGAATTACTCAGCAGTCCGTCTTGCCACAACAACAAGACGGCCGTTTGTACTGCTGTATTCACAGGTAGATAGTGTAATGAGCTTATCACCGTACCCGGCTGTCACGCCGGTGTCGTAGATGGACAATTCCCGACACCTAGCAATATAGCTGTCAAACTCATCCGGGCTGTCTGCGTCCACAAATTGATAATATTGGAAGGAGTCTAAGCTGTCGGTATCGACCACTGTGCAGAATACGGCAATGATCTCATACTCCTGCTTTTCCGTCAGCGTGTTGAAGGTAATCGTCCGATGCTCATTCCAAAAGTCCTTGTCTTTGAACTTTTCAAGATCTGCAAACATCGAACCGTCCTTCATATGATGTCCATAGATCACAAGATTG
Organism: Oscillospiraceae bacterium; assembly: GCA_963640395.1. Classification (GTDB taxonomy): domain Bacteria; phylum Bacillota; class Clostridia; order Lachnospirales; family Lachnospiraceae; genus W0P33-017. Next base: position 5,726 of record CAVHZH010000075.1, read on the forward strand.
TCAGACGGCTTTTTCACATCGCAGTCCTCCTGCACATAGGGGCAGCCATAGTCGGAATATTCCTTGTCAAAGCTGTGCTTCAGATAGAAGTTTGGCTCATTCACTGATTGCATCACGGGATAGTTGATGCGGGTATCTGCAATGCTGATCCAGCCTACCAGATCACTGTTCTGCCGATAAAGCTCTGTAAGCTCCGGCAAAATGGTCTTTTTTCCGGAGTGCGGAAGCTGTCCGGCCGCTTCCGCAGTGTCATCCTTCTGCGCCGCAGTGTCCACCATGGACGCCAGCTCCTCATAGAAGTCGGCTTGCTTTTTTGCTTCCTGATAGTAGTCGATAATAAAATAGGTGCTTGTGCCAAACATAGCAGCAAACACCGTAATGAGTATCAGATAAATGTATTTTTTCATCGGATTTCCCTTTCTGGTTAGAAAAAAGAATCCTGCATGCAGGATTCTCCACCTTCGGCAACCGCCTCTTTTATAATTCTGTCCGACCCTCAAGTGCACGCAGAAGTGTCACTTCATCAATATATTCGAGATCTCCTCCGACCGGCACACCGCTGGCGATCCGTGTCACCTTGATTCCGGTCGGCTTGATGAGCTTGCTGATATACATGGCAGTCGTCTCTCCTTCAAGCGAAGAATTGGTCGCGATGATGACCTCCTCCACATCGCCCTGCAGGCGCTGCATCAGCTCCTTCAGCCGGATGTCACCCGGCCCGATGCCGAGCATCGGCGAGATCGCACCGTGCAGCACATGATATACGCCCTCAAATTTGCCGGTCTTTTCATATGCTGCGAGATCTCTCGTATTTTCCACAACCATGATCACTTTATGGTTGCGCTTTTCATCCTTGCAGATCGGACACAGCTCCTCATCGGTCAGCGTAAAGCACTGTTTGCAATATCTGACATTCTCCCGCGCCTGTGTGATCGCATCCGCCAGACGGTTCGCGTCCTCTTTCGGCATATTCAGGATATGGAACGCCAGCCGCTGTGCCGTCTTGGAACCGATACCGGGAAGCATCGAGAGTGCTTCCACAAGCTGGTTGATCTGTTTACTGTAATAATCCATGTATCGAATCGTCCTTTCCTAATTACATTTAAATTAGAAAGGCAGTCCGCCTAAGCCTCCCATGCCGCCGATTCCTCCGGTGATCTTGGACATGGACTGCTGTGAATAGTCATCCATCTGGCGCAGCGCTTCATTCGTAGCTGCCATGATCAGATCCTCCAGCATCTCTACATCATCCGGATCGACCGCTTCGGGATCGATCTTGATCTTTGTAACTTCTTTTTTACCGGAAACGGTCACTTCCACGACACCGCCGCCTGCTGCCGCTGTGATCTCCTTTTCCTCGATTTCCTTGCTTGCCTCCTCCATCTGACGCTGCATCTTCTGTGCCTGCTTCATCAGATTATTCATATTCCCGGGCATTCCTCCGGGAAATCCACCTCGTTTTGCCATTTCGAAATCCTCCTTTTATATGCTAATCATCCTCTTCTACAACAATATCCATCTGTATGAGCTCCTCCAGATTCGCATAGGCATCCCCGAAGGGCTGTCCACTCTCATTCGCAGTAATATGGATATCGACCTGTTTTCCTGTATTTTTCTCAATCGCCTGCCGGATCTCGGCAAGCCGTTCTTCCTCATTCAGACACGCGACCGCAACCGGATCGTCGTGGACAATGAGCAGGGTATTCTCTCCCTCGACCGACAAATGCGCCTGCTTTAAATAATTGCGGGCGAGTCCGCCCAGATCTCCGAGCACCAGATTCCAGTTCTTCACGAGCTGGCGGATGTCCTCTGACACTGCTTTCGGCAGTTCGGGGCGCTTTCTGACTGCTGCCTGCGCGGATTCTGCGCCGGATGTGTCTCCCACCGGATGCGCGACCGGGGCTGCCTCTACATAAACTCCCTGCTCCAGCCGTTTTTCCAGATCATCCAGCCGCTGCAGCACACTGGACAGATCCTGCTCCATCGCCGGACGGCAGAGCTTGATGATCGCTATCTCGATCAGAATGCGCTTTTGTGTCGAATAACGGATCTGGTTCGACAGTGCGGAACATACCTGTATATAGCGCACCAGCACCTCCGGTTTGACCATCTGCGCTTCTTCCTGTAACAGCTTGAGGTTTTCACCGGACATGTCCAGCACTTCCTCCATATCGTCTGCACTCTGCAGGAGCAGCAGATTCCGCAGATACCATGTGAAATCTATCACAAACTGACCCAATTCCCTGCCCTGTATGACCAGCTCCTCCAGCTGGGCAATACAGCCGGGAATGTCTTTTTTCAGCAATTTCCGCAGCAAGGCGGAAAAAACCTCCGTATCTACTGCGCCGAGCACCTCTAACACATGATCGTAGGTCAGCTTCTGTCCCAGATAAAAGGCGATACACTGATCGAGCAGACTGAGTGCATCTCTCATCGATCCGTCTGCCGCCTTTGCGACGTACCGGATCGCCTTTTCTTCCGCCTCGACACCTTCCCGTGCGATCAGATCGTTTAAGCGGTCTGCGATCGTATCGATCGAAATACGCCGGAAATCATAGCGCTGGCATCTCGAAAGAATCGTGATCGGGATTTTGTGCGCCTCCGTCGTCGCCAGAATGAAAATGACATAAGACGGCGGCTCCTCCAACGTCTTGAGGAGCGCATTGAACGCTCCTATGGAGAGCATATGCACCTCATCGATGATGTAGACCTTGAACCGCCCTTCTGTCGGGGAATAATTGACCTCCTCGCGGATCTCACGGATGTTGTCCACACCGTTGTTGGATGCCGCATCGATCTCTATGACATTCATAGAACTCCCGGCAGCGATCGCCCTGCAGGAAGCACAAGTCCCGCAAGGACTGCCGTCTACCGGGTGTTCACAATTCACGGCTTTCGCAAATATTTTTGCGACTGTCGTCTTGCCGGTACCGCGCGTACCGCAAAAGAGATACGCATGTCCGATCCGGTCTGCTTTTATCTGATTTTTCAGTGTCGTTACGATGTGCTCCTGCCCTTTGACATCCTCAAATTCATTCGGGCGGAACTTTCGGTATAACGCCGTATAAGCCATAACTAATCACCAAAGCTGATTCCTACATATTTTGCCTGCTTGATAATCTGTGAATCGGGGTCTACCACCTTGAGCTTTCCTGCCACATCCCCTAACGGTATACGCTTGATCTTGCCATTGACCATCGCGATCATCACGCCGTACTCGCCATCCATGATCGCACGCGCGCCCTCTGCGCCGAGTCTGGTACAGAGTACACGGTCATAGGCACACGGGCTGCCGCCGCGCTGCGTATGTCCGGGAACAGTGACACGCACCTCAATACCGGTCTTTTCCTGGATCATATCCGCGATCTCATAGGAAACAGACGGATATTTGTAGTTTTCCATCTTTTTCTTATATTCCTTTTTAGGGAGCTGTGCGTCCTCTTTGGAGATCGCACCCTCTGCGACCGCGAGGATCGTAAAGCCCTTGCCTGCCTTTGTACGCTTGTCGATCGCCTCGATGACTTTATCAATATCATAAGGAATCTCCGGAAGCAGGATGATGTCCGCACCGGAAGCCATGCCTGCGTATAAGGTCAGCCAGCCAACCTTGTGTCCCATAACCTCAACGATAAATACGCGGTTGTGCGAAGCGGCTGTCGTATGGATGCAGTCGATCGCATCGCAAGCGATATTGATCGCGCTCTGAAAACCGAAGGTCACGTCCGTGCCGTAAATGTCGTTATCGATCGTCTTCGGCAGATGGATCACATGTAAGCCTTCCTCGCGCAGCAGATTGGCTGTCTTTTGTGTGCCGTTTCCACCGAGGATCACAAGGCAGTCCAGATTCAGCTTGTAGTAGTTCTGCTTCATCGCCTCGACCTTGTCCAATCCGTTCTCATCCGGCACGCGCATGAGCTTGAACGGCTGGCGCGAAGATCCGAGGATCGTTCCTCCCTTTGTGAGAATTCCGGAAAAATCTGTCGAAGTCAACAGCTTATAATTTCCGTAGATCAGACCCTTGTAGCCATTGAGAAATCCATATACCTCGAGCTCGTCTACATTTTCGCTCAGACCCTTTACCACACCGCGCATCGCTGCGTTCAGTGCCTGACAATCACCGCCACTCGTCAATAAACCAATTCTTTTCATATCATTCGTTCCTTTCCTTAGAGTGTTTCGTCCCTATGTATTATTATATATGATTTCTGATTCAGGCTCAACATAAAAAACCTGACCTTTCCAAAAAACGGATAAAAGTCAGGTATATTTTTGAATATATTTTTACCGGGCGTTCTGCTTTGAATCTCCACCATGAACGTTACCTGAGCAGCCAGCTCAGCCCAAGCACCCTTGCGGCACATAAGAGCTCCTGTTTAGTGCTGCTCCATTCCTGACCTGACACGGTTCGCAGGTTCCTATTGCGCAAGACCCAGACGTCAACGCCGCTTACAAAGGGCTGCTTCACAGTGATAAGACCCGGGGCAGAACATCGCTCCAGCTATAGCGGATTGCTGGTACAGGGTACCGCTAACACCCCAGTTGCCCGGAGATTTCATTATAACGGCTTTGATGCGTTTTGTCAATTTTGTTTTACAAATCACTCTATTCATTCTATAATAGTAGAGTATTGCCTATCGGCGGTATTGAATCCATGCCATAGGCAAGCATTGATTGAAATTTAGGAAAGGACTCTAAAAAATGGAAAACAGAGAACGTCTCGGCAGCAGACTGGGCTTTATCATGCTCTCAGCCGGCTGTGCGATCGGATGCGGAAACGTATGGAAATTCCCGTGGATGTGCGGGCAGAACGGAGGCGGCAGCTTTATGCTGGTATATATTTTATGCCTTCTGCTGCTCGGTCTGCCTGCAATGGTGATGGAGCTGAGCGTCGGGCGCGCCGCGCAGACCAGCCCTTTATACATGTATGAAAAGCTCTCCGGCGGCGGAAAACGCTGGCGGATTCCCGGTGCCATCTGTCTGATCGGGAATGTATCGCTGATCGCGTTCTATTCGGTCGTGACCGGATGGATCATTTATTATTTTGTGAAATTTCTGACCGGACAGAATGCCAGCTTTGGATTTGAGTCCATGATCGCCAATCCGACAGTCAATATCACTTATCTGCTGATTACGATCATTCTCACGTTTGTGATCCTGAGCTTTCACCTGCAAAATGGGCTGGAGCGGATCACTAAATATATGATGCTGGCACTGATCATCCTTATGCTCGTGCTGGCAGTCCACAGCCTGACGTTAGACGGTGCTGCTGCCGGTCTGTCTTTTTACCTGATTCCGGACTTTTCCAAGCTCAACGGCTCTGTAGTAGTCGGGGCGATGAATCAGGCGTTTTTCACGCTGTCTACCGGAATGGGCGGCATGGCGATCTTCGGCAGCTACATCGAGAAAAACCGTTCGCTCATGGGCGAGTCCATTCATATCATTCTGTTGGACACGCTGGTAGCGGTGATCGCCGGAGTCATTATGTTTCCTGCCTGTTATACCTACGGGCTGGAGGTCAACGCAGGTCCAAGCCTTTTATTTGATACGATGGCAAATGTATTTAACCACATGAACGGCGGCAGATGGTGGGGCGCACTGTTTTTCCTGTTTATGATCTTCGCGGCGCTCTCTACCATGCTGGCTGTATGTGAAAATATTCTGGCTATGGTGCGTGAACTGACCGGCTGGTCGAGACCGAAGGGCTGCGTTGTCTGCGGAATTGTCACCTTTGCACTCTCCATAACGACGGCGCTTGGCTATAGTGTACTGCATTTCCAGCCGTTTGCAGAGGGAACTGCATGGCTTGACCTGTGGGATTTTATCGTGTCAAACAATGTATTGCCGCTCGGCTCACTGTTTCTGGCGCTGTTCTGCTGCTACCGCTGGGGCTGGGATAACTTCATGAAAGAGGCGAATACCGGAAAAGGATTGAAAATACAGTCTTGGA
>CAVHZH010000076.1:0-11523 GCA_963640395.1 Oscillospiraceae bacterium
GCGATTCTGCACTTCGTTTCGGTCGGCGCTAAGCCATCGTCCCCCGGACGATGAGCGCCCTGCCCGGAGGGCTTTTTTCATGTAATAGGAAATTCATCGGAATTTCCTATTACATGAAAAAAGCGCCGTTCATGAAACGGCGCCCTGTTCTTCCCCTCCGATGCAGATACATAGCAGATATACATCCCGGATACCCGCCGCATGCAGCGCATCCGCTGCCGCATCTGCGGTACTGCCTGTTGTATAGATGTCATCGATGAGCAGCGCTTTTTCTAATTGTATCATTTTTGTCGCCTGAAACGCGTTTTTCAGATTATTTTTGCGCTCCTGCGGGCTTAGCCTGCGCTGTCTGTCCGTATTGTGCACGCGTGCGAGTAAGCCTGTATCCACCGGGATCCCGCTCAGGCGCGACAATTCGCGCGCGAGCAGCTGTGCCTGATTGTAGCCGCGACTGCGCCTGCGCGACGGATGGAGCGGGATCGGCACGAGTACCTGCGGGCGTATCCGCATGATCCAATCCGCATACATCTCATACGCTTCACGCGCCAGCACCGGTGCATAGTCCCGATGGTTGCTGTATTTCATCCGGTGCATCGTGCCGATCATCGCGCCCCGGTAGACAAACGCCGCCCGCCCCTGCGTGTAGGAATGACGGTGTCTGCGGCAGTCCCCGCAGTATTCGATACCCGCATGGATCTGCGCCAGCGGCTTGCCACAGCGCATACAAAACGGGCTGCGCACGCGCTGTACACGTTTTTCGCACGCCCCGCAGATCCGCCCGGTACCGTCATCCGTGAGCATCTGCGGCTGCACCTTTCCGCATACCGGGCAGACCGGCGGATAAAGTATTTTGGCTATTGTGTCTGCAATCGTTTTTCCTATCTGTCTGATCAAATGTCTGTTTTCTATATTTATTCCATTTTCCTTTCCATGAGCTGTCCGCTCAGCCCACTATAACGTTTCTGTTCCTGTACATTTTCCACCATCTGTGCAAATACGCGGTCATCCCCGACGAGCGTTACGCACTTTCTGGCCCTTGTGACTGCCGTGTAGAGCAGATTGCGGTTCATCAGCGGACGCGGCCCCGCCAGCAGCGGGATCACGACTGCCGGATATTCGCTGCCCTGTGATTTATGTATCGTGATCGCATAGGCGAGCTCCAGCTCATCGATGGCGCCAAACGGATACTCGACCATCCTGCCCTCCTCGTATTCCACGGTCAGGCTCTGCGCAAACGAGTCAATGATGCGGATCGTACCCATGTCTCCATTGAACACGCCCTGTCCCTTGTCGATCGGGATTCCGTAGCGGCTGCGCACTTCCCATTCGAGCTGATAATTGTTCTTTGTCTGCATCACCTTATCGCCCTCACGGAACACGCCGTTTGGACGCTCCTTTTCCGATTTGGACGCATCCGGCGGATTCAGATACTGCTGCAATACTGCGTTTAGATGTTCCACACCGAGCAGCCCCTTGCGCATCGGTGTGAGCACCTGTATGTCTTTCGGGGATGCCTCCACATATTTTGGCATTTTCTGAAGCACCAGCTGCAAGGTCACATTGATGATCTGATCCGCGTCGTAGCGCTTCAGGAAAAAGAAATCCATGCTCTGATTATCGAGTGTGACCGGTTCTCCGCGGTTGATCCGGTGCGCATTAACAATGATGTCACTCTCCTTCGCCTGCCGGAAAATCTCCGTCAGCTCCACAACCGGAAGCTGTCCCGACACGATAATGTCCTTGAGCACGCGCCCCGGTCCGACGCTCGGCAACTGGTTCACATCCCCGACCAGGATCAGCCTTGTGCCTGGCATGATCGCTTTGAGCAGCGAATTCATCAGCGGCAGATCTACCATTGACATCTCATCAATGATCACGGCATCCGCCTCCAGCGGGTTGTCCGTATCCCGCCCAAAGCCGACGGCTTCCTCCCCACCCAGTTCGAGCATCCGGTGGATCGTGCGCGCCTCGTAGCCGGTCGTCTCACTCATACGCTTTGCCGCGCGTCCGGTCGGTGCAGCGAGCAGAAAATCAAGCCCCTCCAGATCAAAATAGTGGATGATCGCGTTGATCGTCGTCGTTTTTCCGGTTCCCGGCCCACCGGTGAGGACAAACACGCCCTCGCGCGCCGCTGCTACGACCGCCTGTCTCTGGTGATCTGCCAGCGCGAGCCCGGTCGCCTGCTCGATATGGCGCAGGCTTTGATACACATGTGCCTTAGAAATGTCCATTTCGACATTGAGCTCCTGCAGCCGCAGCGCAACGTTGGATTCCATATTATAAAAAACGGTCGCGTAGACATGTATGCCGTCCGCCGCCTGCTTTTTGACGACGCGGCGCTCCATCGCAAGATCCATGAGATTTTTCTCAACCGCCTCCGACGGCACTTCGAGCAGATCGACCGCCCGCGCGATCAAATGCGTCTCCGGCAGATAGGTATGCCCCTCGCCCGATGCCTGCTGTAAACAGTAAAGCAGCCCGCTCCGGATACGAAAATCAGAGTCCGTGCGTATGCCTACCTTCGTCGCGATCTCATCCGCGATACGGAAGCCGACACCATCGATATCATCCGCCAGCCGATACGGATTTTTCTGCAAAATACTGTACAATTCTTCCCCGTAGGTATTGTAGATCTTGACCGCCAGCGTCAGGTTGATCCCATATTGCTGCAAAAAGAGCATTGCCGAGCGCAGCGCCCGTTTTTCCTCGACCTGAACGCTGATCTCCTGCGCTTTCCGCTCGCTGATGCCCTTGATCTCGGCAAGCCGTTCCGGTTCCTCCTCGATGATGCAAAAGGTCTCTGCCCCGAACCGCCTGACTATGCGTGCCGCCAATGCAGCGCCCACGCCCTTGATCGCGCCCGAGCCCAGATACCGCTCGATCGCCAGCTCATCCTCCGGCTCTTTTTCCACATAATGAACTGCCTTGAACTGCCGTCCGTAGCTGGGATGCTCGGTATACTCCCCCTCCAGCTCGACATTCATGCCATCCGTCAGCCCCATCAACGTGCCGACGCAGGTCGTCATCGTGCCGTCCGTCATGAGTTCAAGGACGGTATAGCCGTTATCGGCATTCTGAAAAATGATGTGGTCTACATAACCGGTGATCTGTTCCATGTGTATTGCTGCTCCTTCTGTGTAAAAATGGGTGGGCAATGCCCACCCAAGTATGTTTTGTCTGTATGATGATTCCTCAGCCGATCCCCGCTGCGATCAGTCGTCATCGCGCTTTCCGGCGAGAAATTCTACATATTTTCCGGTACCGATAGCCACGCAGGTCATCGGATCGTCCGCTGTCATCGTATTGATGCCGGTCTTGTCCTCGATCAGCTCCTCGAGTCCGCGCAGCAATGCGCCGCCTCCGGTGAGCACGATACCGCGCTCCGCAACGTCTGCTACCAGCTCCGGCGGAGTCTTCTCTAATACGCTGTGGATCGCCTCCACGATGCGGTTTGTCGCCTCACGCAGCGCCTCCTCTGTCTCCTCTGACGATACGGTCACACTCTTGGGAAGTCCGGTCACGAGATTTCGTCCGCGGACATCTATCGTGCCGCCGTCGGCCAGCGGATAACAGGTGCCGATCTTGATCTTGATGTCCTCTGCGGTGCGCTCACCGATCAGAAGATTGTGTTTTTTACGCATAAAACGTACCAGTGCCTCGTCAAAATCGTCTCCGGCGATCTTGATAGAGGTCGATACGACCGATCCACCGAGTGAAATCACGGCAATATCCGCAGTTCCGCCACCGATATCCACGATCATGTTGCCACACGGTCTGGAAATGTCGATGCCGGCTCCGATCGCTGCCGCAATCGGCTCCTCGATGATCTCTACTTCGCGCGCGCCCGCCTGAAAGGTCGCATCTTCTACTGCCTTTTTCTCTACCTCTGTGACACCGCTCGGTACACAGACGCTGACGCGCGGCTTGCGGAAGGTCTTTTTGCCGATCGCCTTCTGTATAAAATACTGGATCATTTTCTCAGTCACAGTATAGTCAGAAATGACGCCCTGGCGCAGTGGACGCACCGCTATGATATTGCCGGGGGTACGACCTAACATCAGTCGTGCTTCCTCCCCGATCGCCTTGATCTTATTCGTGTCGCGGTCAAATGCCACGACTGAGGGCTCCTTTAATACGACACCCTTTCCTTTAATGTAAACGAGAATACTCGCCGTTCCCAAATCGATTCCGATATCTGTTCCAACCATCTTACAGTCTCCTTAATATTGATACTCCGAACTTTTCCTTCACAGTTCACCGTACAAAAATCGCTTTGCAGCAGGATTTTTGTATGCCTGAATCATGCTCTTGCGATCTCAGCCGCAGGTGCTTTGATCTGATTTGAATCATTCATATTTTTTCTCATATAGGGCTATTATATACAATAAATTCCATTTTTCCAAGTGGTTTAGCGATTTTTCAAATATTTCTGCAAATATTGACCCGTATAGGAGGCTTCTACGGCACAAATTTCCTCCGGAGTACCCGTTGCAACGACCGTTCCGCCGCCGTCTCCGCCCTCGGGTCCCATGTCGATGATATAGTCTGCGGTCTTGATGACATCAAGATTATGCTCGATCACAATGACCGTGTTACCGCCGTCTGATAACCTGCGCAGGATCTCTACGAGCTTGTTGACATCTTCAAAGTGCAGTCCGGTGGTCGGCTCGTCCAGAATGTAGATCGTCTTTCCGGTGCTGCGGCGGCTCAGCTCTGTGGCAAGCTTGATCCGCTGTGCCTCGCCGCCGGAGAGCTCGGTCGAGGGCTGTCCGAGCCGGATGTAGGACAACCCGACATCGTACAGCGTCTGAATCTTATTGTGGATGCCCGGAATATGCCTGAAAAACTCGAGTGCCTCCTCCACGGTCATATTGAGCACATCATAGATCGTCTTGCCCTTATAACGGACTTCGAGTGTCTCGCGGTTGTAGCGTTTGCCGCCGCAGACCTCACACGGCACATACACATCCGGCAGGAAATGCATCTCGATCTTGATAATACCGTCTCCCGAACAAGCCTCGCAGCGTCCGCCCTTCACGTTAAAGCTGAAGCGTCCCTTTTTATAGCCCTTTGCCTTTGCATCAGGTGTCGCCGCAAACAGGTCGCGGATCATGTCAAACACACCCGTATAGGTCGCCGGGTTGGAGCGCGGCGTGCGCCCGATCGGCGACTGGTCAATGTCGATGACCTTGTCGAGCTGCTCTAGACCTGTGATCTCATCGTGATCTCCCGCGACCGTGCGCGCACGGTTCAGCTCCTTCGCCAAGGTTTTATACAAAATCTCGTTTGTGAGCGAGCTTTTTCCGGAACCGGACACGCCGGTCACACAGGTCATGATACCGAGCGGAAACTGTACATCGATATTTTTCAGGTTATTCTCCCTAGCTCCCTTTACGGTCAGCCATCCGGCAGGCTGCCGGCGCTCTGCCGGTACAGGGATCTTCTTTTTGCCGCTCAGATAAGCTCCGGTGATCGATCTTGGATTTTTCATGATCTGTTTTGCAGTGCCGCAGGCGATGACTTCTCCACCGTGTTCACCTGCGCCGGGTCCGATATCCACAATATAGTCTGCTGCCAGCATTGTATCCTCATCATGCTCCACGACGATCAGCGTGTTGCCGAGATCCCGCAGGTGCTTGAGCGTGTCGAGCAGCTTGTCGTTATCCCGCTGGTGCAGTCCGATGCTCGGCTCGTCCAGAATGTAGGCGACTCCGACAAGACCGGAACCGATCTGCGTCGCAAGGCGGATGCGCTGCGCCTCACCACCGGAGAGCGTACCTGTCGCGCGCGACAGTGAGAGGTAATCGAGCCCGACATCCACCAGAAACTGCACACGGGCGCGGATCTCCTTTAAAATCTGATCTCCGATCAGATGCTGCTGCTCACTCAGATTCAGTTCGCCGAGATAGCTGTGCAGGTTTTTGATCGAAAGATTCGTGATCTCATAAATATTTTTATCTGCAACGGTCACAGCCAGCGACTCGCGCTTCAAACGCTGTCCGCCGCACAGCTTACACGGCGTGATCCGCATAAATTCCTCGTATTCCTGCTTCATCGTGTCGGAATGCGTCTCGCGGTAGCGGCGGTTGACATTTTTGATCAGTCCATCGAACAATACGTCATAGACCCCTTCACCGCGCTGCCCTTTATAATAGACCTTGACCTCACGGTCCGCGCCGTAAATGAGCATATGGCGGATCTCCGCCGGCAGCTCGCGGTACGGCGTGTCAAGACTGAAGCCGTATGCCTGTGACAATGCCTTTAAAATCGCATAGGTATAGCTCTTTGGATCGGTCGAGGACTGCCAGCCCAAGACCTGAATCGCACCCTCGCTGAGCGAAAGCCTTTTGTCCGGGATCATCAGATCCTCATGAAACTCCATCTTATAGCCAAGTCCGAAGCACTCCGGGCACGCGCCAAACGGATTGTTGAACGAAAAGCTGCGCGGCTCGATCTCATCTATGCTGATTCCGCAGTCCGGGCATGCAAAGCTCATGGAAAAATTCAACGGTTCGGCATCTGCCACATCTACGACGAGCAGCCCGTCTGCCAGCTCCAGCACATTTTCGATGGAATCGGTCAGGCGCTTCTCGATGCCCGGCTTGACGACCAGCCGGTCTACGATAATCTCAATATTATGCTTGATATTTTTGTCCAGTGTGATCTCCTCGGTCAGCTCATACATGCTGCCATCCACGATCGCACGTACATAACCGCTGCGCCGCGCCTGCTCAAGCAGCTTGGCGTGTGTGCCCTTGCGCCCGCGCACGACCGGGGCGAGCAACTGGATCTTCGTGCGCTCCGACAGCTCCATGATCTGATCGACCATCTGATCGACGGTCTGTCTGCGGATCTCGCGCCCGCATTTCGGGCAATGCGGGATACCGATGCGCGCGTACAGCAGTCGGAAATAGTCGTAAATCTCCGTTACGGTGCCTACTGTAGATCTGGGGTTGCGGTTGGTAGATTTCTGGTCGATGGAGATCGCCGGGGATAAGCCCTCGATCTTTTCTACGTTCGGTTTTTCCATCTGCCCGAGGAACTGCCGGGCGTAGGATGACAGTGACTCCATGTACCGGCGCTGTCCCTCCGCGTAGATCGTATCAAATGCCAGCGAGGATTTGCCTGAGCCGCTCAGTCCCGTAAGTACGACGAATTCATCCCGCGGTATGTCGAGATCTATATTTTTCAGGTTGTGCTCGCAGGCACCACGTATTTTTATATATTTACGTTCTTTCATGATGTACCTTTCTTGTTTTTCAATGTGTTGGCTGGCGGCGGTCACTTTTTCTTCTTCAATGCCCGGTCATCATCGGCTGTATCTTCAAGCATCCTGCGCAGATCCACCATTTGATCACGCAGCTCAGCGGCTGCTTCGAAATTGAGCTCTGCGGCGGCAGCCTTCATCTTCTTTTCCACTTCCTTGATGAGCTTTTCGAGTTCGCCACGGTTCATCGATTCCGGTGACTTGGCAAAATTCAGTTCCTCCTGTGCGACCTTCCTGGAGATCGCGATCAGATCACGCACAGACTTTTTGATCGTGGTAGGCGTGATGCCGTGCTCCTCATTGTATGCCTGCTGGATCGCCCGGCGGCGCTCCGTCTCGTCGATCGCCACACGCATGGAATCCGTAACCTTGTCCGCATACATGATGACATGTCCGTCACTGTTTCGCGCCGCCCGCCCGATCGTCTGGATCAGCGAGGTCTCGGATCGCAGGAAGCCCTCCTTATCCGCATCAAGAATCGCCACGAGCGTGATCTCCGGAATATCAAGTCCTTCACGCAGCAGGTTAATGCCGACCAGCACATCAAATACATCCAGACGCAGATCGCGGATGATCTGTGCACGCTCTAACGTATCAATATCCGAATGCAGATATTTGACGCGGATGCCGACCTCCTTCATGTAATCGGTCAGATCCTCCGCCATGCGCTTTGTCAGCGTTGTGATCAGTATCTTGTTGCCATTTTTTGTCTCTTTATTGACTTCCCCGATCAGATCATCGATCTGCCCTTCCACCGGACGCACCTCTATTTTAGGGTCAAGCAGACCGGTCGGGCGGATGATCTGCTCCGCGCGTAACAGCTCGTGCTGTTCCTCATATTCGCCGGGTGTCGCAGATACAAACAGCATCTGGTCGATTTTTTGCTCAAATTCCTCAAAATTCAGCGGGCGGTTATCCAGTGCGGACGGCAGACGGAAGCCGTACTCCACGAGTGTCGTCTTGCGCGAACGGTCGCCGGCATACATACCGCGCACCTGCGGCAACGTAATGTGCGACTCGTCGATAATAATCAGAAATTCATCATTAAAATAATTCATGAGCGTGAGCGGTGTCGCTCCCGCCGGTGTTCCCGCAAGATGTCTCGAATAATTCTCAATACCGCTGCAAAATCCGGTCTCGCGCAGCATCTCCACATCAAAATTCGTGCGCTCCGCGATGCGCTGCGCCTCGATCAGCTTGTCCTCGCCCTTGAAATAGCGCACGCGCTCCTCCAACTCCTTCTCGATATTGTCACACGCCGCCAGTATTTTTTCCTTTGGAACAACATAATGCGATGCCGGAAAGATCGCCACATGCTCCAGACTCGCTTTGATCTCTCCGGTCAGCACATCGATCTCCGTAATCCGGTCGATCTCATCCCCGAAAAACTCCACGCGGATCGCCCGCTCACTGTTATTTGCCGGAAAAATCTCCACGACATCGCCATGTACGCGGAACGTACCGCGGTGAAAATCCATCTCATTTCTCGTATACTGGATATCCACCAGCCCGCGCAGCACATCGTCACGGTCAATCTCCATCCCCGGACGCAGCGATACCATCATGGAAAACAGATCCTCCGGGCTGCCCAGACCGTAAATGCAGGACACACTCGACACAACAATGACATCCTTGCGCTCGATGAGTGACGCAGTCGCGGAGAGACGCAGCTTATCGATCTCCTCATTGATCGAGGAATCCTTTGCAATATAAGTATCCGAAGAAGGCACATATGCCTCCGGCTGATAGTAATCATAGTAGGAGACAAAGTATTCCACTGCGTTATCGGGGAACATCTCCTTGAACTCTCCGTACAACTGAGCCGCTAACGTCTTATTATGAGCGATGACAAGTGTCGGCTTCTGTAATTGCTGAATCACATTTGCCATCGTAAAAGTTTTTCCAGAACCCGTAACCCCTAGTAAAGTCTGGCATTGATTGCCTTCCTTGAACCCTTTCACAAGCTCTGCAATCGCCTGTGGCTGGTCTCCGGTTGGCTTATATGGGGCTTTTAATTTGAACTCATTCATGGTAAATCCCTCCATTTGTGACTTTTACTATGACCATTATCAGCCAAAAATTCGTAATCAGATTCGTAACGAAAAGCTCATTTTTATGGTGAATAGATGCCCTTTCCGTCTCGTTACGAATAAAAGTCACAAACTGATTTTTGCGGATAAAACAGCACCCGGAAATACCTGAAAATACTAACCTCCGGTTCTGTCATATTTTTACTGTTTGTTCTTGTAACAGTCCCTATTATATCAGACATTTTTTTGAAAGTATATAGATGAAGGCAAGAAAAAAGTACAAATGTTCGATTCTTATTTGTACTTTTCTCTCTTACTACTATTCTATTTTTTATCATGCTGCGTTGAAATATTCCTCCAGGATTAAGTCTATTTCAATCACTTCTGAATAATCATAATACTGATCTTTCCGCTCTTTTGGAATAACTTCTTCAATAAATGGTTCCAATACATCCAGACAGTCTTCTATGATTTCCTGTGTATCTCCATAGACATCTACGGATATAATTTCCTTGGCATGTCCTAACAAATGCGAAACACCTTTTGAATTAAAGCTATTCTTCAGCAAAATAGTTGCATAGGTATTTCTCAACTGGTGAAAATGAATATCAGGTAAGTCCAAAGATTTCAGCAAGTCTTTATAATATTTCTGATGAAAACCTTTACTCCTTGGATTCCCATATGTAGAACAGCAAATATAATTCCAGTCCCGGAACTCTTTTGGTCTGCGTCTGCGGTTCTTCTCATAAGTTTTCCGTTCTTCCAGAATTGCTTCAAATACATAATCCGGTATTGGAAGTTCACGCACACCAGCAGGTGTTTTTGTTTTAATTTCCTGCTTTGTCAGCATCTTAGGTGCACAGTCTTCTGCTTTACTGTTTGGCTTCTTTCCCAACTGACGCTCTACTCTCAACGTCCTGTGAATGTAATCGACATCACTGTATTTCAGACCGTTTATTTCACTTCTTCTAAGTCCCATCAATACCGCAAACAGAATTTGCATATGAATCGGTGTCTCCTTGCTTGCCTCAATCAACCGAAGCACCTGCGGAAGTGTCAATGTTTTCTTCTCGTCAATTTTCAGAACACGATACTCTGTCTTTTTTATTTTCTTCGGTAAATTGATTCCCTTCGCTGGATTTGTTGCCAGTATATTTTTGTTAAATGCATACTCCAATGATGTTTTCATGATCGTCCTGACATTTTTCGCAACCGATTCATACTTCTCTGCAACTGCATTATATAATTTTCTGATATACCCCTGATTCAGTGTAGACATATACATTTTCCAAGCTGTGGAACAATATAATTCTTAATGGAACTTTTGTAAGTTGTATAAGTATCGTCTGTTATCCGGGGACGCATAATATCTTCCAGCCAGAAGATCATAAACTCTTCTACCCGGATTTTTCCATACACAATATAGGTTCCGGTATGTAGCTGTCCGATTACTTCATCACGAAATGCATTAGCTTCTCTTTTGGTTGTGAATCCCGCATGTTGCTGTGTCTTTGTACTTTCATCTGCAAACGTCAGCAACACGCGAAATCCATATCCCTTTTTGATTGTTGTCACCGAATAGACCTTATATTCTACATATTTCTTAAAGTCAAAGGTCCTATGCATGGCTATCCCTCCGTTCCGGTTCGTTGTGGTACAAATGTATTATTTACAAACGCAATAATCTTATCCTGCTCGTCCATAATCTCACAATAATATTCGTAAGTCGTATGAACGGAACTATGACCTAACAGACCAGATATTTTAAACAATGGAACTCCAAGCTCAATTAAAATAGTCGCAAACATATGTCTGAGTCCATGTACGGTGATATTTGGCAATCCATTTCTGTTGCAGATTTTTGTAAGTGCCTGATTCATTACCGTCAATGATCGGGGTACGCCATTTTCCTGGCAACATACATAATCAAAATCCTTGTATTCTATCTGCTGTCTGCCTTTTTAGTTCTCAGTTGGATTTCTGCTCTGCGACGCAAGTGGCAGGAACATCAATACTATAAAGCTATGAAAGACGATATGTCATTCCAGATTTCTCGTGCCAGACAGAGAGGGATTCCATTAGATTCTGTTCATTTCGATTCTCAGGGGAATATGCGGTATAACAATAGCGGAAATATTGTAGAATAGGCTCTTAACGTACAACAGGGTATGTACGGTTCATTTCCATACATACCCTGTTGTTATTTAATCTTCATCACCCCAGTAA
>CAVHZH010000077.1:0-11497 GCA_963640395.1 Oscillospiraceae bacterium
AGGGCGAATGCCCGGACATCGAGGAAAATCGCAGATTTTTCGAGATGCACTGCGATATTTTCCCACAAACGAATTAGAGAGGTGGCACAAATGGCTTTAAAAGATATTGCAGCCGAAGTCGGTGTTTCGATTTCCACTGTTTCACGTGTTTTAAATACAGATAATTCCTCAGCAGCCCGTCCCGAGCTTCAACGAAAAATCTGGGAAGTTGCAAAACAGCAGGGCTACAGCCCAAACCCCACCGCCAGGCGTCTCAAGGACCACAATGACACTGTCGTGAAGCCGCAGTACATCAATTGCATTTACGGATGTATTCCGCAGGAAACAATAGCTGATCCGTTTTATTTCGAGCTGCTTAAAAGTATAGAGCATGAGGCGTTTCGTCATAATTATCACGTAAGCAGTCCCTATATCCGCACACTCGGAGACTCCTTTTTTGCACCACCGTTAATCTCCAACACCCTCTCCGATGCCCTGATTATTCTCGGTCGTTTTAATCCGGATTTATTAAAACAATTAACACCGACTTACAAAAAAATCATCAACATCTCACTGAATTCCTTAAACGTGAACTGTGACCAGATCATCTGTAGTGGTTATAAAATGATTTTTTCCTGTGTGGAATATTTGCACTCACTCCATCATGAAAAAATCGGTTTTATCGGAGACAATGAACAACGCTGCGAGGGTTATCGCGATGCGGTCCGAGCTTACCAACTTGCTGACGAGCCAAGGTATATAGTGAATGATATCGTGCTTTCAATGGAAGACGGCTATCTTGGTGCATTACGGCTTCTTGAGCAAGCCCCGGAAATCACTGCCATCTGCTGTGCAAACGATATTGTTGCGATTGGGGCTTTGCGTGCCTGCGTCGAGAAAAATATCCGCGTTCCCGAAGACATTTCCATTATCGGTATCAATGATATTGAGAACGTGCAATATACAACTCCAATGCTCACGACTGTGCATGTTCCGCTAAAGGAAATGGGGCAGATGGCTGTGACGCTTCTGCTCGATCGCATCAATGGCGGACATTCCTCTTTTATCAAAGTGGAATACCCTTTCCAGATTGTAAAACGTGGGAGCTGCAGAGAGATTTAGATGAAAAAAGAGCATGTGAAAAAACGAAAGTTTTTTTCACATGCTCTTTTTTCATCATGTCCGTTCTAGTCGATCTCTACGATCCATCCCTCCGGTGCCTCGATGCGTCCCATCTGGATACCAGTCAGTGTATCGTACAGCTTCTTGGTCACAGGTCCCATCTCGTCCATGCCGCTCGGGAAACAGATCTCCCTGCCGTGGTCGTTGATCTTGCCGACCGGTGAGATCACTGCTGCGGTTCCGCACAGTCCACACTCTGCAAAATCACCTAACTCATCAAAGCGAACCTGACGATGCTCGACGGTCATACCCAGATACTTCTCTGCCACTACCATCAGTGAACGGCGGGTAATAGAAGGTAAAATACTGTCAGACTTGGGAGTTACCATCTTTCCATCCTTTGTGATGAAGATAAAGTTGGCTCCGCCGGTCTCCTCTACATAGGTTCTGGTGCCGGCATCGAGATACATGTTCTCGTCAAAGCCCTTCTCATGTGCATCCACGATCTGATACAGGCTCATCGCATAGTTTAATCCTGCCTTGATATGTCCGGTTCCGTGCGGTGCCGCACGGTCGTAATCGCTGACACGGATCGTGATCGGCTTTGCGCCGCCCTTGAAGTAAGGTCCTACCGGTGTACAGAACATACGGAACTGATACTCATCCGCGGGCTTTACACCGATCACCGGTGAGCTGCCGAACATGTACGGACGGATGTAAAGTGTCGCACCTGATCCGTAAGGGGGCACATATGCCTCGTTTGCGTGGACAACTGCCTTTACTGCCTCGATGAAACGATCCTCCGGAAATACCGGCATTTCCAGACGCTCGCAGGAATCCTTCATACGGCTTGCGTTCAGATCCGGGCGGAAGCATACGGTTCTGCCATCCTCTGTCGTATATGCCTTCAGACCCTCAAAACAGGTCTGTGCATACTGAAGCACACCGGCACACTCGCTCATGGTGATCGTCGCTTCATCGGTCAGCACACCGTCGTCCCATGCGCCATCTTTATAATTTGAGACATAACGCTTGTCAGTCGCCTGATAACCGAAGCCTAGATTTGACCAGTCAATGTTTTTCTTTTCCATAGCTGATTCCTCTTTTCTATTATAATTGATCTGAAAATAGTTTAGCCCCATATCCGGTAACTGTCAAGCGTCTGGTTTTAAAAAGAAACATTTTAAAGTAACAGTTCAGCCATCATCTCGAATGGCGCGGGCTGACCTGTTACCCTTTTGCATGGGCTCAGACCGCATTTCCTGTATACAGTCTATAATATTTTCCATGCGCCTCCATGAGCTGGTCATGGCTGCCGCGCTCGATAATGCGTCCCTGCTCAAGCACCATGATACAATCGCTGTTGCGCACGGTAGAGAGCCTGTGCGCGATGACAAAGGTGGTCCTGCCCTTCATCAGACGATCCATGCCCTCCTGCACAATACGCTCCGTGCGCGTATCGATCGAGCTGGTCGCCTCATCGAGAATGAGCACCGGAGGATCTGCGACTGCCGCACGCGCGATCGCGAGAAGCTGGCGCTGTCCCTGACTGAGTGATGCGCCGTCGCCGGTCAGCATCGTATCATAGCCGTGCTCGAGATGCCGGATAAATCCGTCCGCGTTCGCCAGCTTTGCAGCTGCGATCACTTCCTCATCCGTTGCATCGAGCTTGCCGTAACGGATATTTTCCATCACCGTGCCTGTAAACAGATGCGTATCCTGCAGCACCATGCCAAGCGAATGGCGCAGATCTGCTTTTTTGATCTTATTGATATTGATGCCGTCATAACGGATCTTGCCGTCCTGAATATCGTAAAAACGGTTGATCAGGTTCGTGATCGTCGTCTTTCCGGCTCCGGTCGAACCGACAAACGCGATCTTCTGTCCCGGTGTCGCATACAGATCGATGTTGTGAAGCACGATTTTGTCCGGCTTATAACCGAAATCGACATCATCAAACACGACATCGCCGGTCAGCTCGCGGTACTCCACGCTGCCATCTGCCTGATGCACATGCTTCCACGCCCACAGACCGCTGCGCTCACTGCATTCGCAAAGCTCCCCGTTTTCTTTTTTTGCATTGACGAGCGTCACATAGCCCTCGTCTGCCTCCGGCTGCTCGTCTAACAGCTCAAACAGACGATCCGCACCCGCTAATGCCATCACGACCGCGTTGAGCTGCTGGCTCACCTGATTGATCGGCATGTAAAAGTTCTTATTAAATGTCAAAAAGCTTGCAAGCGCTCCGAGTGTAAAGCCGAACCGCCCGCTCAGCGCCAGCACGCCGCCGACCATCGCACACAGCACATAGCTCACATTTCCAAGCTGCGCATTGATCGGACCGAGCAGGTTCACGAACTGGTTTGCATTGTAGGAGCTGTCGTAAAGCATCCCGTTCAGCTCGCAGAAATCATCGATCGCCTGCTGCTCGTGGCAGAATACCTTCACAACCTTCTGACCTTCCATCATTTCCTCGATATAACCGTTCAATCCGCCAAGATCCCTCTGCTGCTGTACGAAATAGCGTCCGCTGAGCCCGGTTGCTTTTTTCGTTGAAAACAATACGATCACGACCATGACCATCGTGACAAGTGTCAGCGGGATGCTCAGCATCACCATGCTGATGAACACACTGACGATCGTCACTGCACTGTTCAAAAACTGCGGCATACTCTGCGAGATCATCTGCCGCAGCGTATCGATATCGTTCGTGTACATACTCATGATATCGCCGTGCGGGTGCTCATCAAAATAGCGCACCGGCAATGTCTCCATATGCACAAACATTTCATTACGCAAGTGCATAAGCGTTCCCTGTGTCACGTATACCATGACACGGTTCTGGATAAAGGATGCCAGGACACCGAGCAGGTAAAAAATACCCACGCGTTTGATCGCATGCAGCAGTCCGCTAAAATCCGGCTGGTCGGACAAGAGCAGCGGCTGCACATACTTATCGATCAGATCCTTGATAAACCATGTTCCCTGCACACTGCATAACACACTCGCAAAAATCGCCACGACAACGACTGCGATCTGTACCGGATAATAGCGCATCAGATAACGCATGATGCGAAGGAAGCTGCGGAACGGATGCTCCAGCTTCGGACGCGGTCCTCTGCCGTTTTTAAATTCTTTTACTTTTTCTACTGACATCAGTGCTCACCTGCCTTTTCGTCAAAATCGCCGCTGCCCTTTGTCTGCGACTCATAAATATCGCGGTAAATCTCATTGGTCTCCAAGAGCCGCTCATGTGTGTCAAAGCCCTGAATCTGTCCGTCCTCCATCACGATGATACGGTCTGCGCCCTGTACGGATGAGATGCGCTGCGCGATAATGAGCTTGGTCGTATCCGGGATCTCCTGTGCAAATGCCTGCCGGATCTTCGCATCCGTCGCTGTATCAACGGCGCTCGTGCTGTCGTCTAAGATCAATATTTTCGGCTGTTTGAGCAATGCACGTGCAATACACAAACGCTGCTTCTGTCCACCGGACAGGTTGCTGCCGCCCTGTTCAAGAAACGTCTCATATTTCTGCGGCATGCACTCGATAAACTCATCTGCACACGCGAGACGGCAGGCACGCTTACAGTCTTCCTCACTCGCGTGCTCATCACCCCAGCGCAGATTCTCTAGGATCGTGCCGGAAAACAGCACGTTTTTCTGCAAAACAACTGCCACCTTATTGCGCAGCGTATCGAGATCGTAGCTGCGCACATCCTTTCCTCCGACCAAAACCGACCCGTCCGTCACATCGTACAGACGGCTGATCAGGTTGACGAGACTCGATTTGGAGCTGCCGGTACCTCCGATGATGCCGATCGTCTCCCCGGCATGGATCGTCAGGTTGATATCCTTTAAGATCGGATGCTCCATGTCTCCATGATAATCAAAGCTGACATGTTCAAAACGGATGCTGCCGTCCGGCACCTCATAATCTGGCTGCTCGGGATTGGTCAGCGTACTCTGCTCCCCGATGACCTCAGCCACACGCCGCCCGCTCGCCGCAGACATTGTGACCATGACAAATACCATCGAGAGCATCATCAGATTCATCAATATATTCATGCTGTAGGTCAGCATACTCATCAGTTCTCCGGTCGTGAGGCTGCTATGTACAACCAGCCGCGCCCCGATCCAAGCGATCAGCAGAATACAGGTATATACAGTAAACTGCATGATCGGCGCATTTAATGAAATGAGCTTTTCTGCCTTTACAAACATGTTGTAGACATTTTTGCTCGCTTTTGTAAAACGCTCCTTCTCATAGTCCTCCCTGACGTATGCCTTAACCACGCGGATGCCGGATACATTTTCCTGCACGCTGGCGTTCAGCTCATCGTATTTTTCAAATACCTGTGAAAAATAGCGGTGTGTTTTCAGCATGAGCAGCATAAGGATCGTGCCGAGGATCAGCACGGCGAGCAGATAGATGTTCGCTAACTGCGGGCAGATCACATAGCTCATGACCATCGCGCAGATCATGCTTAACGGTGCACGTGTACACATGCGCAGGATCATCTGGTAAGCATTCTGCAGGTTTGTGACATCGGTCGTCAGACGCGTCACGAGTCCCGCCGTTGAGAAGCGGTCAATATTTGCGAAGGAAAACGTCTGTATGTTCCGAAACATCGCCTCGCGCAGATTTTTCGCAAATCCAGCCGACGCCTTTGCGCCGAAATGACCGCCGGCGAGTCCGCCGATCAGACCGATCAAGGCGATCAGAAACATCGCGCCTCCTACCATATAAATATGATGCAGATCTCCTTTATCTACACCGTCATCAATAATGGATGCCATCAGAAACGGTATGATCGTCTCCATCAGCACCTCGATTGTCATACAGATCGGAGTCGCGATCGACGCGCCGCGATACTCCTTGATCTGTGCCATCAATGTTTTTAACATGTATGCACCTCCTGTGATTGATCACTTAACCATTCCGGTCTGCGGATCTGTTTCTCATCTGCGCTGATATTCGCGATCATCTGGTCGAGTACACGCGAAAATACTGCCAGATCTTCTTCGCTGATCCCTTTTTTTATCAGCCGGTCATGTTCTTGCATCTCTTCCATGATCTCCTGATGGATCTCCATCGCTTTTTCTGTCCGTGAAATGCACTTATAACGGCTATCGTGTGACGAGATACTGCGCCGGATCAACCCGCGCGCCTCCATGTCGTTGAGCTGCTGTGTGAGTGCGGATTTCTTGATATGCAGATCTGTCTCGATATTTTTCTGAAAGACCTCCTGCCCGTCATGCTCATCCAGATAGCGCAGAATCCAGCCGTCTGTCATGGACATGCCATAATTTTGCTGCCGCTCACTGCTTTTCCGGTCAACGAGCTGCTTCATGCAGCGGTTGAAATAGCGCATACGGCAGCCGATGTGTGTTGTTTTATCCATGTGATTCCTCCTGTTCATATCAATCAGCGCCCCAGTGCGAGCGCCTCCATATCGTAGATCATATTCTGGCGCAGATCGTATCCCCACGCAAAATGTGTAGTATCCACCAGATGCAGCGCGGACTCATCCGTATGCCTCTTCAGATCAGCGAGTGCCTGCCACGCTCCCTCGACACCTCCGGGAACTCCGGCGCGCGATGCCTCCGCGGACACAAACAACGCATGCCCCGCCGCCTCGCACAGCTTCCGGTTGATCTGCACCGCAATCCGGCTGTTTTCCTCCGATGCCAGCCCAAAGACCCGCTCCTCCCGCTGCCCGAGCACCTGCATATACGCCTCCCAGATCCACGGCAGCATATGATTGATCTGGCTGTGTACACCGCTGACCGCCACCACATCTGCCTGCGGCAGCACAAGCGCTGCCCTGCGCTGTGCCGCACGCGCATACATCGACTGCGCCACGATAACGGCAATCTGTGCAAGCTGCGTAATATCCGTCAGCTTTCCGCACCGGTTGACCTCACTTTGAATCGCTGTGCAAAACTCCCGGTATTCCTCCGGGTAAATCCCCAGCAGATCACCCGTCTCACAGCTCACCCGCGCACGGTCTGCCTGCGGCACGCGCCTGATTGCCGCCTGCATCGCCTGTTCATCCACATCATAGAGCGTGATCCGGTCAAAAAATTGTAAAAAATGCTCCAGATCATAATCATTGCACGCGCCCGCCCCTACAATGAGCAACGAGCCGCCCCTCTCACAGTGATGCATGATCCACTGACTCCATGCACTGCGGTATGCCGCCCAGTCCTCCCATGCACGCGGCATCACATGCCGTTTCTCCAAAGTATCATATACTGTCATTGCCTTACTTCCGTTTCATGATCGTTTTGCGGTACAAACGTTTGATTATATCGTAGGTACCGCCATGCAAATAGTTCTGTTTTATAATTGTTTTGCAATTAAACTATTTATCATTTGAACTATTTTATCACAAGATTCAGATTTGTCAAGCTATAATCCATAAAAACGCCGATACACTACTCCTCTGTATCGACGTTTCCCTAATAAACAACTCTATCTATTTTGTTTTTCTTCCGGTTTTTCATTCAAGCACCGGATATTTCTTCTTATCGGCATCTGTGATTTTGCGGATGACCTTGCAGGGATTGCCGGCTGCGATCACACCATCCGGAATATTTTTATTGACTACACTGCCTGCACCAATGATCGTGTTATTTCCAATCGTTACTCCCGGCAGCACGGATACATTTGTTCCGATCCAGACATGGTCGCCTACCGTGATCGGAAGGGCAATTTCCAGCCCCTGACTTCTCTGCTCGTGGTCGATCGCATGTCCCGCTGTCGAAAACACACAATTCGGGGCAATAAATACATCGTCGCCAAACGTAACCTTCGCTGCATCCAGTATCGTGACATTATGGTTTGTGTAAAAATTGTTACCTACGGAAATATTAGAGCCATAGTCGCAATAAAAGGGGGCTGTCACTACCGGATTCCCTTTTATACTGCCGAGCATCTGCTCCAACAATTCCTTCTGCCTGCTGGTATCGGACGGTCTGCACTGATTGAACTCATAGCACAGATCCGCGCAACGTGTCCGCGCGTTTACAATCTCCTCATCATAGTTCGCATCATATAAATAGCCATTCTGCGCCTTTTCCCATTCTGTCATATATGCTCCTTTTCTTTTCGATGTCACCCGCAACCTCACGGATGATAAAAATTTGCTATGTTATGGATTTTCTATTCCTTGTATTCAATTATTTTGCAGCTATGTTTCCTCTTTCCGATTCCGGCATCCTTGTCATAAGTAATGCCGACCAGAAGTATGCTGCGATTAATGTTTTTCAGGACAGCCGGATATTTTCTGTTCATAATCTGGTCAATCGCGCCTTCTGCTGACTTATTCCACTTCAGCTCTATCAAGAGTGCCGGCCAGTCGGAATCAGGCAGCGGAATATATACAACATCTGCGTAACCATCTCCTGCCGGAAGCTCTTCAAACTGAAGATAATGATCGCGGTATGTGTAATATGCCAGCTTGATGACACTTCGAAGGCTGTCTTCCTTGTTGTAATGGAGTGCGACTGTTTCTTCGGAATGTACCTTTTCAATCTGCTCGGCAACCTTTTGTTCATCCTTCTGGATGGTTGCCGCAAAAAGTGCCTCGCTCTCTCTGAGACGTTTTTGCGTCGCATCATGTCTGACTTCATGGATCGAACGCTGGAACTCGCGTTTGATTTCCTCGTTTGGAATTCTAGCAACACCCTTTTTATAGTCATATGCAAGATATCCCAAGTGGATCATCAAGGTCAGAACATCGTCTTTCCCTTTGAACGTTGTCAGGTCATTTGCAAATCCGCATGTATCGACTTTTACATCCATGCCGCCAACCAGCTCTGCTATGGTCTTGGTCAGACCGTTATAATCTTTGCTGATATAATCAAGGAGACCCTCTGCTGCGGAAGTCTCCGTCCAATAAGAGTCAAAGTCATCATTGCGAATCGCTTTCATTACAGAGTTGGGATTATATATAGCCCCAACCCCTTTGAAATCATATCCGTCATACCAGAGCTTCATTGTGTCAAGGTCGGCATGATGTTTGCAGCATAAGGTCTCAACTTCTTGCTCCGTAAATCCGACGAATTCGGCGAAACGAAGCGGCTTTACCATTGTATACTCATCAAAATCAGAGATGGCAGACTGTGATCCATCCTTTTTAATCGGAAGAATCCCTGTCATATAGGCCGCCGCTACAGCCTTTGGCGTGAACGTTCCGTTCTTAAACCACTCTCTTAGAAGCCCCAGAAATGCCTCCTGCGCTATCGGATCATCCTTCGCCTCGCGAATAACAGCGTCCCATTCATCGATAATAAAAATGAATTTTTTCCCGTCAGAACTCTCTGAAACAGCCATCAGCTTTTCCTTAAAGTCCTTGTCAGGCTGCGTGGACATATTCAGCACATCCAATTCGTCAGACAACACCTTTACAATCATCCGGGGAACATCTGCAAGTGAAATACCCTCCCGCCGAGCCTGTGATATAAAACTCGTGATCTCTAAATAAATCACATGATACTTGTTCAGATGCTTCTTGTAGTCCTTCGTCGAAGCGATCAGCTTATCGTCAAACAGTTCATGCGAATCACACGAACAATCGTAATAAGCTGTCAACATTTTTGCAGCATATGATTTCCCGAACCGGCGCGGTCTGCTGATGCATGTAAGCTTTTGGGGTTTTCCGATCGTCTGATTGATTTGGTCAATCAGCATAGTTTTATCAATATAATCTCCATCATCAATCTCAGCAAAAGCACTGTTGCCCGGATTGATATAAACTCCCACAAAATCGCCCCCTTTCAAAAGGTTTTTTGATTCATGCTGATTCTTCTATGCAGCTTCATATAACATTTATGTCAACTATTTTCATTTATAAATCAGGCTGTCTCCTTCTTCTCCGACGGTTTCGACAAGATTGCCTACATAATCTTCCACTCTATCTATTTTGTTTTTCTCCCGGTTTTTCATTCATGTACCGCAGCAATTTTTCATACTTGTCAGCAATTCTGCATCAGTTCCTTCTGTATCTGCTCGTATAGTGGCTGAATGCTCTCTGCAGCTCTAATCTCCGTTCAAAGGAAAAATCCAACGTCATCACATTCATTACCTCCTTTCCCCGCTCCTGTAAGAATTCTTTTAAAACATTCTCTCTGATACACTGATCGATTGCAAGCTGAATTGCCTTTTCCAAATTATGCATACCCGGATCGTGATCGTACTGCCGCACCAAATCCACAAAATACATATAATCCCGTAAGGTTGGACATTTGGAGAGCAATTCTGTATTTTTGCCCTTATTGATATTATATACCTGACAGATCAGTTCTAATTCCGGTTGACCTGTTTTATGTTCAAATGCATCCGAAAGCCGGAGTTCATAGTGCTCCGGTGCATTCTCTTTTCCATTATAAAATACAACAAAATGCGGAGCCGGAATTTTCAAAAGTCTTTTTCCATAAATGTCTCTCTTTTGCCTGTCAATTTTACTGCAAATCATTTCAGTAAAATAAATCAGATCACGCAAAGGCATATTGGGACAATAGGTCGATTGATGCTCATACAAGCTCAGATTCGCATCCAATATAAACGAAGCATCATTCCGCACGGTAAGCGAAAAACTCCTATCGTACAATGTCGTCATCTCCACCTGCTCCGGATCATCATACGCAGTGCCATTGATCGCATTATATACTTCCAATGCGCGCCTCTTATCCTGCATCAACATGCTAAACACATCGCTCTTAAACTCCAGATTACCATTTACACTTGCCATACAAAATCCTCCATTTTGTGAAAACTGCAGGATTCATATGTAGCTGTCCTTCCTACATAGCTTTGCAAAAATGGAAAAATAGTCTCGCAGATGTCCTTATAAGTTTCTGCAACAAATAAGTACAACTCTAGTCATTCTATCTAAAATCATTGCCGTAACCAATACTAAAATGATAAATACCAATGTTGTAATACCAATATTATACTTTCCGAATCTTTCATACACACTTGTCACTCCTGCATAATAAATTCCATGTACAAGGTATATATAGTAAGACTGCTTATCCAAATATCTAATCACCTTACTATTTGCAATTTTACCCATAACTCCCGGAAAACTTAAATATAAATTCATTATACACATTACAATAGACATTCCGAACACAAAAGAACTTATCGAGACATATATTGTATAAGTTTTTGTACCATCTATCATATAATGCAACATTACCCGACCAACTTGAAAAACAAATCCCAGGACACACCATATGAAAGCTTTTAAGTATGGTTTTACCTTTCCGGATAAATTCTCTACCTGTTCTTTCAGACATCCTGATATCATATATCCTAAATCAAAAATAAGGAAGTATACCAGATTCACTTCAAAAATATAATAAACTGCATATGCACATGCCAGTAT
>CAVHZH010000078.1:0-11326 GCA_963640395.1 Oscillospiraceae bacterium
CTGCTTCGCAGCGCAAATCCGGCGCGGGAAACGCTTTAATCAGCGTTTCCCTAATACATCGCACGAACACTTTACAGAGCAAGGAGTAGGATCATGGATCAGAAAGAAAAAGCCATCCGGCTGCATAGAGAATGGAACGGTAAACTCGTAACGGCTTCAAAGGCTCCCGTCAAGGACCGCGAAGCACTGGCAATCGCTTACACCCCCGGTGTCGCTGAACCCTGCAAAATCATTGCCGAGCATCCCGAGGAGGTATACAACTACACGATCAAAGCCAACACCGTAGCAGTTGTTTCCGACGGAAGTGCGGTACTCGGTCTCGGAAATATCGGCGCACTTGCCGCCACGCCTGTCATGGAGGGAAAATGCGTGCTGTTCAAGGAATTCGGTGATGTGAACGCTGTGCCGATCTGTCTCGACACGCAGGACACCGAGGAGATCATCCAGACTGTAAAAAATATCGCCCCCTGCTTTGGCGGCATTAACTTAGAGGACATTTCCGCTCCCCGCTGCTTTGAGATCGAGGAGCGTTTAAAGGAGATGCTCGACATCCCGGTATTCCACGATGACCAGCACGGTACGGCAATCGTCGTTCTCGCAGGTATCATCAACGGACTGCGTGTAACAGGCAAGAAAAAAGAGGACTGCAAGGTCGTTGTGAACGGTGCCGGTTCTGCCGGTGTCGCGATCACCAAGCTCCTGCTGACCTATGGTTTTACAAACGTGACCATGTGTGACAAGGAAGGTATCATCGGTCCCGATTATCCGAATCTGAACTGGATGCAGAAGGAAATGACCAAGGTCACCAATTTAAGCCATGCGACCGGCACACTGGCTGACGCATTGAAGGGCGCAGACATTTTTGTCGGTGTCTCAGCACCCGGCATCGTATCGGCAGAGATGGTCGCATCGATGAATCACGATTCGATCCTATTTGCAATGGCAAACCCTGTTCCTGAAATCATGCCGGATGTTGCCCGCGCTGCAGGTGCGCGCATCGTCGGAACCGGACGCAGTGATTTCCCGAATCAGGTCAACAACGTCGTAGCATTCCCCGGAATTTTCCGCGGAGCACTCGAAGGACATGCCAGACAGATCACTGAGGAGATGAAGCTCGCCGCCGCAGAAGCGATCGCGGGACTCGTATCCGACGAGGAATTGAACGATGAGTTTATCATGCCGGAGGCATTTGATCCCCGTGTCGCAGACGTTGTCAGCAAGGCTGTCCGCGACCACATCCACTAATCCACAGATCTGATATTTTGGGATGCACTCATATGAAACCGGACACAACCTCTGACATGCAGCACCCGGACTGGCTTGGCAAGCCCTACTACAGTCTGGACTGCTATCTCAAACAGAGCTTTGGCGAAAAGATCTATCGCCTGTCACTCGATGGCGGCTTTTCCTGCCCCAACCGCGATGGCACGCTTGGGACAAGAGGCTGTAGCTTTTGCAGTGCGGGAGGCTCAGGCGATTTTGCCGCCGACCGCAGCCGCTCCGTCACAGAGCAGCTCGCAGAAGCAAAAAGCCGTATCGCCGCCAAGACAAACGCCAGACATTTTATTGCCTATTTTCAGGCATATACAAACACCTACGCAGATATCTCCTATCTGCGTACTGTTTTTTCGAAAGCCTTGCAGCCGGAGGAGATCGTCGCACTCTCGATCGCTACCCGCGTGGACTGTCTGCCCGAGGAAGTCCTGCACCTGTTATGTAAGCTGCGCGATACATTTCACAAACCGGTCTGGGTCGAGCTGGGTGTACAGAGTACCTTTGACGCATCCCTGCACCGGATCCGCAGCGGATTCACGTATGCAGACTGCGAGCAGGCAATTTTGCAGCTGCATAAATACGACATTCCTGTCATCGCCCACCTGATCCTTGGACTGCCGGGCGAGACACAGGCGCAGATGCAGCAATCCATTGCACGCATCTGTGCACTTCCGGTCACGGGGCTCAAATTGCAGCTATTACACATTCTGGATGGCACGGATCTGGCAGCCGCATATCGGTCGGCACCATTTCCGGTATTCTCCGAGGAGGAATACTGTCAGTTTATCGTGACATGCATCGAACACATTCCGCCTCATATCGTGCTGCACCGGATCACCGGGGACGGTCCGAAACGACTGCTCCTTGCACCACTGTGGAGCGGCAACAAGAAACACGTACTCAACCGCATCCATGCCATCTTCCGCGAGCGGAACACGTGGCAGGGAAAACTATTATAATAGAAAGAGGGAATCAGATATGGCAGAACCGTTGACAACTTACAAATTGATGATTCTCGCATTGCTGGAGCGCTCCGAGGCACCGCTCTCCGGTCCCCAGCTCTGCGACTTCTTTTTAGAGAAAGAATATACCAACTACTTTACTGTGCAGGAGGCTCTTCACGAGCTGGACGAAAGCGCCTTTATCAAAAAGGAGTCAACCCACAACAACACCCGCTATTCGATCACACCTGCCGGTACGCAGACACTGTCCTTTTTTCAGGATAAGCTCTCCTCCGGTATTTATTCCGATATCTATGAATATCTGAATGCCAACCGGCTCGTGATACGCGAGGCCGCTTCGGTTCTCGCGGACTACTATAAGTCACCCGGCGATCAGTTCGCGGTGCGCTGTCAGCTCAAGGAGCGCGGGCACTCGCGTATCGACCTGACGATCACCGTACCGAATGAGGAGCTCGCGGTGGCGATCTGTGACAACTGGAAGCAGCAGAGCGAGCATGTCTACGAATACCTGATGGATCTGCTCGTAAAATAAAATGGTGACAAAAAATCCTGTCCACGTTTCGGTGGACAGGATTTTTATGCATCTGCAAAATTTTTTAATAGTTGATCGCTACTGTAATTTGTGAATCGCAACACAGTTGGGCTTAGCGACATGCAGCGGTTTGCCCTGCATCAGAAAATAGTGCTCCTCATAATTCATTTTGAATATGCAGATCTCATCATTCTCGTGGTTGAGCGTCATGAAGTGCTCGTTATCGGGGAATACGCGCACTGCCTTCGGGAATTCACCGCTGATCTTGCTGTTGCAGTTCAAGGTCAGCATACCGGTCTCCTGATCAATGTCATATATGACTGCGGAATTGACACCGGCATTGACAACATACAGGTGCTTTCCGTCCGGGGAGATCGTCATCGCAGTCGCACTGCAGATGTCGTCGTCCTTTTTATCTGTCGTCGTGATCTCCTGCAGGAAATGAAATTCCGGCTCACCGTCACGCTCCTCATAGCTGTAGACATTGACACAGTTGAGCAGCTCACACAATACATATGCAAAGCGTCCGTCATCGGAAAAACGCATACTCTTGGGCGCAGAATCGATCTGACAACGCAGGATATCCGTATTGTGGATCTTTCCTAGCTCCACATCCATATGATACAGCTTTACCTGATCCAGACCGCCGTCTACTGCGCATACATATCTCTGATCGGGCGTAAAACGCACACAATTCACATGTGGGCGGGAACTCCTCTCCGCGATGCAGCGACCCATTCCCTTGTGGAATACACCGTCTGCGATCCCGACGATCGTTCCCTCTACCGGATCAAGCTGCATCAGGGATACGCGCCCGTCGTGATAGCCGCCGACTAACAGATAACGATCATCCTTTGATATATCCAGAAAACAGCCTCTCATACCGCCAATCCACGCCTTATTGATCGGTTCGAGATCTCCGTCCGGGAGAATGCGAAACGATTGCACGCCCTCATCCGCGATCGAGTACAAAAACCTGCCGCTGTTGGACACAGTCAGATAAGATGCATTGTTGATCGGAAAGACCTTACGCTCCACCATCGTCCCTGTTCCGCCGTCCAGATCATATAAATGAATACCAATACTGTTCTCGTGGGTATAGGTACCCACATATGCTACATACTTGTCCTTACTCATGGCTCTCTGCTTCCTTTCTCCGTAAGATATCATAGGTGTCAAGCGGGCAGCCCAGATCGATCCAGAGCTTTTGCTTCGGATGCGGTGCGCTCGTCTGATCTTTTCCATCCTCATCTACGATCCTCTGTACCACAACCTCCAGATTATCTCCGTTCGGTTTCATGACCTCGATCTGCTCTCCGACCGAGAATTTATTTCTCTGTTCGATCGCATACAGACCTGCTTTATTTTGTATCCCGACAACACCGAGATAGGTATATTCCCTGACATAGGTATTACTGTCATAGATCTGCGCTTCCTCAGAAGGCTTGCCGAAAAAGAAGCCTGTCGTAAACTGCCGGTAGGTACAGTTGGATATCTGGTCTAAATACCACGGCATATGCGCGCGGTACAATTCCGGCGACTGTAAATAGTCATCGATCGCCCGGCGATAGGTGCGGGCAACTGTGGCTACATACAATGCTGTTTTCATTCTACCCTCTATTTTGAAACTGTCAATACCCGCTTCGATCAATTCCGGAATATATTCGATCATGCACAGATCCTTTGAGTTAAAAATATAGGTGCCGCGCTCATTTTCATAAACCGGAAGATATTCTCCGGGGCGGCTCTCCTCCATGACTGCATATTTCCAGCGGCAGGGATGGGTACATGCGCCCTGATTGGCATCGCGCCCGGTAAAATAATTAGACAGCAGACACCTGCCGGAATAGGAAATGCACATCGCGCCGTGAATAAATGTCTCTATTTCGAGATCATCCGGTATATTGGCA
This sequence comes from Oscillospiraceae bacterium, assembly GCA_963640395.1. Classification (GTDB taxonomy): domain Bacteria; phylum Bacillota; class Clostridia; order Lachnospirales; family Lachnospiraceae; genus W0P33-017. The sequence continues at coordinate 4,680 of CAVHZH010000078.1, forward strand.
CGGATCTCCCGGATCTCCTGCAAGGACAGCTCCCGCGCCGATACAACGCGCTTTGCGCCCTGCTGCTGCCAGAAACGGTAGGTGCCGTAGTTTGTATTATTCGCCTGTGTGCTCACATGCAGCTCCATGCCGGGCAACACCTCACGGGCGATCATAAACACACCGGGATCTGAAATGATCAGCGCATCCGGTGCAACTGCAGCAAGCTCTTCAAAATAAGTGCGCACACCCGCAAGATCACCGTTATGTGCAAGAATATTCGCAGTCACATATACCTTGACGCCGTGTGCATGCGCGAACTCCACGCCCTCTGCCATCTCCTCGAGTGTAAAATTTTTTGCCTTTGCGCGCAGCCCGAACACTTCGCCGCCAATATAGACCGCATCCGCGCCAAAAATGACTGCCACCTTTAATACTTCCAGACTGCTCGCCGGGACGAGAAGCTCAGGTACTCTCATGTCTCATTTCTCCTATTTTTCACGCTGACCGCTGCGCCGTCGCCAACGGGCAGTACGGCAGTCGTCAGCTGCTCGTGATGCTTGAGCGTGTACAGATACTCGCGCATCCGCTTGTGGATCGTGCGGTTGCGCCGCGTCACCGCATAGCGGGACTCGATGATCTCACCGTCAAACAGTACGTTATCCGTCACCAGTATGCCGTCCTGCTCCAGCAGCTCTAGCGCCGCCGGAAGCAGCGCCGGATACTGACCCTTTGCCGCATCCATAAAGATCCAGTCAAAATGCCTGCCCTCAGCCAGAAGCTGCGGCAGTATCTCTCCGGCATCGCCCTCAAGGAGCGTGATCTGCTCCTGTCTGCCCGCGCGCAAAAAATTATTCCGTGCGACGGGTATCCGCGGCTGCCAGTTCTCGATCGTTGTGATCTGACAGTCAGCCGGATTCCACTGTGCCATGAGCAATGCCGAAAATCCGACCGCACAGCCGACCTCTAAGATGCGCTCCGGCTGTCTGAGTGCCAGCAGAAATTTTAAAAATCCCTGCATGTCCTTGCGGATGATCGGTACATCCTCCGCAAGCGCCTCCTGCTCGATCGTATCCAACAGCTCGCCATTGCTGCTCTCCAGCGCGTTGAGATACGTCAGTAACCGTTCATCCAATATCATGTCTGTTCTTCCTCCGCAGGCTCCTCCGGTGTCATCCCCGCCATCAGCTCTGCCGGTGTCATCGAGGGACTCAGCGTATAGACACCCGGTACCGGCTTGTAGCCGTAGAGCTTTTCCTGCAGGAAAAACAGCCGGCTGTCACGCACGAGATGCTTTTCCTCCAAAAGCTCCGCCAGATCCTTTTCGTCCATATCCCCGGTAATCTGCACGAGCACATCCGTGTGATCGCTCTCCGATACCGCAGGCTCCGTGTAAACGCGATAGCCGAAATCATAGCACTGGATACCGAGGCGGTACAGCCCGCATACGACTAGCACGCCCAGCAATACGCTAATGCTGATACCGAGCACCCGCAATACTACTTTGGTCATAACAACCTCCTTCTGTCACGACTGCAGAAATCCCGTATCAAAATCCAGATTCTGCATGATCGTCCAGTTCACCTGCTGGAACATCCGGCAAAGCGCCAGCTCCGCCGCTAAAAATTCCTGCACGTAAGGATTTTCCCTCAGCTTTGCATAGTGTTCCTCCACACTGTCGATCTGTTCAAAAAGCTGCGGTGTCCCACTGCTTTGCAGAGCATACCAGTTGCCGCGGAATTCATCGATCCGCTGCTGCAGACCGGAAAACTCGGCTACCTTCGCCTCTGCCCGCTTGAAACGGATATATTCCTTACTGTTTTTCATTTCTGCTACAAGCTGTTCGAGGGCAGTACCCAGCCGCTCATTTTTCTCATCTGTCAGCATAAAGCCACTAGACCTCCATAATGATCGGAATGATCATCGGACGGCGCTTGGTTTCCTTCCATACAAATCCACCGAGCGAATCCTTGATCTCCTGTTTGATCTTTCCCCAGTCTGTCACACCCTTGTCCATCAGGTGATCCATTGTCTTGTTCAACACGGCCTGTGCGTCATCCATCAGATCTCCGGCATCACGCACATAGACAAAACCGCGGGACACGATATCCGGTCCTGCGAGCACCTGTCCGGAATCCCCGTCCAGCGTGAGTACCACGATGATGATACCCTCCTCCGCGAGAATATGGCGGTCACGCAGCACGATATTGCCGACATCACCGACACCCAGTCCATCGACCATGACATCGCCCGCATGTACCTTTCCGTTGACACGTGCGCCCTTGTCATCCAGCTCAAGCACATCGCCGGAATTGATCAGGAAAACATTGTCCTTGTCGATGCCGAGCTCCTGTGCGATCTTCGCCTGTGCCTTTCTGTGCTTATACTCACCGTGGATCGGAATCGCATATTTCGGGCGGACAAGCGAATAAATCAGCTTGATGTCCTCCTGACAGGCATGTCCTGAAACATGCACATCCTGAAAAATCACCTCTGCACCCTTGCGGGACAGATCATTGATGACCTTAGACACTGCTTTTTCATTTCCCGGAATCGGGTTGGAGCTGAAAACGATCGTGTCGTTCGGGCGGATGCTGACCTTGCGGTGCGTGCCATTCGCCATACGCGACAGCGCCGCCATCGACTCACCCTGACTGCCGGTCGTGATCAGCACGGTCTTTTCCGGCGGATAATTTTTCAGATGCTCAATATCGATCAGCGTGTTGTCCGGGATGCTGATATAGCCCAGCTCCGTAGCCGTGGAAATGATGTTGACCATACTGCGTCCCTCCACGACGACCTTTCTGCCATTCTTGCATGCGTGATTGATGATCTGCTGCACGCGGTCTACATTCGATGCGAAGGTAGCCACGATAATACGGTTGTTCTGATGCTCCTCAAATATATTTTCCAGTGCCCGTCCGACCGTCTTTTCAGACATCGTAAAACCGGGACGCTCTGCATTCGTACTGTCACACATCAGGGCAAGCACGCCCTTTTTGCCGATCTCACCGAAACGCTGCAGATCGATCGCATCACCGAATACCGGCGTATAGTCCACCTTGAAATCTCCGGTGTGGACGATCGTACCGGCGGGCGAATAGATCGCTAAAGCCGCTGCGTCCTGAATGCTGTGGTTCGTCTTGATAAACTCGATACGGAAGCAGCCTGCATTGATATGCTGTCCGTATCTGACGATCTTGCGCTTGACCTTTTTGAGCAGCTCATGCTCCTCGAGCTTGTGGTCAATAATACCCATCGTCAGCTTGGTCGCATAGATCGGCACATTTACCTCACGCAGAATATACGGCAGTGCGCCGATGTGATCCTCGTGTCCGTGCGTGATAAAGAAACCTTTGACTTTGTCAAGGTTTTCTTTCAGATAAGTCACATCCGGGATCACCAGATCGATACCAAACATATCATCCTCTGGAAAGGACAGTCCGCAGTCCACGACAATAATACTGTCCTCGTATTCGAAGGCAGTAATATTCATTCCTATCTGCTCTAAACCGCCTAAAGGAATGACTTTCAACTTAGTATTCTGTTTTTCTTTTTTCAAATGAAACCTCCTTGTTTTTGTTCGGATACAAGACCCACAGAAGGCTTTGCCGGATCATATCTGACAATCGTAACCCGCGCTCCAAATTCCGGTCATACGATCTCTACGTCGTCCATCATCTCGGCAAATACTTTTGCAAGTGCATTTAATTCCGTGTCATCCTCTACCATATCGTAGGTAGATTCTCCGTCCGATTCGATAGTCTCCTTCATGATATAACAATCACAATCCCCATCCTCATCCTCGGTCACTAAAATATAATGATATCCGTTAATTTTTGTTTGCTCTAAAACGTAAAATTCTACTTTTTCCCCGTCGATCGGGTCTGTAAATACGACCTTTTCCATTGCATCCTCCATGCGGACCGATCATCTACAGCGCATCCTCTGCCGTAGCTGCCGCCATCTTTTTTGCATCCATATAGCCCTGTAAAATAAAGATCGCCGCGATCTCATCTACATATTCCTTGCGCTCGTAACGCCCCATGCCTTTTTCCATCATGGAACGGTCTGCCGCCACTGTCGTCAGACGCTCATCCCACAATGCCACAGGCAGTCCCGTGCGTTTCTCCAACAGTTCCTTGAACTCCTTTGTCCGTTCACAGCGCTCGCCCTCGGTTCCGTTCATATTTTTCGGGAAACCGAGCACCAGCTCGTTCACCTCGTATTCCTCGACCAGTTCTCCGATACGTGCCAATGTCTGCCGCAGCTTGCCCTGAGACTTTCTGCGTATAATCTCTACGCCCTGCGCAGTGATCCCCAGCGGGTCACTGACTGCCACGCCAACTGTTTTCGAGCCAAAATCCAATCCCATGATCCGCATATGATCTTACCGTCCTGTTTTTATTTGCTGTCCCTGACCCGTGGTCTGCTGCCTGTCCTAACCGCGGAAATTCTTATTGATATAATCTGCCAGCAGCTCCTCGACCAGCTCATCGCGCTCGACCTTCATGATCAGGCTGCGCGCATTGTTGTGGCTGGTAATATAGGTCGGATCACCAGACATGATATAGCCCACGATCTGATTCAATGGATTGTAGCCTTTCTCAGAAAGAGACCGGTAAACGAGCTCTAATACATCCTTCACCTGCATCTCCGGTTCTTTTTGCACTTTAAAAAATTGTGTCTGATTTTTATCCTGCATAATTTCACGTCCTCATATGTGCTTTTGTATTCTTTATGGTTTGAAGCACTATTCTTTATTATTTTAATATAACCCGCGCAAAATTTCAACCTCTAATCGCAAACATCTATTCGGGTCTGCGTTCCGTTACTGTTTTACCCTACCTCACTGCGGCATCACAGCAGCATCGTTACTGTGGCTCAAAGGCATAGATTTCCCCGGAAATAGGCGCTCCGACTACTCCGTCTATCAGCCGGTTGGTATCATCTGCCTCACGATCCCCGGGCAGGAGCTTTTTTGCAACGCGCACATATTCCGGCGTAAATCCGACCATATAGCGCACTCCGTCCAGCTCGACTGCCTCCTCGAATAACACCGTCTGCCGCTTTCCGATATAGTAGTCGCGGTATTCCTTTGACTGCATGGCTTCGAGCGCTAAAAGTCTCGCGCTGCGCTCCTTTTTGACCTGCTCAGGCACCTGATCCGGCATACGCTCCGCCCGCGTGCCCCTGCGCTTGGAATACTGGAATACATGCATCTCATAAAATCGGATCTGCTGCAAAAATTGTTCGGTCTGCGCGAATTCTTCTTCGGTTTCCCCCGGAAAACCAACGATGACATCGGTCGTGATCGCCGGATGCCCGTAAACGCAGCGCAGCAGCTCACAGCTATTCGCATATTCCTCTGTCGTATATTTGCGGTTCATGCGCTGTAAGGTCGCATCGCAGCCGCTCTGCAGTGAGAGGTGGAAATGCGGGCACACCTTTGGCAGTGCGTGGAGCTGCTCAACGAATTCCTCTGTGATAATGCGCGGCTCCAGCGAGCCAAGCCGGATGCGCTCGATCCCCGGTATGTCATGCACCATGCGGATCAGCTCGAGCAGTCCGAACGACTCGCCCGCGCCGTAGGAGCTTAAATGAATGCCGGTCAGCACGATCTCGTGATAACCGTTTTCTGCGAGTGTACGCGTTTCCTCATAGACGTTTTGCGGGTCACGGCTGCGCACTCTGCCGCGCGCATACGGAATAATACAATAGCTGCAAAACTGGTTGCAGCCGTCCTGCACTTTTAAGAAGGCTCTCGTATGCTCCCCGGTTCTCGCCAGATGCATCTCCTCGTAGCCCCTCACGCCGTCATTGATGTCGATGACATCCACCGTATGCGTGCGCTCTGCAAAAAAACGCTCCAGCATCGGCAGCAGCTCCGTTTTTTTATTGTTTCCGATCAACAGATCGATCGAGAGATCCCCCAGCAGCTCCTCCCCTGCGGTCTGCACATAACAGCCTGCCGCCACGACTGCCGCATCCGGGTTCTGCTTGCGCGCGCGGTGGATCATTTGTCTGGATTTGCGGTCTGCCATATTGGTCACGGAACAGGTATTGATCACGTACACATCCGCCGGCTGCGAAAAATCCACGATCTCATAGCCTGCATCCTCGAGCATCTGCTGCATTGCCTCGGTTTCATAGGCATTGACCTTACAGCCGAGGTTGTGCAGCGCTGCCGTTCTGTTTTTTGTTTGATTATTTTTCACGGTATCCACGTTTTTTTATTCCTTTAATTAGTTGACTTTTCTATTGAAAAACGGTACTATGTGAGTAAATGAAAATGTATTTTCAAGGAGGTTTTTAAATATGAAAACAGTACAGATTTCTCTGAATTCCATTGACAAGGTAAAATCCTTCGTGAATTCCATCACACAGTTTGACTTTGACTTTGATCTGATTTCCGGAAGATACGTGATCGATGCAAAATCAATCATGGGTATCTTCAGTCTGGATCTCTCTAAGCCGATCGAGTTGGCGATTCACTCTGAGGCAAATACGGACGAGATCTTAGAAGTAATCAAGCCGTACTTAGTTGAGTAATCCATTACTTGCAGATGTCAGGCAACAGTAAGCCGTCACCATTTGGTGGCGGCTTTTGTTCTGTAATAGGAAATTCCGATGAATTTCCTATTACACAAAAAGCCCTCCGGGCAGGA
>CAVHZH010000079.1:0-11256 GCA_963640395.1 Oscillospiraceae bacterium
TTATGTTTTTGGTCATGCGCGCACATGTATCGCGCAGGCACGCTCCCGCTAGCATGTCTGTTTTGCTTTCGTTGCACGACCCATTCCGATGAGCCTCCGCAAAACAAAATTGTGTCAGCAAAGGCTTCCACAATTTGGAGTCTCATCTTCATCGTGCAAAGGCAGCAAAATCAGACATGACTTTGCTCACGCTGCTACATTTATGAAATGCACCACTCGTAACGTGAATGGCTGCGGACGCAGCCATTGCTCACATGTTGTTTGCGGGAGCTGCAAATACGAAAACTCGTGCTCACATGCCTCAAAACACCACAAAAATAGTTTCGCAAACACCTATCTTTATTAAGTATAGTAGAGGACAATTACATGTTTGAAAATTATGCATATGCAGAAATAACGCTCGAGGAGCTGGCGGATATCCATCCGTCGAAATATGTGCTGTGTGACATCCGGGATGAAGTCTCACACCAGTATGGTGCGATCCCGAATTCCGTACAGATGTCTGACATCTGTGAGCGGGCGCAGGCAGGCGCACTAGACCGCGGGACAAGCTATATTTTATACTGTATGCGGGGCACACAGAGCCTCGATGCAGTCGGGGAGCTTCGGGAACTCGGCTACGATGCGGTCAGCTTGAAGGGTGGTTACGCATCGTGGCTGATGGCATCGTTTCAGGAGGATGATGCTGGAAATACAACGAAGCAGGCAGATGTCGAGCAGAGCATCCGCAAAAAATTCAAAAAAAAGCTGTTCACACCGTTCGCAAAGGGCATCAACCAGTACGACATGGTGCAGGAGGGGGATAAGATCGCAGTCTGCATCTCCGGCGGCAAGGACTCCATGCTGATGGCAAAGCTCTTTCAGGAGCTGAAACGGCACAACAAATTTCCGTTTGAGCTTGTCTTTCTCGTGATGGATCCCGGCTACAGTGAGGTGAACCGGATGGTGATCGAGAAAAACGCCAAAATGCTCGGCGTGCCGATCACGGTGTTTGAGACGCAGATTTTTGACGCGGTCTACGAGATCGAGAAATCGCCCTGTTATCTGTGCGCGCGCATGCGCAGGGGCTATCTCTACAGCAAGGCAAAGGAGCTCGGCTGCAACAAGATCGCGCTCGGACACCACTACGACGATGTGATCGAGACAACACTCATGGGAATGCTCTACGGCGCGCAGATCCAGACAATGATGCCAAAGCTGCACAGTACGAATTTTGAGGGAATGGAGCTGATCCGCCCGATGTATCTCGTCCGCGAGGAGGACATCATGCGGTGGCGGGACTATAACGGATTGCATTTTATCCAGTGTGCATGCCATTTTACGGATACCTGTTCTTCGTGCCGGGAGGACGGCACCTCTGCATCAAAGCGGATGGAGACCAAACAGCTTATCGCACAGCTCAAAACGGTCAACCCGTATGTGGAGGGAAATATATTTAAGAGCGTGCACAATGTCAATCTGAGCACGGTCATTGAGTACAAGGATAAGCATGGAATCAAGCACAGTTTTCTGGACGATTATGACAAAAACTGATTGCGGATTAGGCATGGAAAAGCCTTGACTTCAACATAAAACAAACATATAATTAAAGAAAAAACAAACAAAAACGAAACAAAACAAACATGAAACCACAATGTAAAATTCGTGGGAGATGGATAGCTTTTGAAATTGACAGGAGAGGTCAGGAGGGCGTATGGAACAGGATTATTTGCAGACAAAGGGTCGCATTTTTGATATCCAGAAATACAGCATCCACGACGGTCCGGGCATCCGCACGATCATCTTTTTAAAGGGCTGTGTGCTGCGCTGTAAATGGTGCTGCAATCCGGAATCACAGCGCTATGAGATCGAGACGATGATGCGCGCCGGGGAGGAGATCACTTATGGGCGTGATGTGACAGTCGCCGAGATGATTGAAGAGGCAGAGCGTGACCGCATGTATTACCGCAAGAGTGGCGGCGGTGTCACACTCTCGGGCGGCGAATCGCTGTGCCAGCCGGATTTCGGTTCGGCATTGCTGCGCGGGCTGCACGCACACGGCATACATACGGCGATGGAATCGATGGGATGTGCCGAATTTTCAACGATCAAGCGTTTTTTGGAGCATCTGGATCTGTATCTGATGGATATTAAGCACATGGAGCCGGACAAGCACAAGGCATTTACCGGCAGATCGAATGAACTGATGTTAGAGAACGCGAAAAAAATCGCGACGAGCGGGTATGATACAAAGCTGATCATCAGGGTGCCGGTCATCCCGACGTTTAACGCAACGCCGATGGAGATCCGGGCGATCGCGCAGTATGCGGCATCACTGCCGGGTGTGGAGGAACTGCATTTATTGCCGTATCACAATTTCGCGAAGGACAAGTATGAGGGACTGGGCAGACCGTACCCGATGGGAGATGTTGAGGCACCCTCGCCGCAGCTCATGCAGGAGCTGTTAGCCGAGGTGAAGCGTGCAGGGCTGAAGGGACAGATCGGCGGCTGATGGCTGAACCGTTTCTGACCCGCTGTTTACAAGGGTTTTGATGGTATTTTTTTCCATTACTGTATCAAAACCACACAAACACAAAAAAAACAACAAAAAACCACAAAGTATAACAGATTTTTGTTGACGGCTTGCTAGGTATGTACTATAATTTAAAGCATAAGGATCAAAGACCATAAGGAAAACAAAAAAATAAAAGGAGGATCATTATGGTATCAGAATACGAAATCAAAAAACAGATCTGCGACATCGGAAAGAGAATCTACGACAGAAACATGGTTGCTGCTAACGACGGTAACATTTCTGTAAAGATCAACGACAACGAGATTCTTTGTACTCCGACTGGTGTATCAAAGGGATTCATGACTCCCGACTACATCTGCAAGGTTGACTTGAAGGGCAATATCATTCAGGCAAATCCTGGATTCAAGCCTTCTTCAGAGATCAAGATGCACTTAAGAGTATATGAGGAGCGTCCGGACGTAAAGTCAGTTGTACATGCACATCCGATGTATGCAACAACATTTGCTATTGCAGGTATTCCTCTGACACAGCCGATCATGCCCGAGGCAGTTATCGCATTAGGCTGCGTGCCGATCGCTAAGTACGGAAGACCGTCTACCATGGAGATCCCTGATGCGGTATCTGAGTACGTTCAGTATTTTGATGCGGTATTATTAGAGAATCACGGTGCTCTGACTTACTCTGATTCCTTACTTGCTGCTTACTTAAAGATGGAGTCAGTTGAGTTCTATGCACAGTTATTATATCAGTCAAAGATGCTTGGCGGACCGAAGGAGTTCACTCCTCAGCAGGTTGAGGATCTGTATGAGATCCGTCGTCAGTTCGGTATGAAGGGACGTCATCCGGCAAACCTTTGCCCGAATACTTTAGCAGGAAAGCCTAGCTGCCATAACTGTGGCGGAAGCTGCGGCAGCAAGACAGATGCAACACCGGAGCAGAGTGAGCTTGTAGCAGATATCACAAAGAAGGTCATGGCTCAGTTAGGACTGAAATAATCTATGAACGAACATGAGTTAGCGCAGATCGTACAATCCGTAGTCAGATCCGTCGATCAGTCGGTCAGCCACGCTGCAGTGACGGATGTCACGTTGGACATGGCAAAGCAGCTGATCGCAGCAGTGGAGCAGAGGGCAGCACAGATGGGTGTGAACGCAGTCATCGCCGTAGCCAATAAAGGAGCCAATCCGGTAGCTGTCCATTGCATGGATAATTCTTACATCGCCAGCTATGATATCGCTTTCAACAAGGCGTATACATGTGCGGCGTTGAAGATGCCGACCACACAGCTCAAGCAGCTCGCCCAGCCGGGCGGGGATCTGTACGGGATTCAGCATACCAATGGTGGCAGAATTGTCATATTTGGCGGCGGTATCCCGATCATGAAGGATGGCATGTGCATCGGAGGACTCGGCGTGAGCGGAGGCAGCGAAGCACAGGATACCGAACTGGCAGAATCTGCGCAGCAGGTGATAGACAAGTTTTAAAGGAGGAAGCCGATAATGGCAGTTAGCGAAGCTGAATTAAAAGCCATAGTGTCAGCGGTTGTCGCACAGGTAAAGACCGGCGATCAGCCCAAAGAAGCACAGCTTGGTATTTTTAATGATATGAACACTGCGATCGCTGCAGCAAAGGACGCACAGAAGATCATGCAGCGTATGCCGATGGATCTGAGGGAGAAAATGATCTCCAAGCTCCGTGAGCTTACAAAAGAAAATGCAGAGATCCTCGCAAAGATGGCAGTAGAAGAAACCGGAATGGGCAATGTAGGAGACAAGATTTTAAAGCATCAGCTCCTCGCGGAAAAGACCCCCGGAACAGAAGATATTACAACAACCGCATGGTCAGGAGACCGCGGACTGACCCTGATCGAGATGGGACCTTTCGGAGTGATCGGAGCGATTTGCCCGTGCACGAACCCGTCCGAGACGATTTTATGTAATGCGATCGGAATGCTCGCAGGTGGAAACACCGTAGTATTCTGCCCGCATCCGCAGGCAATCAAGACTTCATTATATGCAGTAGAGCTGGTCAACAAGGCATCACTTGCTGTTGGCGGTCCCTGCAACGTAGCAGTAGCACTTTCGCATCCTACGATGGAGTCCAGCAATATTATGATGAAGCATCCGGATATCCACCTGATTGCAGCTACCGGAGGTCCCGGAGTTGTGACCGCAGTTCTTTCTTCCGGAAAGAGAGGCATCGGTGCCGGAGCAGGCAATCCGCCCGCACTGGTAGATGATACCGCAGATATCCGCAAGGCAGCCAGAGATATTGTCAACGGCTGTACCTTCGATAACAACCTTCCCTGTATCGCAGAGAAAGAGGTTGTATGCGTTGACAGCGTATGCGATGAGCTGATCCACTGGATGTTGGAGGAAGATGACTGTTATATGGTATCTCCCGAGGAGCAGCAGAAGCTGGTTGACACCGTGCTCGTAAATGGCAAGCTGAACCGTAAGTGCGTCGGCAGGGATGCACGTACCTTGCTCTCCATGATCGGAGTCAATGCACCGGCAAATATCCGCTGCATTATTTTCGAGGGAGAAAAGGAGCATCCGCTCATCGAGAAAGAGCTGATGATGCCGATCTTAGGTATCGTCCGTGCAAAGGACATCGATGATGCAATCGAGAAAGCTGTATGGTTAGAGCATGGCTGCCGTCATTCCGCACATATGCATTCAAAGAATGTGGAGAACCTGACACGTTTCGGACAGGCAATCGACACCGCAATCTTTGTAAAGAACGGTCCCAGCTACGCAGCACTTGGATTCGGTGGTGAAGGCTTCTGTACATTCACGATCGCATCCCGTACCGGTGAGGGACTGACATCAGCCAGCACCTTTACCAAGAGACGTCGCTGTGTAATGAGCGACAGCTTATGTATTCGCTAGTAGGAGGCAGATAAAATGGCAGTAAATGAAAAAGATATTGAAGCCATCGTTAAATCCGTATTAGATGGCATGAGAGATCCGAGTGCTCTCGCATCCAGCACAACTGCAGCATCCGGCGCTTCAGGAAATATTCCCAAGACTGCACATGTTGCAATGCTGACAGAGCTGAAGCATTTTGATATTAAAGAATTCCCGATCCCCGAGGTTGGTGATGATGACATTCTCGTGAAGGTTGAGGGATGTGGTGTGTGCGGCACAGATGCGCACGAGTTTAAGGTAGATCCGTTTGGACTGATCCCTGTTGCATTAGGACATGAGGGAACCGGCGAGATCGTAAAGATCGGTAAAAATGTAAAGAAGGATTCCGCTGGAAAAGACGTAAAGGTTGGCGACAAGATCGTTACCTGTATGATCTTCAAGGACAACCCGGACATCACAATGTATGACCTGAACAAGCAGAACGTTGGCGGCGCTGATGTATACGGCTTACTTCCGGATGATGATTGTCATCTGAACGGATGGTTCTCTGATTACATCCTGATCCGCGGCGCATTAGGATCTACATTCTTCAATGTCAGCGATCTGGATCTGGATTCTCGAATCCTCATCGAGCCCTGCGCAGTTTTAGTTCATGCAGTAGAGCGTGCAAAGACAACCGGCATCTTACGTTTCAACAGCCGCGTGGTTGTTCAGGGCTGCGGACCGATCGGTCTGATCTGTATCGCTGTACTCCGCACGATGGGTGTTGAGAACATCGTAGCTGTAGACGGAAACGAGCAGCGTCTGGAGTTCGCAAAGAGAATGGGCGCAGAGAAATCTGTAAACTTTATGAACTACAAGGGTGTGGAGGCGCTTGCAGGCGCAGTAGAGGAAGCTTTCGGCGGACATCTGGCTGATTTTGCTTTCCAGTGTACCGGCAATCCTCACGCACATTCAAACATCTATAAAATGATCCGCAACGGCGGCGGACTTTGTGAACTGGGCTTCTTCATCAACGGTGGAGACGCAACGATCAATCCGCACTTTGACCTTTGCTCAAAGGAGATCACACTCGTAGGATCATGGGTATACACACTGAGAGATTATGTGACAACCTTTGATTTCTTAAAGAGAGCACAGGCGATCGGACTTCCTATTAAGGAGCTGATCACACATAAGTTCCCGTTAGAGGAGATCAACGAGGCACTTGAGACCAACCTTTCCATGAAGGGTCTGAAGATCGCAATCGTAAACAAATAATTCGGAGGTAGCATATGGCACAGGCTTGTGGTATTATTGAGGTGTTCGGTCTGGTGACCGCTTTTGAGGCAGCAGATGCAGGCTGCAAAGCAGCAGATGTGACCTTAGAGCCTTTCGACCGAAACAAACCGGCAAATGCAGATGCACTTCCCGTTCCCCTTATCATTTGCATCAAGTTCCGCGGCTCGGTCGTAGATGTGACCGCAGCAGTTGATGCGGCACAGGAGGTTGCAGAACGGTCTACCGGAATGGTGTCACGGTATATTATTTCCGGACCGGATGAGGGTACACAGATGATGTTTGGCTTAAATGCCTTTGATAAAAACTAATCAAACATGAAAAAGCAAAAATTCAGGAGGATATAAAAATGGCACAGGAAGCATTAGGAATGGTTGAGACCAGAGGACTTACAGCAGCAATCGAGGCTGCTGATGCAATGGTAAAGGCAGCAGAGGTAGTTCTGATCGGAACAGAGAAGATCGGTTCTGGATTAGTAACTGTTATGGTACGTGGAGATGTAGGAGCTGTTAAGGCAGCTACAGAGACAGGCGGAGCAGCAGCATCCAAGCTTGGCGAGTTAGTAGCAGTACACGTGATCCCCAGACCTCATAATGACGTTGAGAAGATCCTTCCGACTGTAAAATAGTTCAAAGGACATCTGACACTTAAAAAGGAGTGCTTATGAAGTCATTAGGTTTATTGGAAGTTTCCGGTGTTACGGCTGCCGTGACTGCACTTGATATAATGTGCAAGACTGCAGATGTGGACTTCGTGACATGGGAACGCAAGCTGGGCGGACGACTGGTGACGATCATCGTAGAGGGTGAGGTTGCCGCTGTCAGACAGGCAGTGGAAGCCGCAGCAGCCAACGGAATAAAAAAACCTGTCAATTATACTGTGATCGCGCGACCGCATGAGGAGATCGTCCGACTTGTTGAATTATCAGCCAGCAGGATGAAGCCAAAGGCACCCGTGATAGCAGAGACACCGGAGAAAGGTGAGTCATAATCATGGCAGAGAAAAAAACGACAACCGCTGCAAAGCGCACAACGCGCCAGACAGCAAAAACAACGCCGGCAGAAGTACCTGCAGTACCTGTCGAAGAAAAGAAAACGGAGGTAAGAAAAATGGCACAGGAAGCATTAGGAATGGTTGAGACCAGAGGACTGACTGCAGCGATCGAGGCAGCAGATTCTATGTGTAAGGCAGCAAACGTAGTATTAGTAGGAACAGAGAAGATCGGTTCCGGATTAGTAACCGTTATGGTACGTGGAGATGTAGGAGCTGTTAAGTCATCAGTAGAAGCCGGTGCAGCAAACGCAGCAAAGCTCGGTGAGCTTGTAGCTACACACGTAATTCCCAGACCTCACAACGATGTTGAGAAAATTCTCCCGACAGTTCAGTAGTCGTAGATTAAATGTTACTGATACATCCGGATGCCTGCGGGCATCCGGAGTTTAAAATCAATAGGAGCGTTTGTGAGTATGGACGAGAAAAAGATTGAATTGATCACAAAGCTTGTTATGGAAGTGATGCAGGATGAGCCAGCAGCCGGATCAAAGGAAGGCTACATGGTTCCAGTCGGTGTTTCTGCACGCCATGTGCATCTGACACAGGAGCATGTAGAGGTATTATTTGGATCCGGATACCAGTTGACCAAGAAAAAAGAACTGATGGGTGGTCAGTTTGCTTCCAATGAGCAGGTGACAATCGTAGGAACAAAGCTGCGCGCGATCGAGAATGTCCGTATTTTAGGACCGGTCAGAAAGGAATCACAGGTTGAGATTTCCATGACAGATGCGCGGACGTTGGGCGTAGCACCGGTGATCCGCAATTCCGGTGACATCGCAGGATCGGCACCGATCGCACTGGTCGGACCGAAGGGCGCACTGTACTTAAAAGAGGGTTGTATCGTAGCCAAGAGACATATCCATATGTCACCGGCAGATGCAGCCGCAGCAGGTCTTGCCGACAAGGATGTCGTATCTGTTGTAGCGTCAAATGACCGCGGAACGACATTTGATGAGGTACTGATCCGTGTAGATCCCAGCTTCACACTGGAGATGCACATCGATACCGATGAGGCAAATGCCGCGAAATTAAAGACCGGTGACACTGTTGTCATTAAATAAGGGTGAACTGATATGATTATAGGCAAGGTTGTTGGGAGTGTGATCTCCACACGCAAAAATGAAAATCTGGTAGGCAATAAATTTCTGATTATTGAGCCGATCCATTCAATGGCACATGCGGGCGACCGTCTGGTGGCGATTGATAATGTGGGTGCGGGTATCGGAGAAGCCGTTTTAGTTGCGACCGGAAGTGCTGCAAGAATTGGCTGTGGAATGGATAGCGCACCAATCGATGCTGCAATCGTCGGAATTATTGATGAAGGTGTGAAACTGGAATAACATGGCTGTCAGAATTGGCAGTCTACAACTGGAGTAATTGCTATGATAGAGATAAATGAACTGATTAGTGAAGTGAAGGATAATGGTATCTGCGGAGCCGGTGGAGCCGGTTTCCCATCATATGGTAAGATCGATGCACGTGCAAAGACAATTATTCTCAACTGCGCAGAATGTGAGCCCCTCTTACGTCTGCACAGACAGGTGTTGGAAAAATATCCCTATGAGATATTGAGTACGCTGTATCAGATGGCATTGTCCATCGGCTGTAATGAGGTTATCATCGGTGTAAAAGAAGCATACAAGCAGACCGTAGAGGCTGTTCGTGCTCACCTCCGTTCATTCCCCATTATCTCTATAGGTCTCCTGCCGGAGGTCTATCCGGCAGGAGACGAGGTTGTACTGATCAACGAGCTGACCGGAAAGGTGGTTCCGCCCGGAAGCATCCCGATTCAGGTCGGTGTGGCAGTATTCAACGTAGAGACCGTATTTAATATTTATCAGGCTTTGAAGCTCAAAAAGCCTGTCACACACAAATTTATTACGATCACGGGTGAGGTTGCACAGCCTGTGACCAAATATGTACCGCTTGGCATGACAGTGAAAGATGTTGTAGCGCTGGCAGGCGGTGTAACGGTAGAAGATCCGGTATATCTGATGGGAGGTCCGATGACCGGTAATCTGTGCAGCCAGTATGATTTGATTACAAAGACCTCCAATGCGATCATCGTACTGCCGGAGGAGCATCCGGTCGTAAAGAAAAAAAGACAGAATACACAAATCAGCATGAAACGTGCGATGGCATCCTGTTGTCAGTGTGAGATGTGTACAGATCTGTGTCCGCGAAATCTGCTTGGACATCCGATTCAGCCACATCTGTTTATGCGTGCCGCTACGAGCGGAACCACACAGGATGTCGGACCATTTTTAAATACATTTTTCTGCAGCTCCTGCGGATTGTGCGAGATGTATTCCTGCAATCAGGGATTGTCACCCCGCTCACTCATCGCAGAGTATAAGGCAGGGCTTCGTGCGAACGGTATCAAGCCGCCGAAGGTAGAGGCAGGCCCCATCAAAGCGCAGAGGGCGCTGCGCCGTGTGCCGATCTCTAGGCTTCGCGCGAGACTTGGACTCGAGAAATATAATGTCAAGGCTCCGATCGACGAGTCGATCATCGTTGTCGATCAGGTAAAGGAGAAGCTCAGCCAGCATATCGGTGCGCCGGCAGTTCCGGTTGTAAAGGTCGGGGATGTCGTAAAGGAAGGACAAAAGATCGCAGAGGCAGCGGAGAATGCGCTGAGCCTGCCAGTCCATGCATCGATTGACGGAGTCGTGACAGATGTGACAGATCGGGATATTACAATCCGTGCACAGAAATAGGGAACATTTTTTATAGCCACATGCTACGTGGGGAACAGAGAGGAAATACAGTATGGGTAGAGCATTAGGAATGGTGGAGTACAAGACGGTATCCACAGGTGTTTTAGCGGCAGATCTGGTATTAAAGACCGCAGATGTAAAGATCATCGAGGCACAGACTGTCTGCCCCGGAAAATATATCGTGATTTTTGAGGGGGATATCAGTGCGGTGCGTGCGTCAGTAGATGCGGCGGCAGCGCGTTATCCGGAACAGTTGATCGACAGCTTCCTGTTGGGAAATCCGCATGACGGCATTTTCCCGGCAATCTACGGAACAGTATCGATCAAAAACCGTAATGCGCTCGGTGTATTAGAGACATTTGATGCGTCCTCGATCTTTGTGGCAGCCGATGAAGCGGCAAAGACCGCAGAGGTCGATCTGATCGAGATCCGTGTGGCGCGCGGTATGTGCGGTAAATCATATGTATTTCTGACCGGAGAGGTCGCAGCGGTCACAGCAGCGATCAAGAAAGCAGAAGCCGCAGTCAGTGCACGCGGCATGTATCTGGACAGCTCAGTGATCGCGAGCCCGGATGCACAGTTGTGGGATACGATTTTATAAGGGTAAACAGTGGGCTGTCGGTTTTTCCGGCAGCCATTATTCTTCATTTCATAGGAAATTCCTTCCTATGAATTAAAAACGCTCCGCAAGGATGCGCATCTACGTTAGCACTCCGGTCGGAGCAGATCTGAAGTCCACTGGACTTCATGCTCCCTCGCGGAGTTGAAGTGTATGCTTCGCATACCGCTCGGGCGCGAAAGAGTCGCGAGCGACTCTTTTTTA
>CAVHZH010000080.1:0-10867 GCA_963640395.1 Oscillospiraceae bacterium
TAAAATCTTCGACTTTACAGTCAAGTGCATTGCATATTTTTCCGAGCACTTCAGTAGTTACATTTTCATCCCTACTCATCTTGCTCATCGTATAATGGCTCAATCCCGCCTTTTCCTCTAAATCTTTTTTCTTCATATCTCTATCAAGAAGGATATGCCATAGTTTCTTATAGCTGACAGCCATCGTTGCACCCCTTTCTCTGTCAAAGTGAAAGTGCATACATTATAACACATAAATGCGTTTTCTTCAATATATGGCTGTTTTATCGAACGAAAGTACAAATTTTCGTACTTTTATATTTTAAGCATTGACGAGACTAAAAGCATATTTTTCAAAAAACTTGGGAACAGCGTAAGTTGGGGGATTTGATGGAAGTTACATCTGTAAAAAGAATCCACCAATCAGATTGGACTGATTCTGGAGTTAGATTTTTAAGAGTAAGATATATTGTTGCAGAATCAAAAAAACAACGTTATTTTCGATTGCATGAGCAAAAACGTTGTAACTGGAAAATCCTCTGTCAGCAATGAAAATAGGGGAACCCCCATAGGCATACCGATCCATAAGATTGCAGATAGCCTGAAACTCATTTTTAAGACGCCCAAGCTGAACTTCTAAATCAAGATACCGCTTAGAACATACCTCATATAAAGAGATGGTATGAACCATATTAAAACCGGATGCAGATTTGCCATTAGGCTCGTGGAAGGTGTCAGGATCGTTCGGATTTCTGGCAATGTTAAATTCAGAACCATCACACGCAATAAGATAGTATTTTCCGCGAAATTTTTCTAAGGAAATGCTGATTAAATCAGTATTTCCTTAGAGGTTTAGCTCAAAGTGAACCAATAAGCTTAACTAAGTGACATTGGTTCTGAACAGTTACATATTTTCTAGCCATGCTTCTGCTCGCGCTTGACCTGTTCGAGCTCGTCAAACACCACGTCGTTCAACACCTTGATGTATGTGCCGCGCATGCCGGAGGATCTGGACTCGATCACGCCGGCGCTCTCGAATTTGCGGAGCGCATTGACGATCACCGAACGGGTGATGCCTACACGGTCAGCGATCTTACTAGCCACAAGGATGCCCTCCTTGCCTCCGAGCTCATCAAAGATATGGATGATCGCCTCCAGCTCGGAGAATGACAGCGTCGAAATCGCTGATTTGACGATCTGGATCTTGCGGTTCTCCTCTGCGCTCTCCTCATTGACCGAGCGCAGCATCTCAAGCCCTACGACGGTCGTCCCATACTCGGTCAGAATAATGTCATCGATATCGTAAGCCTGCTCCATGCGGTAGACAAACAGCGTGCCGAGACGCTCACCCGCAATATCGATTGGGGCAATGATCGCCGAGTATTCCTTGATATCGGTCACAAAGCCTAATGTCTCTAAATTCACATTTTCTTTCGTAGACAAAATACCGAGCAGACGCTCATTTAGCATCGGATCAATAAAGCCGCCGACCTCATCAACGATCAGCTCGCTCAGCTCCTGTGTATTGACCGACTGGCTGGCACCGAGCACCTTTCCCTTTTTACTGATGACAAGAATGTTGGATGCGAGTATATCCGTCAAAACCTCGCAGATATCGTTGAACACAACCTTGGAGGAGTTGTTGTTATGCAGCAGTTTATTGATTTTTCTCGTTTTGTCCAGAAGCTGTACACTCATAGCTCTCTTCCTTTCACTTAAGAAGGCTCTCCGCCATGTGTCAGAGCCTGCGCACATGATGTCCGTCTCATGTCAATATATTCCTATTATTGTGTACCCAAAAATGGATATATGAAAATCATACACCCATTTTTCTGAAAATACAATGAAAAGCTCAAATATTTAGCGGCAAATTTTAGTTTTGCTTTTCCTTTTGCTCTACATAGCCGCACTGTGCATCCGCGCAGACCAGCTTATTACCTTTTTCGACCATATAGCCGCCGCAGGACGGACATTTCTTCTCTACCGGCTTCGCCCATGACATAAATTCACAGTCCGGATAATTTTCACATCCATAGTAACGTCTGCCCTTCTTTGTCTTGCGCAGCACGATCTCCTTTCCGCAGGACGGGCAGTGTACACCGATTTTTTCCAGATACGGCTTGGTATTCCTGCATTCCGGGAAGCCCGGACATGCCAGAAACTTTCCGTGCGGTCCGTATTTCACGACCATATTGCGCCCGCATTCCTCGCAGATCACATCCGTGACTTCGTCGGCGATCTCGACCTTTTCGAGCTTTTTTTCCGCCTCGGCGACCGCATTTTCCAGATCCGGATAAAAATTACTGATGATCGTTTTCCACTGTACCTTGCCCTCCTCGACCATATCGAGCAGCGACTCCATGTTTGCGGTAAAATGCTCATCCACGATCGTCTCAAATGCCTGCATCATGATCGAATTGACCGCTTCGCCAAGCTCTGTCATATACAGATTTTTCTGTTCTTTGGTAATATAACGGCGTGCCAACAGTGTTGTGATCGTCGGCGCATAGGTACTCGGGCGTCCGATGCCGTGCTCCTCCAGCGTCTTTACCAGCGAGGCTTCCGTAAAATGCGGTGCCGGCTGTGTAAAGTGCTGCTTTGCGTCGATCTCCTGCAGGGACAGCTTTGTCTCCTCGCTGATCGATCCGAGCAGTACATTGTTTTCTTCTTTTTCCTCATCGTCTGCGGTATATACGGATAAAAATCCCTCAAACACGAGCTTTGATGCGGATACATGCAGCTGGTAGCTGCCTGCCCCGATCTTTACGGAAGTCGTCTCATAGCGTGCCGGATTCATGCGGCTCGCCACAAAACGGTTCCAGATCAACTGGTACAGACGGAACTGGTCTCTGGATAAGGACTCCTTGATGAGCACCGGCATCCGCGTGATGTCGGTCGGGCGGATCGCCTCGTGCGCATCCTGAATCTTGCCCTTTGTCTTTGTATCACCGGCATGCTGCGCCGCATACTGCTCGCCGTACTTTTCACTGATATATGCATGCGCGGCGGTTTCTGCCTCCTCTGCGACACGCACGGAGTCGGTACGCAGGTAGGTGATGATACCGACTGTGCCCTGTCCCTTGATGTCTACGCCTTCATATAACTGCTGTGCAAGACGCATCGTTTTCTGCGTGGAAAAATTGAGCCGCTTGGATGCCTCCTGCTGCAAGGTACTTGTTGTGAACGGATACGGTGCTTTTTTGATGCGCTCTCCCTTTTTGACCTCTGTCACTTGGAAATCGGCATGCTCTAACTCCTGCTTCACAGCCTCCACCTGTTCTTTTTTGGACAGGGACAGCTTTTTTTTGTCTTTGCTGTCAAGCTTGGCGATGAGCGGCTTCTTCTCGCCGGGAATAGCCAACTGCACGTCTACCGTCCAGTATTCCTCCGGTATAAATTCGTTGATCTCATTTTCCCGGTCGCTGATCAGGCGCAGTGCCACGGACTGTACGCGCCCTGCGGACAATCCACGCTTGACCTTGCTCCAGAGCACCGGGCTGATCCGGTAGCCCACCATGCGGTCGAGCATTCGGCGCGCCTGCTGCGCGTTCACCAGATCCATATTGATCTCACGCGGATGCTTGAGCGATGCCTTGACTGCCGACTGCGTGATCTCGTTAAAGGTAATGCGGTATACCTTCTTATCCGGCATATCCTTGAGCTTTAATGCATGATACAAATGCCACGAAATGGCCTCTCCCTCGCGGTCCGGGTCAGTTGCCAGATAAATCTTGTCTGCCTTTTTGACCTCCTTGCGAAGATTTGCCAGAATATCACCTTTTCCACGTATCGTAATATATTTGGGTTCAAAGTCATTCTCGGCATTAAAACCGAGCTGGCTTTTCGGCAGATCACGCACATGTCCGTTGGATGCTGCCACCTCATAATTTTTTCCGAGAAATTTTTTAATCGTCTTTACCTTTGCAGGCGACTCCACAATGACCAGATATTTTGCCATTATAAACATATCTCCTCTAATTTACCGATATATAATGATTTTGCCATGTTTCCCGCACCAGTCCCCGTTCCTCTAAACCGTCCAGCAGTTGTGCCAGCGTTACCGGATCGAGTCCCGTTGTTCCACAGAGCTCCTCCATAGATTTTGGATGCAAATCAAGGCAACTATACACCAAGCGTTGAGACTTTTCAAGTGGCAATTTATTTTTTTCGGATAAAAGTCCCAGTTCAGATACGACCTCCTCCGGTGACAATAAGATTCCTGCGCCCTGACGGATCAGGTGATTACAGCCCGCGCTGAGCGGATCGCTCATGCGTCCGGGCACGGCGTAGACATCCTTTCCCTGCTCCAATGCGCAGTCTGCCGTGATGAGTGAGCCGCTTTTTCGTTTTGCTTCTATTATAATCAGTGCGTCTGACAGACCGGAGATCACGCGGTTTCTCATCGGAAAATATCCGGGGCATGGCGGCATGTCCGGCGGATACTCGGACAAAATCCCGCCGTGCGAGGCGATCTGCTCATACAATGCGCCGTGCTCCGGCGGATAGACGATATTGATGCCGCAGCCGAGCACCGCATACGTCTTTCCGCCACCCTCCAACGCACCCTGATGCCCGTAGCCATCGATGCCGCGCGCCAGACCGCTGATGACACTGACACCGTTTGCGCCGAGACATTTTCCGACGCGGAGCGCCATCTTTTTTCCATAAGAAGAACAGCTGCGCGCACCGACAACTCCGGCGGATGGTGTATCGGGCGGCAGTTGTCCGATATAATACAGTCCATAAGGCGGATCATAGATCTCTCTGAGCCGTTTTGGATAGCCCGGCTGCTCCAGTGAGACAAACGAGATACCGCGGCGCATCAGGCGTTCCCACGCGCCGTACAGATCCCATTTCTTTTTTGCATCGCTGATGCGCAGCGCGGACTCCTCCGTGATGCCGTAGAGCTCGCTCAGCTCCCGCGCGCCCATCTCATAAATGGTCTTTGCACTGCCACAGTATTTGTAGAGCTGGTGGATAGTCTTTGCACCTACGCCCGAAATATTTGCCAGCCAGTATGCGTATAAAATATCGGTTTCCTCCGTCACATTCCCCATCGCTACACCTCCCAGAATTTTTTGTCCAGACTGCGGTAGCAGACCGCCTCGGTCAGATGGCGTACTGTGACCTTTTCGCTGGCATCCAGATCGGCGATCGTGCGTGCAACCTTTAAGATCTTGTGGTAAGCGCGCGCCGAAAGCTGCAGCTTCTCATACATCCGCTCCATGTAACGGGCTTCCTTCTGATCCAGCCCGCAAAACTGGTCGATGCGCCCGCCCGGTATCTGGCTGTTAAAAAACCATGGCTCGCCCGCGTAGCGCTGCTGCTGCAGATGATGCGCCATCCACACGCGCTCCCTGATCTGCGCAGAGGATTCTCCGTGCGCCACACTCGTCAGATCCCGGTAGCTGACAGGCTCCGCCTCCGCACACAGATCGATCCGATCCAGTAACGGCTGGCTGATCCGTGTCAGATAGTTCCGGATCGACGTATTGCTGCACCGGCAGCGGTTTCTGTCCGGATAAAATCCGCATTTGCACGGATTCATCGCACAGACCAGCAAAAAATCTGCCGGATAGACAAAGCTGCTGTTCACGCGCGTGATCGTGATCGAGCCGTCCTCCATCGGCTGACGCAAAATCTCCAGCGTTGTCTTTTGAAATTCTGGCAATTCGTCCAGAAACAGGACACCCCGGTGTGCCAGTGACACCTCTCCGGGCTTTGGCACCTGTCCGCCGCCTGCCAGCCCCTGCGGGCTGATCGTATGATGCGGCGCACGGAATGGCCGTTCCGTGATCAGACCGCTGTTTTTGTGCAGCATGCCGCTCACGCTGTAGATTTTCGATACCTCGAGCTGCTCCATGCGCTCCATCGGCGGCAGAATGCCGGGAATCCGTCTGGCTATCATTGTTTTTCCAGCCCCGGGCGGTCCGACCATCAGCAGGTTGTGCATTCCGCTCACCGCGATCTCACATGCCCGCCGCAACATCCGCTGTCCGTTGACATCCGAAAAATCCGCCGCCGGATGCGCACTCTGCGCAGATGCCGGCATTTCCGGAATCTTTTTCTCTACGGTATATGCGCTCTGGCAGAGTTCCATGACTTCTTTTATATGGCTTGCCGGGAAAATATCGATGCCGTCCACAACCGCCGCCTCGTGGTAGTTGGAGGCTGGCAGGATGCAGCGGCGGATTCCCCGCGCCTTCGCCATGAGCAGAACCGGCAGGATCCCGTCCACCGCCAGAATCGCACCGTTCAGCCCGACCTCACCGATCACCAGCGTCTGGTCTATCGCCTGCTCCGTAATGACTCCGAGCGCCGTAAGAATCGCGACTGTGATCGGCAGATCAAAGCCGTTTCCGCTTTTTCTGATATTTGCAGGGGATAAATTGATCGTGATACGCTTCGCCGGGAGCTGGTGTCCACAGTTGCGCAGTGCCGTCCGCACGCGCTCCTTCGACTCACGTACCTCAGATGCGAGAAAGCCGACCATCTCAAAGACCGGCAATCCATCGCTGACATCTGCCTCCACACAGACAGGCAGACTATCGATCCCTTGTAGGATCGCAGTTGTCACGATACTGTACATATCGTCTCCTCTCTGCGCGCTACAGTGGGAAATCATTTATAATAACGAAAAAAAGATGTACCCATTGTAACATGGATCGCATCTTTTTTAAAGTCCTTCTGAAAATTCATTCATGCGCAGGCGTTTCGATCGTGGCAAATTCGTCACGCAGGCGTTTCAGCGCCTTTTTTTCGATCCGGCTGACATAGGAGCGTGAGATACCGATCCGGGCTGCGATCTCCCGCTGCGTAAGCGGCTTAGCACCGTCGAGTCCGTAGCGGAGCACGATGATCTGCCGCTCCCTCCCGTGTAAAAGCTCCGGGATCATTTTGCGCAACAGGCTGATCCGCCATTTGAGATCCAGCGTTTCTACGACATCCGGGTCGTCGCTCTCGCAGATATCCAGCAGGCGGATCTGGTTGCCCTCCTTGTCTGTCCCGACCGGCTCGTAGAGCGATACCTCGCGCGAGCTTTTCCGTCTGGAGCGCAGATACATGAGCAGTTCATTGTCAATACACCGCGCGGCATAGGTCGCCAGACGGCTGCCTCTCGCATCATTGTAAGTCCCGACTGCCTTGATCAGACCGATCGTGCCGATGGAGATCAGCTCCTCCAGCTCCTCGTCCACATTCTGGTACTTTTTGACGATGTGTGCGACGAGCCGCATATTCCGTTCGACCAGCACATGCTTCGCTTCCTGGCTTCCAGCCTTCATCCGTGCGATATATTCCTTTTCCTCCGGCTGCGTCAGAGGAGGCAAAAATGTTTTCAATCGCTTCTCTCCGATCTATCAAAGCGAACTTAATACATTTTATGTCCCGGACAGCTTTCCTGTGCCTTTCCCACTCATTTTCCCGCACGCCGGTCTGTACTATTTTTTCAGCACTTCCTCCCTAATATAGCGGAAGGTCTCATCCTCCCCCTTTTCGGCGAGCATGTTTAAGAGCTTTTCGAGCAGCGCCCTTGTCTCGGGGTGCAGCACATGGTAATCGCGCTTCTGCATGTAATATTCGAGCGGCGAAGCGTCGGTATATTTTTCTTTTTTATAGATTTTGGATGCCGCAATGCGGTCAGCAACCATCTCCGCGACATACCGTTCGGGCATACGCATACCCGCGATATGATGGTCGCCCTTGACATCATAATCGATCCAGTATTCGAGGTGATGCTTGTTCCTGCCCTTGTGGTGCAGCCACGCCGTCGAGTAGCCGTACTCGGCGCGCTCGCCGTTGTGTGGACTCTGGTCATCCATGAAATATTTTGCTCCGATGCGGAATTCAGCCCATGAAAACTTGGACAGGTCATGCGTCAGCCCCTGCCAGTAAAGTCCCATGCGAAAACAGTTTTTCCGCACCTGTCTGCGGTGTGCACATACGGTTTTTAAGTGCTTGTATGCTTTTTTAAGTGACATTGAACAAATACCTCCGTATCAGGTACAGCAGCAATAAATGTACCGGATAAAATGCGTAAAAGAAATACTTTGCAGACGGTCCTTTTTTTCCATTATAAAAGTGGATCGGCAGCAGTGCAGCCGTCCCCGCCCACTGGATCGGTCCGTAATACAAACAGTTGATGGCAGCGACCGACAACAACCGGTACAGCCACTGGCTGCGGAACCGGTAGAAAAAAAAGATCATGATCAGACCGCCGATACTGTAATCCGGGCGGATCACATAGCCGGTCAGCAGCCAGATCCCGGCAACGATACCGAGTGCAAGCCATTTCGACGTCAGCCGGTCGAGCACGCAGATACAGGTCAGTCCAAGCGTCAGTGTAAAAAAGACGTTCTGGTGCTCCATATAGACGGGCTGACCCGCGAGGGCAAGATCAAACGGCACCTCGGAAATCAGTGCAAACAGCGCGAGCCTTCCGATATATTTGCGGACATCCCGCGTGTGATAATATCCCTCCACAAGCAAAAAGCAGTAGATTGGGAATGCCAGCCTGCCGATATAACGCATCCACACCTGATCGGTGTACAAAAATGCGCCGATATGGTCGATCAGCATCGTCGCGACCGCGATACATTTCAGGTCAAAGACCGACAGACCGAACTGTTTGTTTTCAGCCATGCAATACGGCTCCTTCCATACAAATTAAATTTTCATTTGCGGGAGCTGCAAATATAGAACATCGTGCTCGCATGCCTCGATATGCTACATGATTTTGCAATCGCATAAATTATTTCTTCGTTTTGCCCGATTTTTGCGGTTTGTCTGGCGGGTCGGGAACAGTGACGAGCACCGTCGCGCTGAGCTCCGGCAACTCGAGCTGCTCATCGTTTACCGCTCCGTCGCCGTTTATGATCTCCCAATGCGTCCCATCAGACGGCTTCGGCAATGCCAGCACCGCCTTCCCCTGCGAAAAATTCCATCCGATATACAGATCCTGCTGTTCCCCCGCATACGCACCGCAATAAGCGGCACCGAGCGCCTGCATGGATGGATAAATTTCCCCGCTCCAAGCCTGCGTGCCGTGGTAAGACAAATCCGGCAGCCCATGCGCCTCGTAATCACACATCTGCAGCGGGCGCTCACTCCGCACAGCGGGATGCTCCCGGCGCAGCGCCAGCAGTTCCCTGACCGCCTCAAAATACGTGGCATTTTTTTCCTTCTGCCGCCAGTTCACCCAT
Organism: Oscillospiraceae bacterium; assembly: GCA_963640395.1. Taxonomy (GTDB): domain Bacteria; phylum Bacillota; class Clostridia; order Lachnospirales; family Lachnospiraceae; genus W0P33-017. Next base: position 9,180 of record CAVHZH010000080.1, read on the forward strand.
CCCGTCCGGTTGTCCTGACAGTAGGCATTGTTATTGCCATTCTGTGAATTGCCGAATTCATCTCCCGCCAAAATGAACGGCACACCCTGCGCAAAAATGACTGCCGCCATCGACAGTTTCATCAACTGTGTCCGCTGCTGCAAAATCTTTTTCTTCCGGGATACGCCCTCGATACCGCAGTTGACACTGTAGTTCCAGTTATTTCCGTCTGCGCCGTCCTCGCCGTTTGCCTCATTGTGCTTGTTCACGTAGCTGAACACATCCGCGAGTGTAAAGCCGTTGTTGCTTGCAATATAATTCACAAATCCGATCTGCGGATGCTGCTTGCGCTGCTGGTTGAAAAACTCGATCAGATTGCCGTCCTGATGATTGATCATCTTGCGCGCCGTGTATAAAAAGTCATCGTTGTACACATACAGATGCGGGTAGCTATCCGCCGCATCCCACGCCTCCTGCGGGAAGGATGCCGCAAACAGCTTGCTGCGGCGCAGCAATACATCGCAGATCACACTCGAGATCACGCGCTGCGGCGCGATCAGATGGAAGCCGTCCACATGGTAGTGAAGTACCCAGTGGCGCAGCACCTCCACCGCATAATTCGGATTTTCCTGCGCATCAAAATAAAACTCCATGATACACTCGAGCCCAGCAGCATGCAATGCGCGCACAAGCTCCCGGAACTCACCCGCAGCATCCGTCCCGGCGGCATAGCTTGCCTTCGGTGCGAAATAGTTTCCGGCTCCGTAGCCCCAGTAATTGAGCCTCGGCGTGCGTATCTCCTGCTTGCGCTGTGCCTGCTGAAGCATCTGGTAGCCTGCGACTGCCTGCGGCGACCAGCCTGAAAAATCGACCGTCTGCCCGTCGTGTTCCGACTCCATCAGCTCCTCAAATTCGTAAGCCGGCATGAGCTCGACCGTCGTGATCCCAAGCTCCTTTAAGTACGCAATGCTCTCCTGAATGCCGGCAAACGTGCCCTTATGCCTGATCCGGTTGCCGGCATCCTTCGTAAAGCCCCTGACATGCAGCTTATACATCACCATCTCACTGCGCCCGATCTCAGGGTGTGTATCCCCTCCCCAGTCGAAATCTGCCAGCTCAAAGCCGCTGCGCACCTGCATCCCGGAATCGAAACGCCGGATATCCGCCCACTTTTCCCTGCCGACAATCCGGGCAGCATACGGATCGACCACTTCCCTGCCATCGATCATATAATTATAATCATTCCGCGCCGGATTCAGCCCACGCACACAGACCGAGCGCACGGCACCGACACAATAGTCCTTCGGAACCGGAATATCCCGGTACATCCGTCCGTCTGCGTGTGCGCGTTTGTCATAAATACGCACGGCACAGTCCTGTTCTTTTTCTCCTTCAAATGTAAAACAGATTCCATCTGCCAGCCTGCTGACACCGAATCTGCTGTAAGTTCCTTCTGTGATCTGTTCTGTCATAACCGTTCCGCCTCTTATGTGATCTTCCTAATAGACATTATTATAACAGTTTACCTCCTGTTTGCATACATTTTTTTATTTGATAGGAATTTCCTATCATAAAAAAATAGAAGGACTCCCACAGTAGTTTCTGTAAAAGACCTTCTCACATCATCTAAGGGAATGCTGATTCTATCAGCATTCCCTTAGCAGCCTCCGGCGGATCGCACGGATTTGCATGGGAATTTGCTGCTTCGC
>CAVHZH010000081.1:0-10851 GCA_963640395.1 Oscillospiraceae bacterium
AACTAAAAGATTTAGAAGCATCCGCCATTGCTGCCGCCATTTCCACCGCAGCAGCAAAGAATGAGCAGGATGATCCAGATACTGTCGCATCCGTTGCCGCATCCGCCGTTTCCGTTCAGAAAACTGCCATTTCCGCCGCAGCAGCTAAGCAGTAACAGAATCCAGATAATGTTTGAGCATCCGTTAGAGTTGTCACATCCGCATCCACAGTTTGTAGCAGCTAAATCGCTCATGTTGAAGTCCTCCGTTGATTTGATTTATAGTTCATACTATGTGGAGGGCATGTCAGTGTTTCCGGTCTGCACATTATTTTTTTAGGAGTCGCGCTAATCTATTTGCGCGGCATGGCAAAGTGTGCTATGATTACAGGTAATTGTGAGCTGCGAATTGCGCATGTAAAATGAACTGACCCATAAGAGAACAGGAAAGAAAGAGGAGACGACGATGGAAAAAATCAAGATGACAACCCCGTTGGTAGAAATGGATGGAGACGAGATGACACGTATTCTCTGGCAGATGATCAAGGATGAGCTGCTGTGCCCGTTTATCGATCTCAAGACCGAGTATTATGATCTGGGACTGGAATACCGCAACGAGACCAATGATCAGGTGACCGTCGATTCCGCCAATGCAACGAAAAAATACGGCGTGGCAGTGAAGTGTGCGACGATCACACCGAATGCGGCACGTATGACCGAGTACAATCTGAAAGAGATGTGGAAGAGCCCGAACGGTACGATCCGCGCGATGCTCGACGGAACCGTATTCCGCACACCGATTCAGGTAAAGGGGATCGAGCCCTGTGTGAAGAACTGGAAAAAGCCGATTACGATCGCCAGACATGCGTATGGTGATGTGTACAAGGCAGTCGAGATGAAGGTGCCCGGTGCAGGCAAGGCAGAGCTCGTATTTACCGGTGCAGATGGCAGCGAGGAGCGCGTGACGATCCACGAGTTTACCGGTGCTGGCATCATTCAGGGACAGCACAACGTGGATGAGTCGATCGAGAGCTTTGCACGGAGCTGTTTCAGTTATGCATTGGATCTTGGTCAGGATCTGTGGTTTGCGACAAAGGACACGATCTCTAAAAAATATGACCACACGTTTAAGGATATTTTCCAAGAAATTTTTGACTGCGAGTACAAGGAAAAGTTTGAGACTGCCGGCATTACATATTTCTACACACTGATCGATGATGCGGTTGCGCGTGTCATGAAATCAGAGGGTGGATTTATCTGGGCTTGTAAAAACTATGACGGAGATGTGATGAGTGATATGATCTCGTCTGCGTGCGGCTCGCTCGCTATGATGACCTCTGTACTTGTTTCACCCGCGGGCATTTATGAGTATGAGGCAGCACACGGCACCGTACAGCGCCACTATTACAAGCATCTGGCAGGGGAGGAGACTTCTACGAACTCCGTTGCTACGATCTTCGCATGGTCAGGTGCGCTCAGAAAGCGTGGGGAGCTCGATCAACTGCCGGAGCTGATGACCTTTGCGGATCGTCTCGAAAAGGCCTGTGTCGATACGATCGAGTCCGGAAAAATGACAAAGGATCTCGCGCTGATCACCGAGCTGCCTGATCCCGTTGTATTAAACAGCGGCGATTTCATCAAGGAGATCCGAAAAACACTGGAGTCCTATTACGCATAGGATGCGCCGTCTGCTGCATGAGGGCAGAAAACGGTATTTAGTATAGAAATAAGGGGAATCGAACGATGATTTTATCCTGTCAAAATGTTTCAAAAGCATTTGGAACAGAAGAAATCTTAAAAAAAGTCTCGTTCCATATCGAGGAAAATGAAAAGGCTGCGATCGTCGGCATCAATGGAGCCGGAAAGTCTACGCTCTTAAAGATCCTGATCGGTGAATTGCCTGCCGATGAGGGCGAGGTGACGATCGCGAAAAATAAGAGCATCGGGTATCTGGCACAGTATCAGGAGGTAGCTGACGACTGTACGATCTACGAGGAGGTGCTCAGTGCCAAGTCCGACATCATAGAGATGGAGGCACAGATCCGTTCCTTTGAGGAACAGATGAAGCATACCTCGGGCAGCGAGCTTGATGCACTGATGGAGCATTATCACACGTTTTTGCAGGAATTTGAGGCAAAGGGCGGATATTATTACAAGAGTGAGGTGAGCGGGATCCTGCGCGGACTCGGGTTTTCGGAGGATATGTTTGACCGGAAGCTGGGAGAACTCTCCGGCGGTCAGAAAACGCGGGTGTCGCTTGCCAAGCTGCTTGTGCGAAAACCTGACATCCTGCTTTTGGATGAGCCGACAAACCATCTGGATCTTTCGAGCATCACATGGCTCGAGGGATTTTTAAAGGGCTATAAGGGTGCGGTCATACTCGTATCGCATGACCGCTATTTTCTCGATCGCATCGTGACAAAGGTGGTAGAGGTTTTTTTGCATCAGGCACACGTATATGCAGGAAATTATTCGCAGTACAGCAAAAAAAAGGCGCAGATCCGTGAAGCGCAGATGAAGCAGTACCTAAACCAGCAGCGCGAGATCGCCCATCAGGAAGAAGTGATCGCGAAGCTAAAATCCTTTAACCGTGAAAAGTCGATCAAACGCGCGGAGAGCCGCGAAAAGGCATTGGAGAAGATCGAGCTTTTGGAAAAGCCGGTTGAGGAACAGGCTGATATGCATATTACGTTGGAGCCGAATATCACAAGCGGCAAGGATGTGCTCTCGGTGGAGGGACTCACAAAGGCATTTCCGGGTAACGAGCTGTTTTCAGGTATTGATCTGGAGATCAAGCGCGGCGAGCGCGTGGCGCTGATCGGTGACAACGGAACCGGCAAGACGACGATGCTAAAGATCATTACCGGCAGGCTGGCGGCAGATGCCGGAACCGTCCGTCTCGGCGCGAATGTGCACATCGGCTATTACGATCAGGAGCAGCAGCTGCTCAGCGAGGAAAAAACGCTGTTCGAGGAGATACAGGATGCCTACCCGAACCTGAGCAATACAAAGGTGCGCAGCGTCCTCGCGGCATTTTTGTTTACCGGTGAGGAGACGGTCACAAAGCGCGTGGCAGATCTCAGCGGTGGTGAGCGCGGCAGGCTGTCGCTCGCAAAGCTGATGCTTTCGGAGGCAAATTTCCTCATACTTGACGAGCCGACGAACCATCTGGATATGGTATCCAAAGAGATTTTGGAGCAGGCGCTTGGTCAATACACGGGCACGGTATTTTTCGTGTCGCATGACCGCTATTTTATCAACCAGACGGCGACGCGGATTCTGGATCTGACCGGCAAAACGATCGTCAACTACATCGGCAATTATGATTATTATCTGGAAAAACAGGCAGAACTGACACGTGTCTATGTGACGGAACGGCAGAACGGACAGGCGCAGGCTGCGGTATCCGGCAGCTCTGATGATGCTGGCAAGATGGACTGGCAGGAGCAGAAAAAACAGCAGGCTGCCGTCCGCAAAAAGCAAAATGAACTGAAAAAGACCGAGGAGCAGATCGCCGCGCTGGAGGCACAGCGGGAACAGCTCGAAGCAGAGGCGGCAGATCCGGCTTTTGCGACCAATTCCGCACATCTGATGGAGCTGCATACGCAGATGACCGCAATCGATGAGCAGTTGGAGTCGCTCTATGAAAACTGGGAGTTGCTGGCGAGTGACGAGGCATTGCAGTGAGATTGACAGATTCTTAACAAAGGAATATACTAAAATCTAGTAAATTATCTGAAAGGATGAGGAAATTAGGCGATGGAAGAAAAGGGGATTTCACAGGCGGTCATCCGTCGGATGCCGCGTTATTACCGTTATCTCGGTGATTTGCTGGATGCAGGAGTTGAACGCATCTCATCCAATGACCTGAGCAGCCGGATGAACGTGACTGCTTCCCAGATCAGACAGGATCTGAACAATTTCGGGGGCTTTGGACAGCAAGGCTATGGATATAATGTCAAATATTTATATGAGGAGATCGGCAAGATCTTAGGACTTGATCGGACGCATCATGTGATCATTATCGGAGCGGGACATCTTGGTCAGGCACTCGCAAACTATGTCAAGTTTGAGAAGCTTGGCTTTTTGATCCGGGCGCTGTTTGATGTAGATCCGGAGCTGATCGGGCAGAATGTGAGGGGAATACCGATCCTTGCGTTATCGGAGCTGCCGGATTATGTGAAAAGCCATCCGGTAGACATCGCGACACTGACGATGCCAAAATCCGAGGCTGCCTCTATTGCGGATGAGCTCGTAGGGCTCGGCGTGCATGCCATCTGGAATTTTGCTCATGTGGATCTGGAGCCGCTCGACGCGGATGTCATTGTAGAAAACGTCCATTTGTCGGATAGTCTGATGCAGTTATCTTACAACACAGTCAAGCATACAAAAGAAAAAGAGCGGTAACTATTCAGAATCAGCCCGAAGCACTTGCTGCTGAGGGTCTGCACTTCGTTTCGGTCCGAGCTAAACAGACATCCCACGGATGTCTAGCTCCGTATGAAAATGATTCAGCAATGCAAAATCCCATCGGCGTAGCCGATTTTCATGGATTTTGCATCGTAACTGCGAAGGCACTGAACAGTTACAAAGAGAATTGAGTATGAAAATCAGCGGTCTGTGGGAAAGAGGTGGACAGCGTTGAAGTACCTTGTGAAAAAAGGAGAAATGAAACAGTATGACGCGAATACGATGGACGTATTCGGGATGCCCTCGCTCGTGCTCATTGAGCGCGCGGCGCTGGCTGCTGTGGAAGAATTAGAGCGCGATGGACTGGAACACCCGTCGCGCATTCTGGTTGCTGCCGGTACTGGGAATAACGGTGCGGATGGACTGGTTATGGCAAGGCTTCTGCACCTGAAGGGTCATACCGTACAGATTGTTCTGGCTGGCAGCCGGGCAAAGGCGACACCGGAAAACCGGACGCAGCTTCAGATCGCACAGAACTATGGTGTGGCTGCGATCGATGCCGGTGCATGGCTGGCGACAGACGGTCAGCCCGCAGGGTATGATGTCGTGATCGACGCGCTTTTCGGAGTCGGGCTTTCACGGAGAATCGAAGGTGTATACGGACAGTTGATCGAGCGGCTGAACGGTCTGCAGGCGAAAAAGGCTGCCGTGGATATTCCGAGCGGCATTGATGCGGATGACGGACAGGTTCTGGGCGTGGCATTTCAGGCAGATCTTACAGTTACCTTTTCGTATGAAAAGCTGGGGATGCGTCTGTTTCCCGGACAGAGCTATTGCGGGCGGACTGTCTGTCGCAGCGTAGGGATCGACGATCACAGCTTTCTTTTGGATACGGAACGAGGACACAAACCGATGACTGCTGCACTGACCGATGAGGATTTGCGGCTGATTCCGGGACGGCGGATGCGCACAAATAAGGGCTCGTATGGAAAGGTGCTTGTGATCGCGGGCAGCGTCAACATGGCGGGAGCAGCGGTTTTCAGTGCCAGAGCCGCCTATCTGTGCGGCTGCGGGCTGGTGCGCGTGCTGACACCCGAGGAGAACCGCACGATCATACAGAGCACACTGCCGGAGGCGGTACTGACGACATATACCGCGAAAAAACCGGAGCCTGAAATACTGACGGCAGCGATGCAGTGGGCGGATGTGATCGTCTGCGGACCGGGGCTTGGTACATCGGAGGCGGCGCACCGGATGGTACGGACGGTGCTCAAAAATGCGGCTGTTCCGCTCGTTTTGGACGCAGATGCACTCAATATCATATCGGAGGAAACCGATATTTTGCGCAGACCGCACACAGAACTCATCGTCACGCCGCATCTGGGCGAGATGGCAAGGTTGCAGGAAGTGCCGGTCTCTTATATACACGATCATATCGTGGAGAGTGCGGAGGAATTTGCGCGCACATATAATCTGATCTGTGTGCTGAAGGACGCCAGAACGGTGACTGCCGTGCCCTTCGGACAGACATATGTGAACCTGTCCGGCAACAATGGCATGGCAACCGGCGGCAGCGGAGATGTGCTCACCGGGGTGATCGCTGCGCTGGTCGCACAGAAAGCCGCGCCGGAGCTCGCGGCATCGCTTGGTGTCTATATACACGGTCTGGCGGGGGATCTGGCGGCAGAGACATGCGGACACTACAGCCTGACAGCGTCCGCATTGCTGGAGGCGCTGCCGGGGATATTTTTGAGAAAAGAGGGTTTGGAATAATGGAAAACTATCCGAGAGTGCATGCGGAGATTGATCTGGATGCGGTTTTGTATAATATGGAGCAGATGCATTATCTGACTGATCCTCATACAAAGCTGATGGCAGTCATCAAGACCGACGGTTACGGGCATGGGGCGGTTCCGATCGCCAGAGTGCTGGAGTCACTGGACTATGTATACGGATATGCAGTCGCAGCCGAGGAGGAGGGATTGGCGCTGCGTGCAGCGGGGATCAAAAAGCCGGTTCTGATTCTGGGATATACGTTTCCTGAGCAGTATGAGCTGCTGCTGCGGGCGCAGATTACGCCTGCGATCTTCACTCTTGAGTCGGCAAAGGAGCTGTCGGATGTCGCAAAACGGCTGGATCTGACCGCACCGATCCATATCAAGCTGGACACGGGTATGGGGCGCGTCGGATTTCTCATATCCGAAGAAAGCGCGGATACGATCGCACAGATTGCGGCACTGCCGCATATAGTAGTAGAAGGGATTTTCACACATTTTGCGCGTGCGGATGAGACGGATAAGACATCTGCAAAGCAGCAGTTAGCCGCGTTTTTGCACATGAATGAGCTGCTGGCTGCGCGCGGTGTGCACATTCCGATCAGGCATTGCTCCAACAGTGCGGGTATTCTGGATCTGCCGGAGGCAAATCTCGACATTGTGCGTGCGGGCATCACGCTCTATGGGCTGCATCCCTCGGAGGAGGTGCATTTGGAACGTATGGATATGCATCCGGTACTGTCCCTAAAGAGCCGCGTCGTCCATGTAAAGACCCTGCCCGCAGGCTATGGGATCAGCTACGGCGCGACCTATGTGACACCGTCTGAGCGCAGGATTGCGACCATTCCGGTCGGTTATGGGGACGGCTATGCCAGAAGCCTTTCCAATCAGGGAGAGGTGCTGATCCACGGAAAACGTGCATCGATCGTCGGTCGCGTGTGCATGGATCAGTTCATGGCAGATGTGACGGATATTCCGGATGTCCGCTGCGGAGATACGGTCACGCTGGTTGGACGGGACGGAGCGGAGCAGATCACACTGGAGGAGCTGGGGAAGCGTTCCGGGCGGTTTAATTATGAGTTTGCCTGTGATCTCGGAAAACGGATTCCGCGTGTTTTTTACCGGAACGGAAAAAGAATTGGCAGTTGGACACAATTTGAGGGACTCACGGAATAAAATGCTTTTTATTGGAAATACTTCAGAATAAGTTACAAAGTAATGAATTTTCTGGAGTGAGGACAATGACGATTCGACGAGGAGACGTATATTATGCAGATTTGCGGCCGGTGGTAGGCTCCGAGCAGGGAGGAATCCGTCCGGTGCTGGTGATACAAAATGATGTTGGCAACCGCCACAGCCCGACGGTGATCGTGGCAGCGATCACATCACAGATCAATAAGTCCAAGCTGCCGACCCACGTGGAGCTCTCCGCGAGGCAGTATGAGATGGTGAAGGATTCGGTCGTTTTGCTGGAACAACTGCGGACGATCGACAAGCGCAGATTAAAGGAGCGCGTGTGCCATCTGGACGGGGAGATCCTGACGAAAGTAGATAAAGCACTGGAAATCAGCCTCGAGCTGCCTACATAAACTTGACTTTGCTGGCAGACAATGTTATATTTCTAGTGTTTTACGATAATAAGATCACAGAACAAGAGAAAATAGGAGAGTTGTCATATGGAGGATGCCGGGAACCCACATAGGGGTTTTTTTGGTAAAGTAAAAAAATTTTTCAACAAAAATTCGGAAGATGTCACGGAGGAGGAGATCATTTCCCTTGTGAATGAAGGACATGAACAGGGATTTATCCGTGAGAGTGAAGCCGAGATGATCCATAATATTTTTGAGCTCAGTGACAAGGACGCGAAGGATATTATGACGCATCGCAAGCAGATCTGCGCGTTGGATGGCAATATGACGTTTTCGGAGGCGTTGGAGCTCGTTCTGACCGAGCCGTTTTCGAGATTTCCGGTATACATAGAGGATATGGACGACATTGTCGGACAGGTGCATATCAAGGAAATGCTCATACATGCAAGGGATGCGGCGTGCGCCGATATACCGATCCGCCAGATCGAGGGTCTGATGACACCGGTTGACTTTGTGCCGGAGACGATCGGAATCACGGCGCTGTTCCAGCGGATGCAGACGTCGAAAAACCATCTGGTCATTGTCATCGATGAGTACGGTCAGACGGCAGGACTGGTGGCGCTGGAGGATATCCTGGAGGAGATCGTCGGCAATATTTTCGACGAGCATGATAAGGAGGAGCATCATATCGTTTCACGCACCGACGGCGTTTATTTTATGGACGGCGCGGCTGATCTGGAGGAGGTCGCAGAGACGCTCGGTCTGGAGGAACTGGCGGAGAACGAGAATGATACATTAAACGGCTATCTGATCTCGCTCATAGACAAAATTCCGAATGATGGGGAGCGGTTTGAGGTCGAGGCACATGGCTATCTGTTCCGTGTGCTGTCTGTGAAGGATAAGATGATCCGCCGCGTAGAGGTGAAAAAGCTACCGGGAGCCGATGAAGAAGGCTCTTCAAAATAAAACTATAAATAAAAACGAAAAGAGGAAAAACGATGTCAGGACATTCAAAGTTCGCGAATATCAAGCATAAGAAGGAGAGAAATGATGCAGCAAAGGGCAAGATCTTTACAATGATCGGCCGCGAGATCGCTGTCGCAGTCAAGGAGGGTGGTCCAGATCCTGCAAACAACAGCAAGCTGGCTGCAGTCATTGCAAAGGCAAAGGCAAGCAATATGCCGAACGATACGATCGACCGCGGTATCAAAAAGGCTGCCGGTGACGGAGAAAATGTCAATTATGTAGTTGCTACATACGAGGGATACGGTCCGGCAGGTACAGCGATTATCGTAAAGTGCCTGACTGACAATAAAAACCGTACCGCCGCAAATGTGAGAAATGCATTTACGAAGGGTCAGGGAAGCATCGGTACACAGGGGTGTGTATCTTATATGTTTGACGAGAGGGGTCAGATCATCATCGAGAAGGAGACCTGTGAAAAGGATGCAGACGATCTGATGATGCTGGCACTCGATGCAGGCGCAGAGGATTTTCAGGAGGAAGAGGACAGCTTTGAGATCCTGACCGCACCGGATGCGTTTGATGCAGTGCGTGAGGCGCTTGAGGCCGAGAAGATCGAGATGGCAAATGCCGAAGTGACCATGCTGCCGCAGACATATGTGACCTTATCGGATGAGGCAGATCTGAAAAATATCCAGAGAATCCTTGATCTGTTGGATGAGGATGACGATGTGCAGAATGTATATCACAACTGGGATGAATAATTGATTGAAGATGAAATGGAACCGCTGTATTTCGCGGTTCCATTTTTGTATGATAGGAAATTCCTATCATACAAAACGCTCCGCGGGGATGCGCTTCTACGTTAGCACTTCGGTCGGAGCAGATCTGAAGTCCACTGGACTTCATGCTCCCTCGCGGAGTTGAAGTGTATGCTTCGCATACCGCTCGGGCGCGAAAGAGTCGCGAGCGACTCTTTTTTATTTTTGATTGTCCGGTTGAGTATTGCATGCAAGTATGGTAAAATAAAAGCAGTTGTAGGACTGCGCTGCTGTGGAGCGCGCGGCGATATGGCTGCTAGAATGAACAGTTGGAGGAAATATGGAATTTATCAAGGGTACATGTCCGCATTGCAAGGGCGAGCTACAGATACCGCAGGGGCGTGAAACGATCCTTTGTATGTATTGCGGAAAAGAGATCACGGTGCGTGATGCACAGGCACCGCAGGAGTCAGCCAGCCGGCCGAAGCCGGTGTCGGAGAAGGATGCAGCCGGGGCGCTGCAAAACCTGCTGTTTGGTATCGAGGATCCGATGCAGTATTTTAAAAAGGCACTGTATATGGATTTTTATAATAAATATGTTTACGAAAACGCGAACAATCTCGCGATGCTGGAGCAGTTTTATCTGGCATCCGATGATCCGCGCGAGGCGATGGGGCGGATCGCTGAGCCGTTGGCTGCGCGGGTGGAGGGCAGCATGAACGGTCTGCGTGGAAACAAAAAGGAACAGCGCCAGATGGATTACAACCTGTCGATGGTCGTTTACATCTTTCCGGCATTGCTTGAGACGAATACACAGTCGGGACAGGCGTGGATCGATGTGCTGGCTGCTACTTGGAAGGAGCATTTCCCGAGGACAGAGCTCAAGGCGGCGACCTCGAAAGAGATCAATGCAGGCTTTAAATACCGCTTCTGTTATATCACGACAGCTGTATGTGAGCATCAGCAGAAACCGGATGACTGCTATGAGCTGACGCTGCTGCGCTCGTTCAGGGACAATTATCTGCTGCAGTCGGCGGAGGGAGAAGCGATGGTGCATGAGTATTATGATGTCGCACCGTCGATCGTCAAGCATATCAGCAGGAAGGCGGATGCCGCACAGATCTATGAGGATATCTGGCAGCAATACTTATCGCCCTGCATCCGTCTGATCGAAAAAGGACAGCAGGGGGAATGTGTTGAGCTGTACAGACAGATGGTGTATGAGCTGAAGGATCAGTATTTTTTCAGTAAATAAAATTGGTTCGGGTGTCAAAACACCCGAACCTCCGGTTACACGGATTGTCTCGTGCTTCGCACTCCTACAATCCTACTTCAATTCGGATTCCCGTGGTGCTTTTGCCCCACTTCATCCTCA
>CAVHZH010000082.1:0-10465 GCA_963640395.1 Oscillospiraceae bacterium
GATCTATAGGTATAAAGCGTATTATGACAAAATGAAGAAAAAAGAGGAATAGACCGGTTTGCAAAATGGATGGAGGCATTATGGAAGTAAAACATTGGACCTATGAGGAATTTCCAGATTATACAGAGGAGACAGAAGGCGTTGTTTTCCTGAAAACGACAGGCGATGAAAGAGCGGTTTATTTACACCGAGATGTGGTGTATGCAAATGTGGATGGCGTGGATTTACATCTGCAGATTTTGCTCCCCTCGGCAAGAAATGAGGCAGAAAGAAAATATCCCTGTCTGGTTTATGTGCAGGGCTCTGCATGGATGGAGCAGGATGTCTACAAGGGACTCCCGCTGGTATCTAAGCTGGCAGCCCGTGGATATGTAGTAGCTGTGGTAGAGTACCGCCATTCCGGTCTTGCCCCTTTCCCGGCGCAGATTCAGGATGCGAGAAATGCAGTCCGCTTTATGAAGGTTCATGGAGAAGAATATCAGGTGGATGTGGAGAGAATTTTCTTGGGCGGAAGCTCTTCCGGCGGTCATACGGCAATGTTCGGAGGAATCTTTCAGGAGGACGACGAGCAGGATGCGTCACTTTACAAGGGAGTTTCAGCAAAGGTCAGGGGGATTCTGGATTACTACGGGTCTGTCAATCTGATGTGGGAGGACAGCTTCCCGTCTACGACAAGACATCATCTGCCGGATAGCCCCGAGGGACGGATGATGGGTGGAATCAATCTCAGGGAGCACCAGGAGCTTTGTGAAAAGGCCACGGCTGAGTGTCAGATCACACCGGAAACCAAGCTGCCGCCAGTTCTTATTTTCCACGGAACCAAAGACCGTACAGTCAATGTGAGACAGAGCGTGAGCCTTTACCGGAAACTGAAAGAATGCGGGAAAGAGGCAAAGCTATACCTGATCTCAGGGGCTGATCACGGTGGAGCAGAGTTCTGGACGGAAGAGGCGCTGGATATAGCAGATGGCTTTATGAGAGAAATTTTGGGAAGATAACTTAGGGAAACGCTGATTAAATCAGCATTTCCTTAGAAAATAGGAAAGGAACCATACATGAATAATATTATTTTAATCGGCATGCCCGGTGCGGGCAAAAGCACGGTTGGTGTCGTGCTGGCAAAGAAGCTGGGTTATCGTTTTGTGGACAGCGATCTGGTGATTCAGGAGCGAACCGGCAAAGTGCTCCATGATATTATCGCTGAAAAGGGACTCGATGGATTTTTGCGGGTGGAAGAAGAAGCCAACGCCTCGCTGGAGTGCGATAAGACCGTGATCGCCACCGGAGGAAGCGTGGTCTATGGTGCAAAAGCGATGGAACATCTGAAGCAGATCGGGCAGGTCGTTTATCTGAAGCTCTCCTGTGAGTCCATCGCAGAGCGTCTGGGCGACCTGCAGGAGCGGGGCGTAGCTTTGAAAAAGGATCAGACCTTGGCGGATCTCTATGCGGAGCGGGTGCCGCTGTATGAAGCATACGCAGACATAACGATAGACTGCGAGGGCAAAATGATCCGTGAGATCGTGGCTGAACTCGTATAAACGACCAACAGGACAAGGCGATAGCCGGTATCTCCCGCTAAAAATGCGGCAGATACGGCGTTACATCGTAGTCCTTGACAAATGACACAAACTTTGTGAGCTGGTCGGGCACAAAGATGCCCTTTTTCCAGATAATACCGAATTTGCTGGTGATCTCCGGGGCGACCGGAATCTCTACAAAATCCCGCGGATTGACGACGAGCGACGAGTAGAGGAATGCGCCGCAGTTACCGCCGCGGGCATAGTTCAGTACCGTAGCCAACTGGCTGCAATACATACGGACCTTGGGCGTGATCCCCGCAGAGCGCAGGGAGATTCCCGTAGATGTGCGCGATGCAGCGATTTTTCATGCTGGTTCGATCATCTCATTATCGGCGAAAAGGTGCTTATCCTGAAAGGAATGAGTACCTTTTCACCGGTAAAGGCTGAATAATGACCTACAGACAGTCGTTGTAGATGTCCATAATATCTTCCCTTGAAAGCTCCGTTGGATTGTGTGACATGATGACCTGCTGATACGTCAGGACACTGTCTGCAAATGCAGGAATATCCTCTGGTATTGCACCGTATGTATGCATGGACTTTTTTTCGAGAATGACGGATAATAACCCATCCAAGCTGCTGATTACCTCGTCCGGCGCACATTCTAGTGTGTCTGACAGAATCCGGATCACTTCCTGATATTTCGGCGAACATTCCTTTGAGGCATATTTTTTCAACACACTGGTGAGCAGCACATAATTCGCTTCGCCATGTGCGACATGATATTTGCCGCTGAGCGGATAGCTGAGGGCATGTACGGCACCGCAGCCCGCTTTGCCAAAGGCGATACCGGCGAAATTGCTTGCGGCTAAAAAGGTGTCCATCAAAGATTCCAGACAGTCAAAGCCCTGCATACGGATCTGCCTGTAGGCACGGATGATCATGCGGATCGCCTCATGTCCGAAGGCTTTAGAGTACGGTGTGGCGAGCGGGGACAGGCTGGATTCGATCGCGTGGATCAGTGCATCAATGGAGCTGGTGGCAAAGACAGAACGCGGCAGATGCTTGGTCAATTCCGGGATCAGGACAGCCTCATCCGCATATAATGCATCTGCGGCGAGCCGCAGCTTGGTATTTAACGACGGAAAACCGACGATAGATACGTTTGTCACTTCACTTCCGGTTCCGCATGTGGTAGGAACCAGAATGAGAGGACATTTCTTTTCCGGCATGATTTTTCCGGTGAACAACTCCACGAGAGGCGTCATCTGCTTTAATGCAAATAGCTTGGAGATGTCCATCACCGTGCCGCCGCCGATGCCGAAGATCCGCTGGTACGGACGCTCCGGGTCAATAGCGGCAAGCATTTTTTCAATCATCTCATCACTCGGTTCACCGGCTCCGTAGTGATCCTGAAAAATAACCTGTGCCGGCAGGTCATAGCCTTTGAAAAAATCATCATAAATATAGCTGCACGTGATCAGCAAGTCATTTTTGTTAATTTCAAATTCCTTTAAAAAGGCGCTGCAGGACTCAAACTGGTTGAGTCCCGACTGTAAATTTAATAGCTTCATGTTCAAATCCTCCCAGATGTCAATAATTTCCGATTCCTTTTAACGTAATGCATTTCAACTGTGTCAGCTCGTCAAAGGTGGAGAATACCCCCTCACTTCCGATTCCCGAATACTTAAAGCCGCCAAACGGCATCTCAAAGCTACGGAAATAGCTCGAACCGTTGATGACAACGCTGCCGCAGTTCAGCTGCTCTGTAAATTTCATCGCTTTTTTCATATCCCTTGTAAATACACTGCCGCCCAATCCGTACATCGTAGCATTTGCCAGCTCCAATACTTCATCCTCGTTATCAAAAACGGCGATCGGCATCACCGGACCAAAGATTTCCATATCATGCATGACATCTGCGGAAAACGGTACATCGCGGATCACAGTAGGTGCAACGAATGCCCCTTTGCGGCTGCCGCCCAGAACGATTTGCCCGCCCTGCTGTACCGTTAATTGTATCTGCTCCTCCACGGTTTTGGCAGCGCGTTCGCTGATGAGCGTTCCGACCTTTGTATACGGACTCAATGGATCACCAAGGGAAAACGATGCGATGCGTTCCGTGACTGCCGTGACAAAGGCTTCATAGTGTGAACGATGAATGAGAAAACGCTTCGGTGCACAGCAGATCTGACCGGCATTGAAAAATCTGGCATTTACCGCTTCGCCCACTGCCAGCGCCAGATTGGCATCCTCTAATACAATAAATGCATCATTTCCGCCGAGCTCTAAGGCAATGCGCTTGAGCGAGGGGGCTGCTTTTTCGGCAACCTCTACACCGACTGCGGTAGAACCGGTGAGCGTAATAGCATCAATGCCCTTGTGGGTGGACAGATAGTGACCGATCGATGAACCGCGGCCGGTAACGACCTGTACGACACCATCCGGGAAACCGGCTTCTCGCATGAGAGAGACTAACCTGCAGACCGTGAGCGGATTATCTGTAGCGGGTTTCACGATGGCACAGTTTCCGGCTAAAATGGCGGGCGCAACCTTCTGGTTGAACAGGTTGCAGGGGAAATTGAATGGGATAATGCAGGCGACAACGCCTAACGGCTCACGCTTTGTCAACGTAATATTGTTGTCATGGTTATATTCCAGTCCGGCAGGAATGACCGTGTCATATAAGTGCTTGACTTTTTCGGAAAATGCGCGCCACGCGGTAAAGATATTATTCATTTCGATTGCAGTTTCCGTAATGGTTTTGCCGGATTCCAGACTGAGCAGCCTGCCGAGGCTGGTGCGGTTCTGCTCCACTAAGGTTAGAAAATTGTTTACGAGATCGACACGCTTGCAGACCGGTGTCTTTTTCCAGCCATTCCATGCAGTCCGCGCCGCGTTGACAGCAGCGTCGATATCCTCCTTTGTTGCAGAGGGAACGGAATCAATCTGTTCCTGATTATAAGGATTGATGACAGGAATGGTTTCGCCATTCGATGCGGGCAGATCCTGCCCGTTAATGATCATGTTCATATGAATACTCCTTTGATTTTGATGAAATAGACTCGGTGTAAATTACGGTTCATATTATAATGACAAAAACTGCATTTTAATTCCATAAAAGAATAATACAAAATAAAAATAATATATAGTTCCAAAAAAGAATTAAAAAGGCGAAAAATAGTGGTATTTTATGTGCGGATCATAAGTAAAAGCAAAATAAGACTTTTGAAAACGCTAATAAAAAAGGAGACAACAAACAATGAAAAGGAAATTGGCAGGGGCATTGGTATTGACAGCAGCGTTACTTACAGCCGTAGGCTGCGGAAAAAATACCGGGCAACAGGAACAGACGGTGCGGCTGGCAACGATGACGACCGGCTTTGCGGTGCTGGTGCATGAGGCAAACACATCCGGGGTATACAGTGATCTGGGCTTAGATGTGGATGAACAGTTTTTTGATAATGGACCGGCGATCAACGAAGCGATCGCGGCAGGGGATATCGATGTAGCGACGATCGGCGCGATGCCCTCTATTACCGGAAATATCGCAAATGGGACGAGAGTCGTAGCCGTGCTGACGGATGATGAGCAGTCTGTACAGATCTATGCGCGCAACGACAGCGACATCGTCAAAGCAGGAAAAGGACATATCAATGGATATGGCAATATCTATGGCACTGCGGATGAATGGCGAGGCAAAAAAGTAGTCTGCGCGAAGGGCACATCCAGCCATTACACGTTGCTGGCAGCGCTCGCGACGATGAATCTGACAGAAAGCGATATCGAGCTGATCAATATGGAGGGCGCGTCCGGCGCATCCGCCTTTGCGTCAGGTACCGGAGATATTTTTGTGGGCTTTGATCCGCAGTGGTCGGCATTTTATGAGAATCCGGATGAATATACCTGCATCGCCACCTGTGCGGATACAGGAAAAAAACTGGTAGATGTGGTGATCGCGACGGACGATTTTTGCGAGAACCATGCGGGGGAGCTGACCGATCTGATGCAAGGGATCCTGCAGGTGGAGCAGACCTATGAGGACGATCCGGATGGCTACGAGCAGGTCATGTATCAGTGGCAAAACGAATACGGTGAGTGCAGTGAAAACGTAGCAGCCTACAGCGCGCAGATCAAGCCGATTTTATCCATTGATGAGCAGCTGAACCGTTTTGAGGACAAAAACGGAAAGTCCTCCGTGCAGCAGACGATATTGGAGATCGCAGATTTCATGGTTGAAAATAAGATCATAGAGCAAAGTGCCGCGGATACCTTGCTTGACAATCAGATCATAGACGATTCATTTTTAAAGCAGGCGGCAAACGAATTATAATAGAAGGAAAAGAAACATGTATCAGGAAAAGAAACGTCCGCTGTGGCAGAATGTGCTGCTGAGCTGCAGTGGCATCGTGGCATTTTTAGTCATATGGCAGGCTGTCGTGTCGCTTGGGATTGTATCGACGGATAAACTGGTAGCACCATATACATTATGCATGACATTTATCGATAAGCTGAACAATGTAGTTCCGGACGGAAATACGATTTTAGTACATATCGCAACCAGCCTGAAGCTGGTATTGGCAGGATTTTTGTTATCCTGCCTGATCGGTGTACCGCTGGGGCTTTTCATGGGATTTTTCAAAACCTTTCAGGCACTCTTTTCACCGGTTTTTGAGATCGTGAAGCCGATACCACCGCTCGCATGGATACCGATCGTTATCGTACTGTTCGGTATTGGCATGAAATCAGAGCTGTTTATCATTTTTGTGGCAGCATTTGTCCCGTGCGTCATCAATTCCTATACAGGAATCCGCGCTACAGACCAGACGCTGCTGAATGTGGCAAGAACAGCGGGTGCGAGCCGGATGCAGATGTTTTTAAAGGTGGGCGTGCCGTCTGCACTTCCGATGGTATTTGTGGGTATCCGGGTATCCTTTGGCAGCGCATGGGCGACACTGGTAGCAGCGGAGATGATCGCTTCATCCGTGGGGCTTGGCTATATGATCCAGCAGGGACGGCAGGCATCGAGACCGGATATTGTATTGCTTGGCATGCTGGTGATCGGCATTATCGGCGGAATCCTGACCGGACTGCTGGGGCTGTTGGAAAAGAAGGTGATACCGTGGAAAAAGCATTAAAAAAATCAGGCAGAAAAAAGAATGATGCATACAAATACAGCCTGTTGTCAGCACTGTCAGTCGTCTGCGTATTGGGGCTGTGGTGGGCGGTTTCGATATGGAATGCGGGTCTGGCAGGACCGGTGGATACGGTTGAGCGCTTTGGCAGGCTGATCGGACATCCGATCATGGGCGTACCGCTGTGGATGCATGTGTGGGCGAGCGTGCGGCGTATTTTTGTTTCATTTGTACTTGCATGTGTGGTGGGCGTTTCACTAGGGGTTGCATTCGGTATCTTCCCGACATTTCAACGGGTTATGGGTCCGGTGTTTGCCGTGATCCGCCCCATTCCGCCGCTGGCATGGATCCCGATCGTGGTCTTGTGGGTAGGCATTACGGGAGATACCTCCAAGGATATTATTATTTTTATCGGAATCGTTATGGCGATCGTGATCAATACACAGGCGGGCATCCGCCAGACGGATGAGCTGCTGTTAAAGGCAGGAAAGCTGATGGGTGCGAACAAGTGGCAGATTTTGACAGAGATCACCCTGCCGGGCAGTATCCCGGCGATTTTTGCGGGCATGAAAACCGGCTTGTCAACCGGATGGATGTCTCTGGTGGCAGCGGAAATGATCGCGGCAAAGGAGGGGATCGGATTCCTCATCAACCAGAGTATGAAAAATTCGTCGGATACGGCACTTGATTTTATAGGAATTATTTTAGTAGCGCTGTGCAGCGCGGTATTTACGCTGCTGTTGAATGTGGTAGAAAGGAAGGTTTGTTTATGGTCAAGGATGCGTGCAAAATAGCGGTGCGTCATATTTCCAAATCCTTCGGGGATCAGAAAATTCTCGAGGATGTGTCATTTGACGTCTATGAAAATGAATTTCTGGTCATTTTAGGACCCGGGCAGTGTGGAAAGACTGTACTTTTAAATATTATGGCAGGAATGGAAACGGCAGATACCGGTGATGTCACATTTAAGGACAATGATTCCGATATGGGCTTTGTATTTCAGAAATATGCGCTGTACGACTGGAAAACGGTGAAGAAAAATGTCGAATTGCCGTTAAAATTCCGCGGTGTCGGAAAAAAGGAGCGCAGCCGTGCTGCAAAAAAATACATTGATCTGGTCGGGCTGGATGGCTTTGCACACAGTTATCCGGCGCAGTTGTCCGGCGGAATGAAGCAGCGGGTCGGCATCGCGCGCGCATATGCGATGGGACACTCGATGATCCTCATGGACGAGCCGTTCGGGGCATTGGATGCACAGACGAGATACCAGATGGAGGATGAATTGCTGCGCATGCGAAGTACCGAAAAGGCAACGGTTGTATTTGTGACGAATAATATAGAAGAAGCGATTTATCTTGGAGACCGTATTTTACTGTTTTCCGATAAACCGTCGCGGGTCGTAGAGGAATTTGTGCCGTCGCTGAAACGTCCGAGAAACAATGCGTCAGAAGATTTTATGGCATTCCGGACAAAGATTACCGGGCAGATGGATTTGGTATTATAGGAGTAATTTATGGCAGAACAACCAAAGATAGCAGTCAAGGATTTAACAAAGGTATTTGATGATCTGACCGTGTTGGATCACGTGTCCTTTGAGATCAATAAGGGTGATTTTGTATGTATTGTCGGACCGACCGGCTGCGGAAAAACGACATTTTTGAATCTGCTTGTCAAGCTGATCGAGCCGACCAGCGGTCAGATATTGATCGACAATGTACCGGCAGACCCGAAAAAGCATAATATCAGCTTCGTGTTCCAGGAGCCGTCTACATTTCCGTGGCTTACGGTAGAGGATAATATCAAGTTTAACATGAAATTGAAAAAAATGGATAAACGGACGATGAACGAGCGGACGGATGAGATCCTGCGCATGATCGGTCTGGAGGAGCAAAGACATCTGTATCCAAGAGATTTGTCGGCATCTGCGGAGCAGCGGGTGGTGATCGGCAGGAGCTTTGCGGTTCATCCGGATCTCCTGCTGATGGACGAGCCATATGCGCAGATGGATATCAAGGTCAGGTATTATCTGGAGGATGAAGTGCTCAAGCTGTGGAAAAATACAGGCAGCACCGTCCTGTTTATCACCCATAATATCGAGGAAGCGGTCTATCTCTCACAAAAATGCATGATCCTGTCGCAGAAGCCGACGACCGTCAAAGAAATCATAGAAAATCCGCTCCCGTATCCGAGAAATGTATCTGACCCGGAGTTTATAAAATTAAGAAAATCAATCACAAAGATGATCAAATGGTGGTGAGCATCGGCAGTACATTCCGGATGATTTTACCTGTTGTTGTGCGTGGGATATTTGAAACCTCACGTATGGCAGCAGGTATTTTATATGCCTCTATGTGATTCATCAGAAAGTCAAGAAAATCCTTCTTATTATAACCGTCCTTTGTCACGACATACAGAACCGGAAGCTGGCCGATATCAGAGACCTCCACGCCGGTACAAGCGCAGTCCCCGATATACGGATAGTCGGCAGCGACAGTCTCGATATCATCGGGAACGATCGTGTAGCCGTTTACATTCATAATATCTCCGACACGGCTGACATAATAATAGTAGCCGTTTTCGTCAAAATAGCCAATGTCATTGATTTTCAAAACACCGTCCGTTAAAACCTGCTTGGTCAGCGCCTTGCGCTTGTAATATTCACGCATATTCATCGGTCCCCGAACCGTAAAATAGCCGTATTTTCCGGGCTGTGTGACCGGCTGGCCGTTTTCGTCAACCAGACGGATGTCCGCTAATTCCGTCGGCTTTCCGATGCAGGAGTCCGAAGGGTTTTCGGCAGTGTTGTTCACGAGCAGACAGCCGGATTCGGTCGTACCGTATACATTGTACAGGACAGAATGCGGATAGCTCTGATAAAAACGCATGACCGCAGCGGCGGTCAGCCTGCCTGCATAAGTTTCAACGACCCTGATCTGCTCCGATATGGCGGTTGTCTGTTCTTTGTCGCCTTTAAATAAAGTGCGGATGTCTGAGTTCACCGTGCATAAAAAGTTGATATGGCAGGTGCGTATTGCCTCTGAAATCGTTTCGATCGAAAGCGGGCAGTCGGATATGACGCTGGTCGCACCGACGTACAATGCTGCCAGCACCCGGCGGAATCCGCCTGCCAGATGGAACGGGACGGCAGTATATACGATGCAGCCCTCTGTCATCGGAACGCGGCTCAGATAGGTGACGGCAGTGGATAACATACTTTTGTTTGTATGTACGATCGTTACAGGCTTTCCGGTCGTGCCGGTTGTGGATATGATCGCGGCAGGTGTCTCCGCCAGCGGCTCATCCTCCGGCAGCTCATGTCCGCCCGACGCGGCGAAAAAATCATCGGAGATCTCGCCTGTATGTCTGGAAAATACCATCGCAGGCTTCTGGGATTTTAAGATTTCCTGCAAATGGTACAGAGAAATATTTTTTTCCAACGGGAGTACAATACAGGCATGGAGCTGGACTGCCAGAAAAACCGTATAAAATAAAATGGGATCATCCGCCTCAATCGCGATTTTGCTCCCTTTTTTGACCTTTTTTTGCTTTAAATAATCGGAAAATGTAAGGATCTTTTCCGCAAACTGCCGGTAAGTGATATGTGTCCCGCCGAAGATCAGCGCATCCTTTTTTGGATAGCGCCTGCTATTTTCCAAAACAACCGATACAAGACTATTCATGTTGAACCTGCTTTCTATAGATAATTTAGGTTTATTTGTAACTATTCAGAGCCCCATTCGCAAAATCGCTGCTACACAGCTTTCCTTTTGCTCATGTGGCGTTCTCGCCAAATAAATTTGCAAAAATGTG
>CAVHZH010000083.1:0-10111 GCA_963640395.1 Oscillospiraceae bacterium
AAATGTGCTCATTCATGCAAGCATGACTCACACATTTTCACAGATGATGGCTGAACTGGTTTAAAAAATTAAAAAAAGGGGCTGGACAAATTAGAATCTTAATGTTATTATAGTCACAACTTAAAAAAATTAAGCGAAACGAAGGCGTTTCAACCAAGGGGTTGTAGCGCCTTTTTTAATTCATAGGAAATTCCTTTCTATGAATTAAAAAACGCTCCGGGCAGGAGGCGCACCTCGCGGTGGAGAAATTAACGCTTCGCGGACAACACAAATGAGGTGACAGTATGAGACAGCAGTTAGACAGCGTAGACAGAAAGATTTTACATATTTTACAGCAGAATGCGAGAACCTCCTTAAAGGATATCGCGGCACAGGTATTTTTATCATCACCTGCGACTTCCGCGCGTATTGATAAGCTGGAGCGGGAGGGATATATTCTCGGATATTACACCTGCGTCAATAAAGAGAAAATGGGTAACCGCATCCGTGCATTCATCAATGTGGAAGTGCTTCCCGGTAAAAAGGATGCATTTTTAGAACTTGCGCGGAACTGCAATAATGTGATCGAGTGCAGTTGTATCACAGGTGACTATGCGATGCTGCTGGAGGTTGCTTATTCCAATACGAAAGAGCTCGAGGCATTTGTCTCACAGATACAGAAATTGGGAAAGACACAGACACAGATCGTGTTCTCTACCGCGATCGAGCATCGTGAGATTTCCACGCTGGTTGGAGAAACTGCATAATTTTTCAGGGGAAAAGATATGAGCGAACAGCAGATCACGCTGCCACAGGCATTTGTGGAGCGCATGAGGGAACAACTGGGAGCGGAGGCGGATGCCTTTTTTGCCAGCTATGAATCACCGCGGGCATACGGCTTGCGGCGCAATCCGTTAAAACAGACGGCGGAGCAGTTTGAACGGCTGATGCCGTGGCAGCTCACACCGGTGAGCTGGGCGGATGAGGGCTATTATTATTCGGATACAGACAGACCCGGAAAGCATGTTTATCATGAGATGGGTCTGTATTATATTCAGGAGCCGAGCGCGATGTGTGTTGCGCAGCTAGCAGATCCGCAGCCGGGGGAGGTCGTGCTCGATCTGTGTGCGGCTCCGGGCGGCAAATCCACACAGCTCGCCGGACGCATGGCGGGTGAGGGTCTGCTCGTGTGCAATGAGATCGTGCCGAACCGGGCAAAGATTCTCGCGCAGAATATTGAGCGCATGGGTGTGAAAAATGCGGTGGTGCTCAACCACTCGCCGCAGGAGCTGGAAATGCGTTTTCCGGCATTTTTTGACCGGATCGTGGTCGATGCGCCGTGCTCGGGCGAGGGCATGTTCCATAAGGAAGAAGCGGCGCTGACTGAATGGTCGCCCGAAAATGTGCAGATGTGCGCACAGCGCCAGCGCGATATCCTCGCGTGTGCGGTCAATATGCTCAGACCGGGAGGGGTGCTTGTTTACTCGACCTGTACGTTTGCACCGGCAGAGGATGAGGATATGATCCGGTGGCTGCTCGAAGCCTACCCGGATCTCACATTGCAGCCGATCAATACGGCGGCGAACGGTATCTCGGACGGAACGGTCAGGGGAACAGGCAGGATCTATCCGCACAGACAGCGTGGTGAGGGACATTTCATCGCGCGGCTGGTGAAGCGCGGAATACGGCTGCCGAGACAGTCTGCCACCTGTATGAGCGGTGATAGCTTCGCTAAATGGGATAAAAAAGGAAAAAAGAAAGCAAAGGATGTCGCACCGACCGATGCGTGGGCGGGCTACGAGGCATTTGCAAAACAATATCTGCGCTGTGAGCTGACAGGGCGCAGGCAACTGTTCGGGGAACAGTTGTATCTGGTTCCTCAGGAAATGCCGGATCTGCGAGGTATGAAGGTATTGCGGCCGGGCTTGCATCTGGGGACGGATAAAAAGAACCGGTTTGAGCCGTCACATGCGCTGGCATTGGCGCTGCATGCAGATCAGGTGGCGCAGGTCTGTGAGACGGACGAGCCGCAGCAATATCTGCGCGGCATGACGCTGGGCTGCGATCCGTCGCTGAATGGCTGGGTACTGGTAACTTATCAGGGAATGCCGATCGGCTGGGGAAAAGCGAGCCGCGGCGTAGTGAAAAACCATTATCCGAAAGGACTTCGGATCAACTGGTAAACAGAATAAGGGAAACGCTGATTTAATCAGCATTTCCTTAGCATAAATAAAAGGGCATCGCGTAGAATATTTTCTGCACTGTGCCCTGTTGTTTTTAGTCGGAGCCGTTCCGGGTTCCGTAAAACTTTCGGCTCCTCATCTGAACAATATCAGTATATGTGAGAAATGTGAACCTCATGTGTCTGAAATCTAAAGGATTTCTAAAAATTTCCGTAACAGTTCAGCCATGGCTTATCAAACGAGGACATCATGCTTGCATGAATGGGATCGTTTGATAAGCCATGAGGTGAGCGCCCGGTTATGAGCAAGGTTAACTGCGCAGCAGTGGCAAAACGCCGTCGGGCGTCCTTGCGAATGGCGCGTGCTGAACTGTTACGTTTGTGTCAGTATACAAGCCCTCTAAGACTTGACTTTTTGTGCAATATGGTTCAGAATACCTATAACTATGCTGACATGGGGGACATGGTATGTTACGAGAGGATTATCACTTTTTATCAAGGGACACAAAGACAAAAATACACGGTGTACGCTGGCTGCCGGATGATGGCGCGGTATACGGCGTGATCCAGTTGGTGCACGGGATGCAGGAGTATATCGGGCGCTATGAGGAATTTGCCGAATATATGACCTCACACGGTTTTCTCGTTGTGGGACATGACCATCTCGGACATGGCGAGTCTGTCAGGGACAGCAGGCATCTGGGGTATTTCTGCCAATCCAGACCGTCGCAGGTGCTCGTTGCCGATATGCATCAGGTGACGGATATGACCAGACGGGTATATCCGGGTGTGCCGTATTTTATTTTCGGACATAGCATGGGCTCGTATCTGCTGCGCAAATATCTGACGTTCTATAGCGATGAGGTCGATGGTGCGATCATCTGCGGTACGGGAAGTGTGCCCGATGCAGCGTGTTATTTCGGAATCGCCTGCTGTTATGCGATCGCTACCTTCCGCGGCTGGCATTACCGCAGTTCTTTTATCAAGCATGCGGCGTTTGGAAAAAGCTACGCGCAGTTTTGCATGGATGGCAGCAGACCGGAGGACAGTTGGTTATCGCGCAATACAGAATGTGTAAAAAAATATTACAGCGATCCGCTGTGCACCTTTGATTTTACGCTGAATGGTTACTTCGGTCTGTTTTCGACAGTCGCTTATGATAACAAGGAAAAGTACATCAGACAGATCC
Source organism: Oscillospiraceae bacterium (assembly GCA_963640395.1). Lineage (GTDB taxonomy): Bacteria > Bacillota > Clostridia > Lachnospirales > Lachnospiraceae > W0P33-017. Next base: position 3,351 of record CAVHZH010000083.1, read on the forward strand.
GTGCGGATCTGCCGATGCTTTTAATATCCGGTGAAAAAGATCCTGTGGGTGATGCCGGAGTGGGAGTGAAACGTGTTTACCGCCAGTATAAAAGGGCTGGCATGAAAAATGTTGCAATGAAGCTGTACGAGAATGACCGCCACGAGCTGCTCAATGAGAACGACCGGGCGGACGTATATGCTGACATATGGGGATGGATGAAGAAGCATATCGGGCGCTGACCCGATATCCGGTAAGGAGGAAACTAAGATGAAGAGAAAGCATATGAAAAAATGGCTGGCGATGCTGATGGCAGTTGTCACCGTCTGTTCGACGCCAGTGCCTGCGGCAGCAGGGCAGGTAGAGGGAGAGATTTCGGCAGATGATTCCACGGATGACACCTCGGATGATACCACAGACGATGACGCGGATGAGCCGGTACTCGACGGCACAACGGATGAGGTGCAGGGAGATATCATGCCGATCAATGATACGGATGGTTCCGCTCCGGTGGCAGATGTAGAGATCGAATCGGATGGCGATACCTCAGAGATCAATCAGGATGACAATGTGGAGATTACGGCGGACGACAAGCCGTATCTGGCGCTCGGGGAGAATTTGTCCGCAGAGCAGAAAGCGACGGTGCTCAGTCTCATGGGTATCGATGCCTCCAAGCTGGACGACTATAATGTCGTAACGATCACAAATGCGGAGGAGCATCAGTATCTCGATGAATATCTTCCGTCAGAGAAGATTGGAACAAAGGCATTGTCCTCCGTTGTGATCGTGCAGCGTGAGGAGGGAAACGGACTGAATATTTCCACGAAAAATATCAATTACTGTACAGTCGGCATGTATAAAAATGCGCTTGCGACCGCAGGCTTGAAGGATGCAGACATTATCGTGGCAGGACCGACACCGATCTCCGGTACAGCAGCGCTGATCGGGGCGATGAAGGCATATTCCGAGATCACCGGTGATCCGGTGGATGAGGAGAGTCTGGATGCTGCGATGAATGAGATCGTTGTGACCGGTGAGCTGGCAGACGTTATTCAGGGAGCTACTGACGGCGAGGTCGAGGAATTTATGGCTTACGTGAAGCAGAAGGTTTTAGAGGGCGGTCTGAAGGATGAGAGCAGTATCCGTGCGTGCATCGATGATGCGCTTGACAAATATGATTTCTCGATGACGGATGATGAGAAGGATCAGTTGACCAATGTATTGCTGAAGATCAGCAAGCTCGGCATCAACGTGGATTCATTGATCGATCAGGCAAAATCACTGTACGACCAGATCAAAAATTCCGATGATGCGCAAGGACTTATCGCAAAGATCCTGCAGGGAATCAAGGATTTCTTTAGAAATATATTTAACTGGTAATCAGATAAAAATGAGTTTGGCATTCAAACATGCCAAACTCATTTTTTATATTTTCTGTTTCAAAAACGCGATCAGCCCGTCGGCAAAGCGTGTCATACCGGGCATCGCCTGAACTGCCTTGCGGTTTTTTTCATTGAAGCCGACGAGAATATCGTGGTTTGCCTCGGATAAATAATCGATGATACCGTCGATATCGGACTTCATATTTTTCGGAAACTGGATGTACAGGTGCTTGTTTGCGGTGATATGCAGCGTATAGGAAATGCTGAAATGATACCACAAAATATTGTGCAGTGTGGAATATTTGTAGATCCACACGATCTCACGGATCGGAATGACAGTCACGGACTTGTTCGCAAACGCGATGAAAAAGTGCTCCGTGATAAACATATCCTCAGTCGCTAACTGCGGCAGCGTGGCAAGCTCCTCCTCCGCCTGTGCTAACAGCTCCGCACGTTTGCCGTACAGACCAAGCTGGCGGCTCGCGGGCGAGAGCACCGGAAACAGGGCATAGAGCAGGTATTTCACGATGGACAGCAGCGCATAGACTGCCGATGCAATATAGCAAAAACACAGGATGGAGCTGCCAATGTGCCCGAAGCCGGGTTCGGATATGATACAGGGTGATACCTTATCATAGAAGCCGGTGGTCGTCCATGACAGATCATTTGCAAGGTTTTCCGCGAGAATGGAATAGCTCTCGGGCTGTGTGCGGATGCTGGCGAGTATCTGCACATCGTCGATGTGCGGCAAGCCCTCCTCGCAGGTGTCCGGATCTAAAATGACCAGATAGCAGCCGTCCTCACGGATGGTATAATAGTAATAGCCGGTAACGGTACCGAATCGGCTCTGCGTATATCCGGTAAAATTCAAATCGTGCAGCGTGATCGAGATATAGCGTCTGCCGTCGGCTGCCAGCTCTGCGATCCGCGCCTGATCGGAGACTACGGGCGGATGGATGAGTGACTGCATCGGCGTATAAAACCAGATAATAATCAGAAAGATACAATATACGATCGGAGAGAAGATACGTCTGCCGTAAGTGCTCCGTATTTTTTTTGTGATCAGATGGTCTAATTGGTGCATGTGTGTTCCTCCATTGAGTCTTTATTGTAACAAAAATGAGGGTCGATTCCAAGCCGGAGTGCAAATTTTTAGTAGAAAGTTTTCTGCAAAAATGGTATAGTGATACTGTTCCGGAACAATCCGGATAAAATAGATACAGTGAGGCTGAAGGATGGACGCATATACCGGATTTGCGGAAGTATATGATGAATTTATGGAAGATGTTCCCTATGAAAAATGGAGGGAGTTTGTCATAGCGGAGCTAAAAAAAGAAGGGATTGAGGACGGTCTGGTGCTCGATCTTGGCTGTGGAACGGGTACATTCACGCGGATGCTCGCGGAGGCGGGCTATGATATGATCGGCGTGGATGGCTCACAGGAGATGCTGACGGAGGCGCGTGAAAAGACGGCCGACAGCGGGATTTTATATTTGTGTCAGGATATGCGGGAGTTTGAGCTGTACGGCACGGTTCGCGCGATCGTGAGTACGTGCGATACGATGAATTATCTGCTGACACCGGAGGATTTTATCCAGACGCTGCGGCTGGCAAATAATTATCTGGATCCGGGCGGCGTGTTTATTTTTGACCTGAACACGCTCTATAAGTTCCGCGAGGTCATGGGAAATACGACGATTGCGGAAAACGGTGAGGATGCCAGTTTTATCTGGGACAATTATTTTGACGAGAAAACCGGGCGGAATGAGTACGACCTGACACTGTTTATCAGGCAGGAAAATGACTTGTTTGCGCGCGTGAGCGAGGTTCACGAGGAACAGGGCTATGCACCGGAACAGATTTTGGACTTTATCGCGCGCAGTGGCATGGAATATGTGCGTGCGTTTGACGCGGAGGATGGCGGTGCGCCGCACGAGACGAGCGAGAAGGTGTTTTATGTCGTCAGGGAGCACGGGAAAGCCGCGCAGCCGGATCAGAAATGAGAAACTAGGGAAACGCTGATTAAAGCGTTTTCCACGCCGGATTTGCGCTGCGAAGTAGCAATTTCCCATGCAAATCCGTGCGATCCGCCGGAGGCTGCTAGGGAAATGCTGAATTAATCAGCATTTCCCTAAAAATAGAAAACAGAGAGGAATACAGCATGAAGGACTATATGGTAAGGGCGACGGCAGCAGACGGAGCGATCCGTGCGTTTGCAGTCACGACAAAGCATCTGGTAGAGGAAGCGCGTGTGCGCCATGACACAAGCCCGGTGATGACTGCCGCACTCGGCAGGCTGCTCAGCGCCGGAACGATGATGGGCGCGATGATGAAGGGCGAAAATGATATTCTGACCCTGCAGATCCGCGGTGACGGACCCGGCAAGGGGCTGACCGTGACAGCCGATTCGAAGGGAAATGTAAAAGGCTATCCGGAGGTGCCGGTCGTTGCATTACCCTCACGCGCAGACGGACATCTGAATGTCGGCGGGGCGATGGGGCACGGTATGCTGCGCGTGATAAAGGATATGGGACTAAAAGAGCCTTACGTCGGAGAGGTCGATCTGCAGACCGGTGAGATCGCTGAGGATCTGACCTATTATTTTGCGGCAAGTGAGCAGATCCCGTCAGTGGTCGGATTGGGTGTGCTGGTCGATAAGGATGGCAGTGTTTTACAGGCAGGAGGCTTTATCATCCAGCTTATGCCGTTTACGAGTGAAGAGATTATCAGCAAGCTCGAGGGCAGCCTTGCGACGCTCGAGCCTGTCACGAAGATGTTAGGGCGCGGGTTCACGCCGGAGGAGATCCTGAAAGAGGTGCTGACCTTTTTTGATGTGGAATACAATGAGACAATGCCGGTGCAGTTCCATTGCAATTGTTCCAAGGAGCGCATTACAAAGGCGCTGATCAGCGTCGGCAAAAAGGGATTGCAGGAAATGATCGATGACGGGGAGCCGATCCATGTCAACTGCCATTTCTGTAACACGGACTATACATTTGAGATTGATGAGTTAAAGGAGATAGCAAAGTGCAGCAAGGTTTCATAAAAGTAGCGGCTGTGACACCGTATATAAAAGTAGCAGACCCGTTGTTCAACCGGGAGTCCGTTTTGGAAAAAATCACTGAGGCGGCAGAAAACGGCGCATCCGTGATCGTCTGTCCGGAGCTGTGCCTGACAGGATATACGTGTAATGATCTGTTTTTACAGGAATTATTGCTGCGGGAGGCAAAGGAGGCGCTGCGGTGGCTGATGGAACGCACGGCGCAGATGCAGGCGTTGATCTTTGTCGGGCTGCCGTATGAGCATCTTGGCAAGCTCTATAACGTGGCTGCGGTGATCTGCGGCGGCAGGCTGCTCGGTCTGGTGCCGAAAACGCATCTTCCGAATTACGGCGAATTTTACGAGCAGCGCCATTTTACACGCGGGATGCGGCAGGCGGTTCCGGTCACATTCGATGCAGATACACAGACATGGATGGGCACACAGCAGATCTTTGTCTGTCAGGAGCTGCCGGCGTTAGCGGTAGCTGCGGAGATCTGTGAGGATCTGTGGGCACCCGATCCGCCGAGCAACGGACACGCACTGGCGGGGGCGGATCTGATCGTGAATCTGTCCGCCAGTGATGAGACGACCGGAAAGGATATTTACCGCAGGGAGCTTGTCAAGGGGCAGTCGGCACGGCTGCTGTGCGGTTATGTATATTGCAGTGCCGGTGAGGGCGAATCCACACAGGATATCGTATTTTCCGGGCATAATGTGATCGCGGAAAATGGAACTGTGCTCGCAGAGGCTGTCCGTTTTACGAATCAGAGCACATATTCCGAGATCGATGCCGCCCGTATGATCGGAGAGCGCAGACGCATGACGACGTTCGAGACATGCGGGCAGGAGGGTTACCGGTATCAGGAGTTTTCATTAAAGCTGCATGAGACAGTGCTGACCAGATACATTGATCCGGCACCGTTTGTACCCGGCAATGTTTCCGACCGCGAGAAGCGTTGCGAGGAGATTTTGGCGATCCAGTCCATGGGTCTGAAAAAACGTCTGGCACATACCGGCTGCCAGCATGCGGTTGTCGGTATTTCCGGAGGTCTGGATTCGACGCTGGCGTTGCTCGTGACGGTGCGTGCATTTGATGCGCTGGGATTGCCGCGGGCGCAGATCACGGCGGTGACGATGCCGGGCTTTGGAACGACTGACCGCACGTATGAGAATGCGGTCGGCATGATCCGCTGTCTGGACGCCAAGCTTCGTGAGATCTCGATTGTGGATGCGGTCAACCAGCATTTTTCCGATATCGGTCATGATGCATCGGTGCATGATGTGACCTATGAGAACTGTCAGGCACGTGAGCGCACACAGATTCTGATGGATATTGCCAATAAAAACGGAGGCATGGTCATCGGAACGGGAGATATGTCCGAGCTGGCGCTTGGCTGGGCGACTTACAACGGCGATCACATGTCCATGTACGCGGTGAATTGTTCCGTACCCAAGACACTTGTGCGCCATCTGGTGCGCTATTATGCGGATACCTGCGGCGATGCAAGGCTGTCGGAGGTACTGTTTGATGTGCTCGATACCCCGGTCAGCCCGGAGCTGCTTCCGCCCGAGGATGGTCAGATTTCGCAAAAGACGGAGGATCTCGTCGGACCTTATGAGCTGCATGATTTTTATCTGTATCAGGTACTTCGTTACGGATTTTCACCGGCGAAGGTGTACCGCCTCGCCAAGCTCGCATTTGCGGGTGCTTATGATGCCGCGACGATCTACAAGTGGCTGAAAACCTTTTACCGCAGATTTTTCTCACAGCAGTTCAAACGCTCCTGCATCCCGGATGGACCGAAGGTCGGCACGATCGCACTTTCACCGCGCGGCGACCTGCGCATGCCCAGCGATGCATCTGTCAATGTGTGGATGCGGGAATTGGAGGGGCTGGAGGAGTGACCCGGAATTTTTATATCATGGGCGGATAAGGAGGAATCAGATGAAGCAGTGTATGGATTCGGATAATCTTCACAGACGGCTGAAAAAGATTATCGGTCAGGTGCAGGCGATCGACCGGATGATCGATGAGGATGTCCCCTGCGAGGATGTGCTCTCACAGCTCAATGCCGCAAAATCTGCGTTGAACAAATGCGGACAGGTCGTTCTGGAGGGGCATATCAACCATTGCATCAGGGATGCAATCGAAAAGGGTGACGAGGAGGAAATTAAAAATTTTACAAAAGCGATCGAACGGTTTGCAAATATGCAGTAGCACCGGATCGGATATCAGGGAACATCAAATAGAAAGGGAATCTTCCGGGCGGGAGGTTCCTTTTTAGCGCTCATTTTTTCTCAAATTGTTTCTTGACAACATATACCCCTATAGGTATAATGAGCCTATACCCCTATGGG
>CAVHZH010000084.1:0-9962 GCA_963640395.1 Oscillospiraceae bacterium
ATCACGAGCATCAGCAGCACAACTGCCGTCGCATACGCCTGATCGGTATTGAGTCCCTCCTTCGAGAGCAGATACATATGTACCGCCAATGTACGTCCGGAAGCACCCAGCGAGGTAGCTGCCTTTGTAAATGTACCCGCTGTGTAGATCAGCGCCGCAGTCTCTCCGACGATACGTCCGACCGAGAGCACGATACCCGAAAAAATGCCGGGCAATGCAGCCGGAAGTACGATGCGAAAGATCGTGCGCAGCTTGCCTGCACCCAGACCAAAGCTGCCCTCACGGTATTTTTTCGGCACTGCGATCAGCGCCTCCTCCGTTGTACGCATGATCACCGGCAAAACCATGATCGCCAGCGTGAGCGCACCGGATATGATCGACATTCCAAAAAAGTGATTAAAAAACAGCATACCGAACAATCCATACACAATCGACGGAATACCTGTCAGTGTCTCTGCCGTCATGCGGATCACCGGAATGATCCGATTTTTTGCATTTGCATATTCCACGAGGTAGATCGCTGCCCCGATGCCGCAGGGGATCGCCAGCAATAGCGTGAGCACTGTGATCTCGATCGTATTGATCAGCGCAGGCATCATCGATACATTTTCCGAATCATACTCCCATGCAAACAGCTCCGGTGTCAGATGCGGAACACCCTTCACCAGTATATATACGATCAGAAACCCGAGTACGAGTATCGTAAGCAGCGCTGCCGCGATCGTAATCACACGCAGGATCGCTGCTGTGACTTTATTTTTTGCAATGATTTTTTCATAAGATTTTTCATCATTGGCAACTACTGTCATGACTCACGTACCACCTTTCGTTTCAGCAGGCTAAAGCTGATATTGATAATAAGAATAAACACAAAGAGCACGACACCTGTAGCGATCAGCGCTTTTCGGTGCAGATCCTGCGCATATCCCATCTCTATAACGATATTTGCCGTCAATGTACATACACCTTTCAGCAATTCATTCGGTGCACGCATCGCGGGCTGGTTTCCGGCTACCATGATCACCGCCATCGTCTCACCGATCGCACGGCCGATCCCAAGGATCACGCCTGCGAAAATACCGGATTTGGCAGCGGGAAGTACCATACGATACACGCTGCGCTCATGGGTTGCCCCGAGTGCGAGTGAGCCCTCATAATAGCTTTTCGGTACAGCGCGGATCGCAGATTCTGAGACATTTACAATCGTAGGGAGGATCATAATTCCAAGTAAAATACTCGCCGTCAGAATACTGTAACCCTTGCCGCCGATCGCATTCCTCACAAACGGTACGATCACGACCAACCCGAAAAAACCATATACCACTGATGGAATACCTGCCATCAGCTCCACACCGGCCTTGATCACCGAATAGCATTTCGCCGGACAAAACTGTGCGAGAAATGCCGCTGTCAGTATGCCGATCGGCACACCGATGATGATCGCCCCGGCTGTGACGTACAGGCTGCCGAGTATCATCGGCAGAATGCCATAGTCACCGTTTCCCGGCCGCCATGTGGTTCCAAACAAAAACTTGAATAATCCAATTTCCCGGATACCCGGCATTCCGTTTGCAAATAGAAAAATGCAGATCAGCCCCACCGCAAGTATGCTGATACATGCGGTGGCGAAGAATACTGCCTTCATGACTCTTTCTTTTACCATTCTGTACGCTCTCCCTCGAAGATCGCTGCGATCTCATCGGTTGTCATATCCGTAATATCATTTGCATTGTTTACGATGACGCAGATACCGTCCATTGCGATTGCTGTAGATGTCAGTCCTGCTTCCAACTCGCTGTCCTTTAAGTCACGGCTTGCCATTCCGATATCACTGGTTCCGTCGATTGTCTGTGTCATACCGGTTGTAGAATCGCTCTCCTGCAGCTCGATCTGTGCACCGCTGTTGACTGCCAGATATGCCTCCTGCAGCTTTTCCATCACAGGTGTTACAGATGAAGATCCTGCTACGACGATCTTTCCGGTTGCTCCGTTGCTCTCGAATGCAGGCGCATCCGCATCAACTGCGATATAGCCCTTATCCTCGATCACTGCCTGTCCATCCGCACTCATAATGAAGTTGATGAAATCCTGTGCGACATCTGAAATATCATCCTTTGTTGCGATGTTAAACGGTCTGGAAAGTACATAGCTGCCGTTTTTCACATTTTCTGCGGTCGGCTCGACCCCTTCGACACTGACTGCCTTTACGGTATCGTTCATAGATCCCATCGATGCATATCCGATCGCATTCTCATCGCCTGCAACGGTTGTCATCATAACCTCGGTGCTGTTTGTGATGATCGCCTCTACGGTTGTGAGGTCCTGATCATCCTGCTTGACTCCGGTCAGCTCGATAAATGCGCCTCTTGTGCCGGAACCATCCTCTCTGGATACGACCGTGATCTCATTTCCTGCCAGCGAGCTTGCCGTATCTGCACCCGCGTCTGATGAATCCACGGATGCCGCATCATCCGCACTGCTGTCCGTGGAAGCATCCATCGTCGTGTCTGCCGTCGTATCCTGCTTGGAACCGCAGCCTGTCATCATGGAAACTGCTAATGCAGCCATCAAAATTGTTGCCAGTAATTTCTTTTTCATTTTTTCCTCCGTATTGTTTCTTTGAATTTTCCTTAATGTATTTGACAAGATCTATCATAGTGCTCCCATGTAAAATCCATTACCAGCAATGCGTAAAATGTATGTAAAAAGGGCGTAAAAAAAGAGCCGCTTGGACTCCAATGCCTTAACTAAATGACATTGCTTTGCGACTCTTTTTCCTTTTTAATCATTCGACAGATGCAGCACCCGCTCTTTGATCTCCTGTGTGCGTCCCTGATTCCAGAACTGCGTACCGATGTAACCGCAGGTACGCCGCGCCACAAACAGCGTCTCCTGATCGCGGTTGCCGCAGTTGGGGCATTCCCAGACGAGCTTGCCGCTTTGATCCTTTACGATCTTTATCTCTCCATCGTAGTTGCACTTTTCACAGAAATCGCTCTTTGTGTTGAGCTCTGCATACATAATATTATCGTAAATGTATTTCATGACCTCGAGCACTGCCGAGATATTATGCTGCATGTTCGGCACCTCCACATAGCTGATCGCGCCTCCCGGCGAGAGCTTCTGGAACTCGGATTCGAATTTCAGCTTGGAAAATGCATCGATCTTTTCTGTCACATGCACGTGATAGCTGTTTGTAATATAGTTTTTGTCCGTGACACCCGGAATAATGCCGTAGCGCCGCTGTAAGCATTTTGCAAATTTATACGTCGTAGACTCCATCGGCGTTCCGTATACCGAATAGCTGATATTCTCCGCTGCCTTCCACTCGGCACACTTGTCGTTGAGCTTTTGCATAACTGCGAGCGCAAACGGCTTTGCCTCCGGATCGGTATGTGATTTTCCGGTCATGCGGACACACATCTCATACAGTCCCGCATAGCCGAGCGAGATCGTGGAATAGCCGTCATAGAGCAGCTTGTCGATGACTTCACCTTTTTTCAGACGCGCCAGTGCTCCGTACTGCCACAAAATCGGCGCTACATCGGAGGGAGTCCCGAGCAGACGCTCATGCCGGCAGCGCAGCGCACGGTGGCACAGCTCGAGCCGTTCCTCTAAAATCTCCCAGAAGCGCTCCATATCCCCGCCGGATGCACATGCCGCATCGACCAGATTGATCGTGACAACGCCCTGATTGAATCTGCCGTAAAACTTATAACTGCCGTCCGCGTTTTTCTGTTTTTCCTCGACTGTCAGAAAGGAGCGGCAGCCCATACAGGTATATACATTGCCGTCCTTGAGCTCGCGCATCATTTTTGCGGATATATAATCGGGTACCAGACGCTTGGCGGAGCATTTTGCCGCCAGCCCGGTCAGATACCAGTATTTGGAATCCTCATGGATATTATCCTCGTCCAGCACGTAGATCAGCTTCGGGAATGCCGGTGTGATCCACACGCCCTTATCATTTTTAACGCCCTGCATCCGCTGGCGGAGTGTCTCCTCGATCACCATCGCCAGATCGTCCCGCGTCTGACCTTCTTCGACCTCGTCCAGATACATAAAGACCGTCACAAACGGCGACTGACCGTTACAGGTCATAAGTGTGTTGAGCTGATACTGGATGATCTGGACACCCTGCGTCACCTCCCGCGCCAGTCTGGACGCTGTCACGCGCGCAATGATCTCCGGATCCATGCTGTCACCGCACGCCTTACGCTCCTTTTCCACCTCTGCGCGGATCCTCTGGCGGCTGACATCTACAAACGGTGCCAGATGCGCCAGCGAAAACGACTGCCCGCCGTACTGGTTCGATGCGACCTGTGCGACGATCTGTGTCGTTACATTACAGGCGATGGAAAAGCTATGCGGCTTATCGATGCGTGTGCCGTTGATCACAGTTCCGTTTTCAAGCATATCCTGTAAATTGATCAGGTCACAGTTGTGCTCCTTTTGCGCATAATAATCCATATCGTGAAAATGAATGATACCCTCATTATGCGCTTGAATAATCTCCTCGGGCAGTAAAATACGGCTGCTCAGATCTTTGCTCACCTCACCCGCCATATAGTCGCGCTGTGTGGAATTGATGACCGGGTTTTTGTTGGAATTTTCCTGTTTGACCTCCTCATTGATGCGCTCGAGCAGGGCAAGGATGCCATTGTCGGTCGAGTTGGCCTTGCGCGCCAGCTCCCTCGTATAACGGTAGCGCACATACTTCTGCGCGACCTCGTAACCACGCATCTGCATAATGCCCTTTTCTACCATATCCTGAATCTCCTCCACACTGACCGTGTGCAGGGATTCCGCCACCTGATCCTTCACATTGTTTGCGATCGCCCGGATCTGGCACTCACTCAGCTTATAAATGTCCTCTATCTCATGATTTGCCTTGGAGATCGCACTTACGATCTTCTCCTCCTCAAAATCTACTTCTTTTCCGTCCCTTTTGATGATCCTATAGTTTTCCATGTCGTTTCTCCGCTATTTTTCTACTCAAACGGAAGTTCCGGCTGCCGCTTTCCCGGCAGTTTCCGCACGTTTGGACACACTCCCGCTTCCATGTATTTATCATATCCGATTCCTTTTCAAAATGGAACCCCTTTTTTGCAAAATATTGAACTTTTTTTCATGTCAACTACAAGATATTGTGTTTTTTGGCTCTGAACAGTTACGTTTTTTGTATGATAGAATTTTTTTGAATACCTATAACCGTATCACATCCGTGACACACAGATGTGTTTCCTCGACCGTGAAATGAATATCGAAGCCTGCATAGGCGATCTTATACACGCGCTGCGGATCGCGGTGCACTGCCGGGCGCGGATCCTGCTGTAAAAAAGCGACCGCGCCCGCCCGCTTTTGCTGCGGCAGCCGTTCCAGCAGTGCCTGCGGAAATACGACCTCCAGCGCATGTCCCTTCACGCGGTCGCCAAAGCCGCCAACCGCATCCGGGTGTGCATCGACATACGGCAAATACGGCTTGACATCATAGATCGGTGTGCCATCCATCAGATCGACACCCGCGACGAGAAGCACCGGTCCATATATCTCATCCTGCCGCAAGCCTACGAGCCGCACACACGACAGCCCGATGGGATTCGGGCGGAACGGGGAGCGCGTTGCGAAAACTCCCATGCGCGTTTTGCCCCCGAGTCTCGGTGGCTTTACCGTGGCTGACCAGTGCTCTCTCTTTGCCTCGGAAAATTCCCACAGCAGCCAGAGGTGCGAATATTCTTCTATTCCACGGAATGCCTCGATCTGCCGGTACTCCGGTTCAAAGATGATCTCCCCCGTCAATTCATCCACGAGACTGCTCTGCCGCGGGATACCGAACTTTGTCGGGAAATCGGTGCGAATATGTGCGATGATCCGAATGGTAGCTTGTGCGGACATGATACCGCCTCCTTTCACGGGGTCATTGCGTAACTACTCCCCCTCTTTCCAGCCATCTACCTGCTGTGCAAACGGAAGATTTTTCTCACCTCCCGGATATTCCTTGTCCAGATACACCTCCCGGATGTCGCGCTCCGCTGCCTGCACCTCCAGCCGCAGCTCATTGGACGACATGCGAAGTGCGCCGCCGGAGCTGACGGTGAGCTGTTCGAGCCCGTCCGACGTAGCGACAGTCACCTTGACCTTTTTTCCGAGTGTGCGGACATATTCCTCGATATACATATCCGCTGTCTGTCCCTCGCGCGTAAACACGAGCCGGATGTTGTGATAATCCTGCTCGCTGCCCGCGCCGCCCTTGCGCTTGTACGCATCATAGACAACGATCAGATGGCACCTTTTATAGCCCTGATAATTGCATAAAATATCATTCAGCCGGTCACGCGCCGCATCGAGATTGTGTGCCGCCAGCATCTTCAGCTCCTCCCATGCAAAAATCACATTATAGCCATCCACGATCAGGTATTCCTCCGGTGCTGCTGCCGGTTTTCTCGGATAAGAGGTATCCTCCGGTCTGCGAAGCCGCGACGCGTAGGACTTTGTCTTTTGCATCGGCGCTCTGCCGCGCTCATAGCCCAGATCCGTATCCGTTGCACCTGTGCGGCGCTTCACCTCACCGAAGGTGCGTGTAAAAATCTCCTGCAGCTCCTGTTCATCGGCATAACCGCCGCCATCCGAACGGCTCGTTCGTGCCGTTTCCCGCGCCTGCAAAACGCGCGCCTGTTCCTCTAAAAGTGCCTGCTCATATGCTTTCATATCTACAGCCCCGAGCACCCGGATACCGTCCGAAGCATCCGCAGAAAATCCGCTGTCCAGATGCATGTAGGACTCCACCTCATACCACGGCACAACAAAGCCTGCCCCGTGCGCACAGAACACCGACCCGGTCGGATGATCCAGATCTGCCTCGCTGTCATAGCCAAGCTCTGCAACAATCTGCTCCTGTCTGGACGGCTCAACCGGCTCATAACCGGACAGCTCCAGCGTCAGCCGTCCGCAGCCTCTCGTATATGCATTGACCTCCGACAAATACCCCTGTAGCTGCGCTGCCGGTGCCATGCCCGTCAGCCTTGTCATCACGCCGTCCGCGGCAGTCTCCGACGGGTCAAAGCTGCCCTTCATCCGCTGGATATCCGCCATCGCATGACCGATCTGTCCGGTCGGCACATCCAGAACGAAGCGGTAATACGGCTCTAACAGCACACTCTGCGCCTTTTTCAGCCCCTGCCGGATCGCGCGGTACGTCGCCTGACGGAAATCGCCGCCCTCCGTATGCTTCTGATGCGCGCGCCCGGTCAGCAGTGTGATCCGCACATCGGTGACCGGTGCACCGGTCAGCACACCCGGATGCTCCTGCTCCTGTATATGCGTCAGGATCAGCCGCTGCCAGTTGCGGTCGAGCACATCCTCCTTGCACGCAGTCGCGATCTCTATGCCGCTGCCGCGCTCGCCGGGTTCTAACAGCAGATGCACCTCCGCATAGTGGCGCAGCGGCTCATAATGTCCGACTCCCTCCACCGGCGCAGCGATCGTTTCTTTATATATGATGTGCCCCTCCTCAAAGGATACTTCCTCGTGAAAGCGCTGCCAGATCAGATTTCCTAGTACCTGTGTCTGTACCTCACCCATGAGCTGCATATGGATCTCCCGCGAGCGCTCATTCCAGATCACATGCAGCAGCGGATCTTCCTCCTCCAGCTGGCGCAGCTTTCCTAAAAATACAAATGCATCGCATGACTCCGGCAAAACGAGCCGATAAGTCATCACCGGTGCAAGGCTCGGCGGCGCCAATGCGTTCAACGCGCCCAGCCCATCTCCGGCTGCCGTGTGAACAAGCCCCACCAGCGCACAGACATCACCCGCGCAGACCTGATCGACTGCCTCATATTTTGTGCCTGAATACAGGCGGATCTGATTGAGCTTTTCCGGCTCCTTCCCTCCTGTGTCGAGCACTTCCTTTACCTGTAATCTGCCCCCGGTCAGACGGACCAAACTCAGCCGGTTTCCGGCATCATCACGTGAGATTTTGAACACACGCGCCCCGAAAGCGCTCTCCGCATCCCACGGCGGCTCCGGCAGATACTGCTCCATGCCGTCTAACAGCTCGCGCACGCCCTCATCCTTTAACGCTGTACCAAAAAAGCAGGGGAAGATCTTCCGCCCCTGTACATGCGCCGCGAGTGTTTCCCCGTCCAACGCTCCCTCTGCCAGAAAGTGATTCAGCAGTGCCTCCTCACACATGGCTATATTTTCCATCCACTGCGCATCGTGTGTCACGGAAAAATTCTGGCATCCGTCAGACAGCTCCCGCTGCAGCTCCTCCATCAGCTCCTGCGGCTGCCGTTCTGACAGATCCATTTTGTTGATAAATAAAAATACCGGCAGCTGGTAGTGCTCAAACAGCTTCCAGAGTGTCCGCGTATGGCTTTGTACACCGTCCGTCGCACTGATGACGAGCACAGCGGCATCGAGTACGCTTAAGACGCGCTCCATCTCACCCGAAAAATCCACATGCCCCGGCGTGTCGAGCAGCGTGATCTCACGCTCCTTCCATGTAAAACGCGCCTGCTTGGAAAAAATCGTGATGCCGCGCGCCCGCTCCTGCTCATCCGTGTCTAAAAAGGCATCCTTATGATCCACGCGGCCTAAGGAACGGATCACCCCGGATTCATATAGAATACTCTCCGACAGTGTCGTCTTTCCTGCATCCACATGGGCAAGAATGCCGATGCTTCTTTTTTTCATCATTTATGATATGCGGTTCTGAAGTAATCGTTCAGCTGCTTGAGCGAACGAACCAGAATGTCCGGCTCCTCCTCCGATAATATTTCGTAACAGTTCAGCCCGCGCCATTCGAGGAGACGCCTAACGGCGTTTTCCCACTGCTACGCAGTTAACTTTGCTCATAAGATGGCGCTCACCTCATCATCTGCGAAATGTGCTCATTCATGCAAGCATGACTCACACATTTTCGAGATGATGGCTGAACTGTAGCAATATTCCCATGCTATTTTCGCAATATCTCATGCGGTGCCTCGATCTCATTTGCGATCGTATGCTCCGTCAGCTCCGACAAAAGCCGTATCTTCGCGTTGATCATCGGACGCATACAGTTCGGCACATGCTCCTGATGCGCCCGGTGTATGGCGACACATTCCTTACAGTTTCCGTGATAACGGCATGCCTTTTTGCAGGGACAATGATCCTGAGTGGCATATGCGACACGGAACTCCTGCGCAAATTCTTCCTGCAGCCGCAGCCCCTCGGCGCGATTTCCGGCATGGAATTGCTCCATCGCCGCCTTTTCCTTTTCGTTTCCCTCAATCAGCATCTTTCTACCTCTCAAAAAATTCTGCGATTGCACTCTTTTTCATGTACTAAATGGTGTTCGTCTAATGATAACCCGCTTTTCATGTAAAGTCAACGTCAGAGCATCTCCTATGTATGCCCCGAGCAAAAAGTCAGCCATCCCATGCATGATCACGCACGGGATGGCTGATTTTTTTAGTCATGATATGTTGTTTATTTGCGAAAGCAGACTACTTTTTCCAGATCCTGCTGCCGTATGTACACTGTTTGAGTGTTGTCTGACCAACAAGAGTATCGCCGTCATACACGTATGCCTTCACTTTGTAGTAGTATCTTGTGCCATTTTTACCTACTTTATTGATATACTTTACTGAATCCCTGATCGCAGTCTTGGCTTTGTACTGTGATGCCTTCTTTGTTGATCGGAAGAACTTGTACTTTACTGTATATCCTTTATCTGTCAAAGCTGTCACGTCGCCTGATACTTTCGCCTTGATGTTGTTCTCTGAAGTTTTCGTTGTTCGAACCTTTAATGAAATTCCTTCAATCAAGGTATCTAACTGCTCCTGCTGTTCAGCGAGCATTTTGTCTGCCGCAGATGCTTCCATGATTCTGTATGCAGAAAAATGGTCTGTCGTAAAAGTAAATGTATTGTCATCATTTTTGACGCCAGCTACCCTGTGACATTTCAGGTATGAGTC
>CAVHZH010000085.1:0-9800 GCA_963640395.1 Oscillospiraceae bacterium
CAGGTATGTGCCTATATCTAAGGAAATGCTGATTTAATCAGCGTTTCCCTAATAGTTACACAATTTCATTATATAAAGGAGAACACACAAATGTCACATTACACAAAACAGGATATTTTACAGATGGTAGACGAAGAAGGAGTTGAATTTATCCGGTTGCAGTTTACGGATCTGTTTGGTACACTTAAAAACGTTGCGATCACGAAAAACCAGTTGGAGCGCGCGCTCAACAACGAATATGTGTTTGACGGCTCGTCGATCGAGGGCTTTGCGCGCGTGGAGGAGTCCGATATGTATCTGTATCCGGATCCGGACACCTTCGCCATTTTTCCGTGGAGGCCGCAGCAGGGCAAGGTCGCACGTATTATCTGTGATGTGTACGGCGCAAATGAAAAGCCCTACAAGGGAGATCCGCGCGGCGTGTTAAAGCGCGTGCTCGCAGAGGCAAAGGAGATGGGCTATGAGTTTCAGGTCGGTCCGGAATGTGAGTTTTTCCTGTTAAATACCGATGAGGAGGGCAATCCGACGCTGGAAACGAGAGAGCGCGCAGGATATTTTGACTTAGGACCGAATGATTCCGGTGAGAATGCAAGGCGTGACATCGTCCTCACGATGGAGGACATGGGCTGTGAGATCGAGGCATCCCATCACGAGGTAGCAGCCGGACAGCACGAGGTCGATTTTAAATACAGGGAGGCACTCGCGATCGCGGATGACTTCATGACGTTCAAGCTGGCGGTCAAGACCGTTGCCAAGCGCCACGGACTGTTTGCGAGCTTTATGCCTAAGCCGAAGGCGGATGTGGCAGGCAGCGGCGTACATCTGAACATGTCGCTGACCCGTGACGGAGAAAATATTTTCTACGATCCCAAGGGCAGGTATGGACTGAGCAAAGAGGCATATTATTTTATTGGCGGTATTATGAAGCATGTGCAGGCGATGACGCTCATCATGAATCCGCTCGTCAATTCCTATAAGAGACTCGTGCCCGGCTACGAGGCACCGACAGACGTTGCGTGGTCATTCACGAACCGCACACCGCTCATCCGTATCCCGATGGCAAAGGATTCCAATAAGCGTATCGAGCTGCGCAGCCCGGATCCTTCCATGAATCCGTATCTGGCGCTTGCCCTGTGTCTGGCAGCCGGTCTGGACGGCATCAAAAACCAGATCAAGCCCCCGGCAGAGGTACAGATGAACGTATTTGCGATGAGCGATGCGGAAAAGGAGACATTGAACATCGCACGGATGCCGGAATCCTTAAAAGAAGCGATCGATTGCTTTGAGTCGGATGAGTTTGTGCGGAGCGTACTTGGCAGCCATATCTGCAACAAGCTGTTAAAAATCAAAAAGCAGGAGTGGGTAACTTACCGTACACAGGTAACCGACTGGGAGCTTGAGGAATACTTGTACAAATTCTAACGCGGAGAGACTCACACGAATGAATATTATTTTAGTATTTCCAAAACCTGAAACAGCAAAGAGCTTGAAAAATGTGCTGCGCAAAGCGGGCTATCAGGTGGATGCATCGGTGTCCACCGTCGCGCAGGCGCTGCAGGCGGCGAGCGAGTGCGACAGCGGGATCATCGTCAGCAATTACAAGCTGGTCGATGGGATGGCGATCGACATCTATGACAGTGCCGGCAAAAACTTCCAGTTTTTGATGATCGGTCCGAAGGATTATGTCGAGGCGCGTGTGATCCCGGATGTGTTCAGTTTGGCGACCCCGCTGCACGTGAACGAGCTGTTGTCCACGATGGAGGTCATGAGCTATGCATATTCGCGCTGGCGCAAAAAGATGCGTGCCAGACCGCGTGTGCGTTCGCAGGAGGATCAGCAGACGATTGAGCGGGCCAAGCTGCTGCTCATGGAACGGAACGGACTGACGGAGCCGGAGGCGCACCGCTATCTGCAAAAGGCGAGCATGGACAACGGCACGGGAGTCGTCGAGACAGCAGGTATGATCATGAGCCTGATGAGTGAGCGTTAAGGACTATTTCAGGTCAGAAAGGGAAAAATATGAAATTTACAAAAATGCATGGATGCGGCAATGATTATGTGTATGTGAATTGCCTGACAGAGCGCGTGGAGCATCCGGAGGAGGTCGCAAGGGTTGTCAGCGACCGGCATTTCGGGATCGGCTCGGACGGATTGATCCTCATTTGTCCGTCCAAGGTGGCGGATTTTGAGATGGCGATGTACAATGCGGACGGTTCGCGCGGGGAAATGTGTGGAAACGGCATCCGCTGTGTCGGAAAATATGTATATGAGTACGGGCTGACCGATCAGACGACGGTGCGTATCGAGACGCTGGCGGGCATTAAGACGCTGGAGCTGACCATCGCAGACGGCAGGGTGCAGCAGGTGCGTGTCAATATGGGTGCACCGATTTTAGAGGCGGCTGAGATACCGGCAGTCTTTCCGGCAAGCCCTGTTGTCAGCGAACCGCTCACAGTCGGCGGGCAGACCTATGCGGTTACCTGTGTATCGATGGGAAATCCGCACTGTGTCACCTTTATGGAGGAAGATGTGCGGGCACTGGATCTGGAGAAGATCGGTTCCGATTTTGAGCATCATAAGGCATTTCCGAAGCGGGTGAACACGGAGTTTGTGAATGTGATCGATGACACACATCTGCGGATGCGCGTGTGGGAGCGCGGCAGCGGCGAGACGCTTGCGTGCGGGACAGGTACCTGTGCGACGGTTGTTGCAGCCGTATTGTGCGGTCATGTGCCGGCAGATACACAGATCGAGGTCGAGCTGCTCGGCGGCACGCTGCGGGTGCTCTGGGATCGGCAGAACAATCAGGTATACATGACAGGACCGGCGACGGTCGTGTATGAAGGGGAAATAGATTTATCGCAGTTTTTGGCAGTATAACAACACAAAGGAGTAAAAAAATGTTTCAGATCAATGACAACTATCAGAAATTACCGGGTAGCTATCTGTTCAGCACCATCGCGAAAAAGGTAGCGGCATTCAGTGAGGCAAATCCCGACAAGCAGATCATCCGTCTGGGGATCGGCGATGTCACACAGCCGATCGCACCGGCGATCATCGAGGCAATGCACGAGGCAGTAGATGAGATGGGAAATGCCAAGACCTTCCGCGGCTATGCACCGGATCTCGGCTATGAATTTTTGCGCAAAGCCATCGCTGACAACGATTACAAGGCGCGCGGCTGTGACATTTCACCCGATGAGATCTTTGTATCGGACGGAGCAAAGAGCGATTCCGGAAATATTCAGGAGATTTTTTCCGTGGATAACCGCATCGCGGTCTGTGACCCGGTTTACCCGGTATATGTGGATTCCAATGTCATGGCTGGCAGAACCGGCACGTATGACGCGCAGACCGGCATGTGGAGCAATGTGATCTATATGCCCTGCACGAGAGAAAACGGATTCGTACCGGAGTTTCCGGAGGAGACACCGGATATGATTTATCTGTGCCTGCCGAACAACCCGACCGGAACGACGATCACGAAAGCGCAGCTTCAGGAGTGGGTAGATTATGCAAATAAGGTAGGGGCAGTCATTATCTATGACGGCGCTTACGAGGCTTATATTTCAGAGGCAGATGTGGCACACTCCATCTATGAGTGCGAAGGCGCAAAGACCTGTGCGATCGAGTTAAAGAGCTTTTCTAAAAATGCCGGATTTACCGGTGTGCGTCTGGGCTATACCGTAGTACCGAAGGAGCTGAAATGCGGCGAGGTATCACTGCACGGCATGTGGGCGAGACGGCACGGCACAAAATTCAACGGTGCGCCGTACATCATCCAGAGAGCCGGGGAGGCAGTTTACTCCGACGAGGGAAAAGCACAGCTCAAGGAGCAGATCGCTTATTACATGCGGAATGCAGCCACGATCAAGGCTGGCTTACAGGAGGCAGGCTTTGAGGTATACGGCGGTGTCAATGCACCGTACATCTGGTTAAAGACACCGGATGCAATGACCTCATGGGAGTTCTTTGACTATCTGTTAGAAAAGGCAAACGTGGTAGGTACACCGGGCTCAGGATTTGGACCGAGCGGCGAGGGATATTTCCGCCTGACCGCATTCGGCAGCTACGAGAATACGGTAGCCGCCTTGGAGCGTATCAAAGCACTGTAACATGCACATCAGAGGGAGTCGCTGCACCATGCATTGGTGCAGCGACCTCTCTTTTTCACATATTGCATAAAAAAAACCACATTTTCCGGTATAATACGTTGAACTGTGGGATTGCATTTTTTTCATTTTTTTAGTAAAATTTCTGTAACTGTTCAGAGCCAAGCAAATTTGCACAAAATGAGCGAGTCATGCTTGCATGAAGGAGCACTTTTTTGCAAATTTATTTGGCGAGAACGCCACATGAGCAAAAGGAAAGCTGCGCAGCAGCGGTTTTGCGAATGGGGATCTGAACAGTTACAAAGACCAAAGATATTAGAGTTAAGGGTGATTGTATGGCAGACGTTACAACGGAACAGATTGAACAATTAGAACAAAAGGTGATGTCCACTTCCGAGCATATTCGAAAGATGGATGATTTTGTCAGCCCCGAGATCTTATACGAGGAGCTGATCAACTGCGTGCGCAAATACCACCCTTCCGATGATATATCCATGATAGAAAAGGCATTCCGGATCGCAAATGATGCCCACAAGGGACAGGTGCGCAAATCCGGCGAGGCTTATATTATCCATCCGCTCTGTGTTGCGATCATTCTGGCGGAGCTGGAGCTGGATAAGGAGACGATCGTGGCAGGTCTTTTGCACGATGTGGTCGAGGACACGGTCATGACGGACGAGGAGATCGCGAAGGAGTTCAACGATGAGGTCGCATTGCTGGTCGATGGTGTCACAAAGCTCGGTCAGCTCTCCTATGATGCGGATAAGGTAGAGATTCAGGCGGAGAATCTGCGCAAGATGTTCCTTGCGATGGCGAAGGATATCCGTGTCATTCTGATCAAGCTGGCAGACCGTCTGCACAATATGCGTACCCTGCGCTACATGACACCCGAAAAGCAGAAGGAAAAAGCGCGTGAGACGATGGACATCTATGCACCGATCGCACAGCGGCTCGGTATTTCCAAGATCAAGACGGAGTTAGATGACCTTTCATTAAAATATCTCGAGCCGGAGGCTTATTACGAGCTTGTCGAAAAGGTAGCCATGCGCAAGGGTGCCAGAGACGAGTATGTACAAAAGCTGGTTGAGGAAGTGAAGCACCATATCAAAGAAGCCGGTATCGAGGCGACGATTGACGGCAGAAGCAAGCACTTTTTCAGTATTTATAAAAAAATGGTCAATCAGGGAAAGACGATCGACCAGATCTACGACCTGTTTGCGATCCGTATTCTCGTCAATGATGTCAAGGACTGTTATGCGGCGCTCGGCGTGATCCATGAGATGTATAAGCCGATCCCCGGTCGTTTCAAGGATTATATTGCGATGCCGAAGCCCAATATGTACCAGTCGCTGCACACGACGCTGATCGGACCGGACGGTCGCCCGTTTGAGATCCAGATCCGCACCTATGAGATGCACCGCACCGCTGAGTACGGTATCGCGGCGCACTGGAAATACAAGGAGGCTGCCAACGGCAATGCGGTCGGCGGCGAGGAGGAGAAGCTAAGCTGGCTGCGCCAGATCTTGGAGTGGCAGCGGGACATGTCCGACAATAAGGAGTTCATGAGCCTGTTAAAGAGCGATCTCGACCTGTTTTCCGACACGGTATTCTGTTTCACACCGTCCGGCGATGTGAAAAACCTGCCGAACGGCTCGACACCGATCGATTTTGCATACAGCGTGCATTCCGCAGTCGGCAACAAGATGATCGGGGCGAAGGTCAACGGAAAGCTCGTCACGATCGACTACAAGATCCAGAATGGCGACCGTATCGAGATCATTACCTCGCAGAATTCCAAAGGACCGAGCCGTGACTGGCTCAACATCGTCAAGAGCACACAGGCGAAAAACAAGATCAATCAGTGGTTCCGCAGCGAATTTAAAGAAGAAAATATCTTAAAGGGCAAGGAACTGCTAGAAAAATACTGCAAGACAAAGGGCATCAACTGGGGTGACATCAACAAACCGGAATATCAGGCGAAGATCCTGCGCAAATACGGTTTTCCCCAGTGGGATAACTGTCTGGCGACGATCGGACACGGCGCACTCAAGGAGAGTCAGGTCGCGAACCGTATGCAGGAGGAATACCGCAAGGATCATCCGCTTGTGGTGACGGATGAGGATGTGTTAAAGCAGCTCGAACATACGGATATCGAGCGCCAGCCGAGTGAGCGCCGCTCTAAGAGCGGTATTGTTGTCAAGGGGCTTTATGATATCGCTGTGCATCTGTCTAAGTGCTGCAGTCCGGTTCCGGGTGATGAGATCGTAGGCTTTGTCACACGTGGGCGCGGTGTATCGATCCACCGTACTGACTGCGTGAACATGATCAATCTGTCCGAGATGGAAAAGGCGCGTTTAATAGAGGCAGAATGGAGCAGCGGCAGCAGCAGCGAGGAAGGCACCTATCTGGCTGAGATCAAGATTTACGGAAACAATCGTACCGGTCTGCTCGTGGATCTGACCCGTACCTTTACAGAAGGTGGCATCGATATCAATTCCGTCCATTCCAAGACGAGCAAGCAGGGCGTGGCGACGATCTCCATTTCTTTTGAGACAAAGGGCAAGGAGCAGGTGAACGGATTGATTAAAAAGCTCCGTCAGGTGGAGAGCGTCATCGATATAGAGAGGACAACAGGCTGATGAAAATCGAACATTATGTAGTAGGTATGGTAGGTACAAACTGCTATTTTGCAATCAATGAGCATACAAAGGAATGCCTCATCATCGATCCCGGTGACGAGGCGGCAAAGCTGTCGGAGAAGCTGTCGGCAGGCGGTTATACGCCGCTGGCGATCCTGCTCACACATGCACATTTTGACCACATCATGGGTGTGGATGCGCTGGCAGGCAAATACAACATTCCGGTCTATATCCACGAGGATGATGCGGATATGCTGCAGCGCCCGGAGCTCAACTGCGGGTCGATGATCGGCACAAAAGCAACTGCAAAGGCTGACACGCTGGTGCATGACGGTGATATGCTGCGGCTTGCAGGCATGGAGATCCGCGTGATCCATACACCCGGTCATACGGTCGGGGGCGCGTGCTATTATTTTCCGCAGGAGGGAGTCGTATTTTCCGGGGACACACTGTTCTGCGAATCCGTCGGACGGACAGACCTGCCGGGTGGCAGTATGTCGCAGCTCGTGCGTTCGGTGAGGGAAAAGCTGTTCAAGCTGCCGGATTTGACGATTGTCTATCCGGGACATGGGGAACCGACCAAGATCAGTACAGAAAAACAATACAATCCATTTATATAAGACCATGATACAAATACAGTTAAATAAAGCAGATTTTGAATATGATATACATTCTCTGGTGAAAGCGTTTTTTCCATCAGAGAATGTTTGCGTGTCGGCAGAAAAAAAAGAGCCGGAGGAGCCGGTGGCAGCGCGGATGGATATTGATTTTTCCGGAGCGGGCATTGATGTCTGCTGGAAAAGTGCGCAGGCAGAGCCTGTCCGTGTCCACATGGAATGCGCGTCCACAGACCGGTTGGATGTAAAAAATGTGTTAAAGCTCGGACTCTATGACATGCTTGTGCAGATTACCGGACATGGGCTGCCGTGGGGCTCACTCACAGGTATCCGTCCGACCAAAATACCGATGCAGCTATTGAACGAGGGAAAGGATGCGACACAGATCGCAGACCATATGCGCCGGGCATATCACATGAGCGATGAAAAGATCGATCTCGCCATCGATATTGCAAAGCGGGAGCGGGCGCTGCTCTCCCAGCTCGATTATGAGAACGGCTTCAGCCTCTATATCGGCATTCCGTTCTGCCCGAGTACGTGTCTGTATTGCTCCTTTACCTCCTATCCGCTCAGCGCGTGGCGCGGGCGAGTCGATGCCTATCTCGATGCACTTGAGCACGAGCTGGACTACGCAAAAGAGGAATTCGGACATAAAAAATTAAATTCTATCTATATCGGAGGCGGCACACCGACGACGTTAGAGCCGGCACAGATGGATCGGCTGCTCACAATGGTTGAGGAGCACTTTGAGCTTTCACATTTGTTGGAATTTACCGTTGAGGCAGGACGACCCGACAGCATCACACGCGAAAAGCTCGAGGCGGTCAGAAAGCATCCGGTCGTCGATCGTATTTCCGTCAATCCGCAGACGATGAAGGACGAGACCTTAAAGGTCATCGGCAGACATCACACGGTCGCACAGACAATCGACAGCTTTTATCTGGCGCGGGAGCTCGGCTTTGACAATATCAATATGGATCTGATTTTAGGTCTGCCGGGAGAGACACTGGACGATGTCAGACGCACAATGGAGCAGATCGAGCGTTTCCGTCCAGACAATCTGACGGTGCATTCGCTGGCATTAAAGCGCGCAGCGCGGCTCAATATCTGCCGCGATGAATATAAGGACTATCAGATGGAGATCACACCGGAGCATCATGCTGTGACGGCACAGGGCGCGGCTGAGATGGGTATGGCACCGTATTATCTCTACCGTCAGAAAAACATGGCAGGCAATTTTGAAAATGTCGGCTACGGTCTGCCCGGGAAAGAGGGCATTTATAATATCCTTATTATGGAAGAAATGCAGACGATCCTTGCACTCGGAGCAGGCTCAGTCACAAAGCGCGTATACGCAGACGGGCGGATCGAGCGCTGTGCCAACGTGAAGGATGTGGCACAGTACATCGAGAGAATTGATGAGATGATCGAGCGGAAGCGGGAGTTATTTTCCGGAGAATAGCTGGATTTCCAATAAAATAGGGGTCGAACCTTATTTTATTGTACTTTTCAGCTCTTTCTGGAACGTGTGTATTTTCGATAGTCATTCGGAGTCATTTGATAGTATTTACTAAAAGTCCGGATAAAATGTTCTGGATGCTGATAGCCGATTTTTTCACCGATTTCTTTGATTTTTAAAGTGGTTTCCTTTAATAAAAAGGATGCCATCTGCATTCGGCTTTTTAATATAAGGCCAGAAAAAGTAAGCCCTGTTAAAGTTTTTAGCTTTATTGATATTTGTTGCGGCGAATAATGAAATTTTTCTGCCAGTTTTGCCAGTGTTACGGTAGAATAATTTTGCTCAATGTATTTTAGAATGGCATAATTTACGATATCTTTTTTCTTTTGTATAGTAGGCATCTCGCAGTTATATTCATAATATCGCAATAAATAAGCGAAAAATCTCAATAAATTGGTATGAAGCAATTCTTCATAATAACGATCTTTATTGATAGATTCTAAACACATATCCAATATAATTTCCTGCAGGTTTCGATCACCATTTGTATGAAAAACGATATAATTGTTTATATTCTCGGCATAAATACTGCCAAGAAAAAATTCGGAAAGAATATTTCCGGTTTTTAGGTCATTTAAAAAGATGTGTTTAAACAAGTCGGTTTGTATGGAAATGTTGATCACAATACTGTAATTCTGCACATTTAAACAATGCATCACACCCGGCGGGATCAGACATAAATCGCCCGTATACAAGGTACTTTTTTCTAATGAAACCTGATGGGTGATTTCTCCTTCAAACACATAAAGCAGCTCATAATAATCGTGATTGTGCATAACTGGTGGAGAGTATCTGTCATGTTGGCTTATCCGTATATTATAAAATATAGGAGTCTCCAGATCTAAAGGAATATTTTCAAGGGAATCAAAGGTTCGTTTCGGGAAGTTGGAGCCATTCATATACATATTAGAGC
>CAVHZH010000086.1:0-9764 GCA_963640395.1 Oscillospiraceae bacterium
CCAGAATACGGTCGCTAAGTACCAGCCGCTCCAAAGTGCCTGTCGGATACATGTGGACGCGCATTCCCTATCCACGTTATGAATGAGTTTTGCTCGCGCTGCTACATTTACGAAGTGTTCATAACGTGGACGGCTGCAGTCACAGCAGCCAAAAGCCATATATTACAGAGCGTAACGCAGCAAGCGAGCACGGTCATGCCATTGATTGTGGATGCAGCGCGAGCAACTGTGCATCTGTTTGCTGCTTTTGCACGATGGAGATGAGACTCCAAATTGTGGAAGCCATTGCTGACACAATTTTGTTTTGCGGAGGCTCATCGGAATGGTTCGTGCAACAAAGCAAACCAGATGCACTTGCGGGAGCTGCAAATACGAAAGATCGTGCTCGCCAGCCCACTATGATATATTTAACGTAGCAGAAGGAGAAAATCACATGGAAGATAAGAGAATAACGGACAGCCGCGGATTTCGGATCTGCATGATCGCTTTGTGTATCGTGCTGGCGGTTGTATCAAACCGGGTGCTGGCGAAAAATTATGCGTCACCGGAATATGGGCTTAACAAGAACACCATCACCTATCTGGACGAGAAAAAAGCAACGGCACTGGAACTATGCGCCGGGGCAACGGCATTGTCCGCAGCGATCACTTTGATCCCCGGGGATGCGGGGACACCGATCGCCGAAAAGCTGACGGATCTCAGCGGGTATTTTCTGATCGTTGTATCCGCCATCTATCTGGAAAAATATCTGTTGACGATACTGGGCGCATTGACCTTCCGGTGGCTCATACCGGCTGCGATGATCGCGATTGCCCTGTATTTCTGCAGTAAAAAAACGGTCTGCCGGATGCTGGGTGTGAAGATCCTCATATTCGGAGTCGCATTATATGCGGTGATACCGGTCAGCGTGCACGTATCCCAGCTCATCTATCAGACGTATCAGGAATCCATCGATGCCACGCTGACAGAGACAGAGCAACTGGTCAGCCGGACACAGGAGGCGGCAGATACCGGGACGGAGTCTGGGGCAGAGCAGGAAACGGACGAAACAGACGGCTTCTTCTCGGGGCTGCTCGATAAGGCAAAGGACACCATCAGCAATGCAACAAATGCCGCAGGCATCACGGCAGAGCGGTTTGAAAATATGCTGAATCAGTTCATCGACGGGCTGGCGGTGCTCATCGTCACCACATGCCTCATCCCGGTACTGGTCATGCTGTTCTTCGCATGGATGGTCAAAATCTTATTTGGAACAGGATTCAACCAGCTCAGGGAACGAGGATAAAAGCTGAAAAAATTACATTTTATGTTGCATAATTATAAAAAAGCGTGTTATAGTGGATACATGCAATATGTAGTGCCAATCTGAATATGCATTTCGGTCATGCCGGCGTGAGCAAAATGCATAACTTGCGAGTGATCGGGCGCACGCCCGGGCATGGAAAACACGGAGGAAATGCAAAGTTTGAAGATGCACTACTATTTTTGCATACAAAAAAATCAGGTCGTCACATGGAACGGACCAAAACAAAAAGAGGAGGAAAATATCCATGAAGTTACTCAAGAAAATGTATCAGAAATCCAAAGAGCAGAAAGGTTTTACTCTGGTCGAGATGATCGTTGTACTCGTCATCATCGCCATCTTAGCAGCCATCACCATACCGGCATTATTAAAGTATATTGATAAAGCAAAAGATAAACAGGTAATCGTCAATGCGAGAACCGCATATCTGGCAGCAGAAACCGCAGCAGCCGAGGCATATGCAGCAGGATATACTGATAGTAAGTCATTTGAATTTACACAGACGCCAAAAACTGCCGCTACAGGAAGCGAACTTACTGATGCAGAAAAAGTTCAGAACAATGCTACAGAATTGACGGGAAGCATTGGAAGCAACTATAAGTGTACCGTGACAACAAACGGAAAATGGGAAATCACGAAGGTCGTATTTGAGACATATAAAAAAGACATCGAAACTGTCGCAAAAACTGCTACACTGGATGTTTCAGTCTCTAGCAGCGAGTGGACAGTTAAATAGAGAAGGCGTCTGGATAAAGACTGCCGATGCATTTGAAGGATGGTGTGGTGACTAATACCCGCCCCGCGCGGTTTTTCCCATCCTGACACAAAAATCATGTCAGCCAAGATTTGACGTAGCAGCGCACGCAGGACATTCCTGCGCGCGCTGCGGCATGGTGGCACACAACCCCAGCCCAATCACCACCCTCATGGTGTGAAATATCAACAAATGAAGTAACCTCAAACCCCGGGAGAGAACGCATGCCCCCTACACATCAGCTGATCAACTTCACATGCATCGGAGTCACCTTGTTGCTCCTCACCATACCCATGTATTGGATTCGACATCGCACATTTCAAAAAGAAGGTGTCGAGCCCAATGCACGGGGTTTTTGTACTTTTTTAGCAATTTTGTTCGCGGCGCTGTGGCTCATACTCACAGCCACCGTCGAACGACCCCTACAGGCGGTTCTCACAGCCGCCTTTCTCGGCACTCTGCTCTGGATGGCAGAGATCGATGCCCGATGCCAGCTTCTGCCCGACATCGGCAACCTCATGATATTTGCCATATCCATCGCAAGACAGCTCTTACTGCCGCAGGGCAGCATCTGGTCGGGTCTGCTCGGCTGCGTGATCGTCAGCGTGCCGATGCTCCTGCTCAGTATACTCATCAGCGGCGCATTCGGCGGCGGTGACATCAAACTCACATTTGCATGGGGCTTCTTCCTCGGCTGGAAGCTGTCACTGCTCGCATTTTTTCTCGCCATCCTCACCGGCGGAGTCTATGCCGTCTGGCTTCTGGCAGCAGGCAAAAAAGAGCGCAGGGAACACTTCGCATTCGGACCGTTCCTCTGCATCGGAGCGATCGCAGCCGCGCTGTGGGGCGATGCGCTCATCCAATGGTATCTCGGACTATATTAGACAAAGGAGACACGTATGCCAAAATACAGTTATGTTGTGCGTGACGCATACGGCAAAAAAACAAAAGGACAGGCAGTAGCCACCGACCGGATCGAGCTCTCAGAACAGCTCTTTAAAGACGGCATGTATATGCTTTCCTGCAAGGAGCTGACCAAAGAAGTCAGACGAAAAGCACTCAAGCCCAAAGAGCTCTCCGAGTTCTGCAGGCAGCTGGGCACACTCGTGGCATCCGGTGTCACACTCGTGCGCGCGCTTGCCATCATGCAGGAGGAGGAAGGCATCAAGCCTTACCAGAAGCAGATCTATAAGGAGCTGAACCGCCGTATCCGGCAGGGCACACCGATGTCTGATGCTATGCAGGAGCTGGACGGCGTATTTCCGGCGCTGCTCATCCATATGATGCATACGGCAGAGGTCGCGGGCAACCTCGACAAGACCTGCCTGCGCATGGCGCAGCAGTATGAAAAAGAATACAAGCTCGCTGCAAAGATCAACGCAGCGATGGTCTATCCGAAAATCCTGACGGTACTCATCATTCTGGTCGTAGCGGTCATCATGACATTTGTCATGCCGCAGTTTACGGAATTGTTCGATCAGATGGAAGCATTGCCGGCGACGACTCAGTTTTTGATGGATCTGAGCGGTTTTGTCCGTCAGAACTGGCTGATCTGCATCGTCGCTGTTTTCCTTATTGTGCTCGTATATAAGCTGCTTGTGCGCATTCCTGTGGTCAATATCAAAAAAGGTGAGCTGGCCGTACATCTGCCGTTGTTCGGCAGGCTGATGAAGGCGATCTATACCGCACGTTTCGCGCGGACGCTCTGCTCACTGTACGGTTCGGGCCTTCCGATCATATCTTCACTGGCGATCGCCAGACATACGACCGGCAATCTCTATATCGATATGCAGTTCGATGAAGTCATCGCCTTTGTCCGTGCGGGCGGAACGCTGAGTGATGGCCTGGAGCAGATCGACGGTTTTACGAAAAAGCTGATCGCGTCGATCCGGATCGGTGAAGAAACCGGACATCTGGAGTCGATGTTAGAGTCTACGGCAGATACACTTGATTATGAGGCAGAGATGGCGATCAACAAAATGGTGACGATGATCGAGCCGATGATGCTGATTGTGATGGCAGTTGTGGTAGGATTTGTCATGATCTCAGTCATGATGCCGATCTACAATTCATACGGCAGCATATCGGAATCTGCTAATTATTAGGGGGAAATATATGGTTACATTATATCTATCCGGCGAGCGGATCATGGCATTGATCGGAACGGCAAACGGCAAAAAGCTGACGGCACAGAAGCTGTATATCCATAAGTTTGAGCAGCCGATGATCGCTGACCGGAAAATCGTGGATGTTTTGGCATATACAAAGGCGTTGGAGGAATTTTTTGAAAAATACCGCCTGCCGACGAACAGGATCCATCTGATCCTGACATCCTCGATGTTTATTACAAAAATGGTCGAGCTGCCGCTCATGAAGCAAAAAGAGCTGATGGGCTATATCCCGCGCGAGTTCAACGATGTGGAGAACCGCAAGGAGCCGGTCTATAGCTGTATGCCGGTCAATACGGTTTTTGAGAAAGAGACCGACGGAGAAAAGGGCAGAAAATATCAGCATGTGTTTGCGGCGATGATCGAGCGCGAGGCGCTGGACGAGGTTTTCAATATGCTCCATGCCCGAAAGCTCAAGGTGCAGAGTGTGACCGTCAATCAGGCGAATAATATCCGAATGACGAGCCGTCTGCCGCAGGTGGTGAACAACACCTGTATTGTGCAGATCATGCAGGGACGCACGATGACCAATATTTTGTACATAGACGGCAAATATACCTATTCGGCGATGAACCGCCTCTTTAGCGAGATCGACACACCGGGCTACGGTGTAGAGATCGCGCGCAGCGTCAGCAATATCATCCAGTTTATGAAGGCGCAGCAGTTGGACGCGCAGATCAAAAACGTGTTCGTGGCAGGCATTTCGCCGGATACGTTTACCTATGTCGAGGAAGGTATCTATCAGATCGATGAACAGATCCAGACGGACTGGATCAGCGGCAAGGGCGTGATCGACTGGCAGATCACGGATGCGGAGCTGACGGATCATTTTTCGATGGTATCCGGTCTCTTGACGGAAAAGGGTCCGACATCGATCTTGCAGCAGTATAAAAAGCATTCGCTGCACAAAAAAGCGGTATGGACCACGATCCGCAGCTGGGCGTCGGTAGCGGTCGTGGCGGCTGTGATGATCGTTGTGCTCATCGTGCTGCTGGTGCAGTATCTGACCGCATCCGGCAGGATTCGGACCGCCAATGACTATCTGGAAAATCCGACGGTCGCTGAACAAAAGGCAGAATATGAGCAGCTCGTGAGTGATAATGAGCTGCTCACCCGGCAGATCACATATGTACAGGGTGTCAGGGAGGCGATCGAAAGCTATCCGCTCGGCAGCTCGGATGTGCTGCAGGAGCTTGTGCGTTGCGTGGGAAAGCTGGCGAGCATCGAGGTCAGGAGCTTTGACAGCGCGACCGGAACGATGACAACGCTGTTAGAATCAGACAAGGTGGCAGATATTAACCAGATCATCTCCAATCTGGAGCAGGACGAGATGTTTACGAACGTGGAGTATACCGGCTATACCTATGCGGATGATACGTGGACGGTCAATGTCGTATTTACATTAGCATCGTCTGTGGGAAGGGAGTAACGGCATGAAATTAGAAATGAAATTCACGGAACGTGATAAAAAGCTGGTCGTTTTCCTGACGTTATTCCTGCTCATCGTAGGCGGGGGATATTTTGGAATTCGGCCGTTGTATACAAAGGTGCAGGAGCTTGGGACACAGGCAGAGGAGCTGGAGATGCAGGCAGAGCAGACGAAAAGCCATATCGCCTCCCTGCCGCAGATACGAACGACCAACGAACAGCTGCAAAATGACAGGCAGCAGGAGCTAAAAGATTTTTATCCGTATATGGAGAGTCAGGAACTGGATAAAATGATCACGGAATTGACGTTGCAGGCATCGCTTGGGGCGAAAAACTTAACGATCACGATTCCGGAGGAGTCGTATACGATTACACCGTATTTTCTGACCGTCTCACAGAAGGACGAGGGCGAACAGCTCACGGAGTCCGAGCAGGCATACGAGGATGAGACAACAGATGATGCGCAGACATTTGATACGTCAGAGAGCGACGGCGCAGAGCGCATTTTATATGCGGCACAGCTTTCTGTCGATGCGACCGGAACGCATGCACAGCTGCAAAAATACATCGATCTGCTGTCGGATGATGAAAAATATCCGGCATTACAGGTCAATTCCTATTCGTGGGGTACAGATACATGGGTTGGTACCGATGAACTGGGGGCACTTTTGATGCAGTCGAGTGAACAGCTGCATATCGAGCTGTCCGTCTATATGCAGGGAAAAGAAGAGGATTAACTATGGCAGAAGAACAAACCGCCCGTTTGAAAAATATACGGATCGGAGATGTTTTAAAGGAATCCGGTTATGTCAATGATGAACAGATCGGACAGGCACTCCGCTATCAGAAGGAGCACAAGGGTATGCGTCTGGGCGGCGCACTGATTGAGCTCGGATTTATCTCTGAGTCGAACATGCTGCAGGCACTCGCGATCCGTCTGAACATGAAACATATCGATATTTCATCGACAAAGGTCGATCTGGATGCGGTAGCGCTCATCCCGGCGAATCTCGCAGAAAAATACTGTATGCTCGCCATCCATGATGAAAACGGCGTGTTGACCGTCGTTGTGAACGACCCGATGAACTTTTTTGCGATCGAGGATATCAGGCAGCTGACCGGCAGACAGCTGGGTATCTGCCTGTGCGAGTCCGAACCGCTGAAAAAGGCGATCCGCTACTATTATTCCGAGGTCGCAGCGCAGAAGGCGGCGCGTACAGCGAACACGCTGGCGAATGAACAGCAGGATGATTTAGAAGAGCTGACCGTCGAGGAGGGCGATGACGAGACACCGATCATCAATCTGTTGAATTCGCTGCTCAAGCGCGCCTACAGCGTGAACAGCAGTGATATCCATATTGAGCCGTTTGAGGACAAATCGATCGTCCGCATGCGTATCGATGGTGCGATGGTCGATTATGTGACGCTGCAAAAGGCGCTGCACGCCTCACTGATCGCGCGTATCAAGATCATTTCCGATCTGGATATTGCCGAGCGGCGTGTGCCGCAGGACGGGCATTTCCGCGTGAATATCGAGGGACAGTATATCAATATCCGTGTATCGGTGCTGCCGACCGTATTCGGCGAAAAAGCGGTGCTGCGTCTGCTCGCAGGCAATTCGGCGATCCGGCACGCGGATTCGTTCGGTATGGAGGAGCGCGATTATGCGCGTTTCCGCGCGATGTTAGACAGTCCCCACGGGATCATCTATCTGACAGGACCGACCGGAAGCGGTAAGACGACGACACTGTATATGGTGCTTGATGAGATGGCAAAGCGCAGTGTCAACATCTCCACGATCGAAGATCCGGTGGAGAAAAATCTGAAAAAGATCAACCAGACGCAGGTAAACAACACCGCGGGACTGACGTTCGAGGTCGGACTGCGTGCCCTGCTGCGTCAGGATCCGGATATTATCATGGTCGGTGAGACGCGTGACTGTGAGACGGCATCGATCTCTGTGCGCTCGGCGATCACCGGACATCTGGTTTTTTCGACCTTACATACAAACGATGCGACTTCATCGATCATCCGTCTGACTGATATGGGCGTAGAGCCGTATCTGGTCGCAAACTCCATGGTCGGCGCGGTTGCACAGCGTCTGATGCGGCGTATCTGTCCGGACTGCGGGCAGGAGGTGGAGGCAGACGAGGAGGAATGCCGTCTGCTCGGCGTTGCACAGGGGACAAAGATCAAAAAAGCACATGGCTGCGCAAAGTGTAATTTTACCGGATACAGCGGTCGTATCGCGATCCATGAGATTCTGACGATCGACGGCAATGTGCGGAAGATGATTTCCGACGGTGCTTCGATGGATGAGATTCAGGCTTATGCGGTCAGGGAGCAGGGCATGCGCCTGCTGCGTGACAGTGCGGTTGAAAAGGTATTACAGCAGCTCACGACGGTTGAGGAGCTGCGGAAGGTGGCATATTATTCAGATGCTTCGGCAGAGCAGGGCACAAAGCCATCAGCCGTCCGTCCGGCGGAAGCTTTGACACCGGCACAGCCGGTAGCACCGGTTATTTTACAGGAACAGGCACAGATGCCTGCCGCAGCCGTATCGGTACAGGAAGATCCGTTTGCGGGTGTAGGACCTGCTACGGTGCATGTGGAGGATATTATTTTAAAGGCGCGAAAGAGCGGGTGCTCCGATATCCACATTACGGCGGCAAAGCCGCTCATGATGCGTATTGACGGCGCGTTGCAGGAGACAAAGGAGCAGTATAGTAAGGAGCAGATCACGGCGATGCTGCTAGAGATGTGCGATGCGAAGCAGCGCGCGCAGCTTGCAGCCGGAAATGATCTGGATTTTGCGGTGCAGACAAGGGACGGACACCGTCAGCGTGTCAACATTTTCCGCGATATGGGCGCTCTGGCAGCCACGATCCGTCTGCTGAATTCGCAGATACCGACGTTGGAATCATTAGGACTGCCGTCGGTGCTAGGAGACCTTGTCAAGCAGCCGAGAGGACTGATTTTAGTGACCGGACCGACCGGTTCCGGTAAATCGACGACACTGGCAGCGATGATCGACTCCATCAATGCGACCAGACCGGATCATATTATCACGATCGAGGATCCGGTCGAGTATGTCTATGAGAAAAAGCAGGCGCTCATCCATCAGAGGGAGATCGGACGCGATGTCACGAGCTTTGCAGCGGCACTCCGTTCGGCGCTCCGCGAAGACCCGGATATTATTCTGGTCGGAGAGATGCGTGATTATGAGACGATCTCGGCGGCACTGACAGCGGCAGAAACCGGACATCTGGTATTATCGACCTTGCATACGACAGGCGCGGCACAGACGATCGACCGTATCATCGATGCGTGTCCGAACGGCAGCCAGAATCAGGTGCGCACACAGCTTGCGGGTGTATTGAACGCGGTTGTGACCCAGTGTCTGATCCCGAAGATCACGGGCGGACGGGTTGCGGCGACCGAGATACTCGTCGGCACGGATGCAGTCTCCAATATGATCCGCGAGAACAAGTGCCACCAGCTGAATACTGCGATGCAGGCGGGCGCGGCGCTCGGTATGCATACGCTCAATAAGGATCTGATGAGCCTTGTACAGCGCGGTGTCATCTCGATGGAACAGGCGGGAAAATATACGAACGATAAGCGGGACTTAGAACAGTTTATATAACAGTTCAGCCATCACCTGCAAAAATATGCGAGTGGCGCGTGCTGAACTGTTACGATTTTAAGGAAACGCTGATTAAAGCGTTTCCCGCGCCGGATTTGCGCTGCGAAGCAGCAAATTCCCATGCAAATCCGTGCGATCCGCCGGAGGCTGCTAAGGAAATGCTGATTAAATCAGCATTTCCTTAGAATCAGTACATCGGCATTCAATTAAAATCATAACACTTCTTATTAGTTAAATCAAGGTAATGGCTGATATCAGTTCAGCCCGCGCCATTCGCAAAGACGCCTACCTCCAAAATGCTTCGCATTTCGTCGGTGTGGCGTATCCGCCAAATAAAATTCCAAAATCAGTCTTAGGGAAACGCTGATTAAAGCGTTTCCCGCGCCGGATTTGCGCTGCGAAGCAGCAATTTCCCATGCAAATCCGTGCGATCCGCCGGAGGCTGCTAAGGAAATGCTGATTAAA
>CAVHZH010000087.1:0-9725 GCA_963640395.1 Oscillospiraceae bacterium
CAGAAACAGAATGCCATTGACGAGATGCTGCGGCAGCAGGGCATTTACAGTGATGAGATGAAAGAAAAATGTTTGCGGATCTATCGCTATCAGCAGCCGGACATCCAGCTATATGAGGGAGTAGAGCAGATGCTGCGCGGGCTGCGGCAGCAGGGCTATAAGCTGGGATTGCTGACAGATGGTCGTGTGGAGGGACAGTATGCCAAGATCAGGGCTCTGGGCTTCGCGCCATTGTTTGATGAGATTATCGTAACCGATGAACAGGCGGGGAACGGAGATGTATCTGCATTTCGTAAACCGAATGCTATTTGCTTTGAAATTATGCAGCGCCGCCTGGGAGTGCCGTTTGAGCAGATGGCATATGTAGGGGATAATATCAACAAGGATTTCCATGCGCCGCAGATGCTGGGTATGCGAGGAATTTATTTTAAGAATGCAGAGGGGCTGTATGCCAGATTATGAGCAAAGTTAACTGCGTAGCAGTGGTAAAACGTCGATAGTCGTCTCCTCGAATGGTACGGGCTGAACTGTTATAATTTTTTTAAAAAAAACTGTAAAACATCTTGAGAAAACGTTAGATAGATGGTACAATCAGTTCAAAAATTCTGCGGTGTACAAGCCGGTCATTACCCTGCACAAACAGTGAGGTTGAAGATTTATAATCATTTTTGTATACTGAGGAGTTATGTAACAAAACTATTTCAGGTGTGATGAGGACAAAAATGACTGACGTGATAAAGCTGATGCTGGTTGAGGATGATAGGGAAGTCTGCGACAGTTACAGGCAGGCACTGAAGAATTATCAAAAGATGATGTTGTGCTATGAGACGGATAGTGAGCAGGAGGCGCTTGGCTACATGAAGTCTCACCACGCGGATG
Organism: Oscillospiraceae bacterium; assembly: GCA_963640395.1. Lineage (GTDB taxonomy): Bacteria > Bacillota > Clostridia > Lachnospirales > Lachnospiraceae > W0P33-017. The sequence goes on from CAVHZH010000087.1 coordinate 880, forward strand.
TGATCATTCTGGATCTGGAATTACGCGAAGGAGACGGCATATCGTTTCTGGACGAACTGCAAAATGAAGGATCGCCCAAGCCGTTTGTGGTCGTTATTACGAATACGATTTCTAATATTATATTGAATCTGGTGCGGCAGAATGGTGCCGATTACATATATCAAAAGACGAATCTGTCTTATTCACCACATAAAGTATTGAGCATTATTGAAAAGGCATTTCCGTATAAGCAGATGTCTGATACGCAAAGTGAACAGTTGCTTGCTGAAAAATACACACAGGAGAGATATGATCGCCTGACCCGCAAATATATTATGGATTATTTGCAAAATCTGGGCTTTAAGCCGTCGGTGGCTGGAACCAGATATTTGCAGGAGCTGTTGTTTTTGGTCATTAGTGGCGAGAAAAGGCTGGATAAGGTCAATATTCGTGAATTGTATGCGGCTACCGGTGCGGTCTGCAACAATTCAGGAGCAAATGTTGAGAAAGCAATCCGCGTAGCGATTGAAGGCGCATGGCAGACAGCGAGGTTTTCCGCGCTGGAAAAGTATTATCCGTTTGAGTATGACGAGAATAAGGGTAAGCCGACCAACCGCGATTTTATATATAATTTATCAAGTATATTGCGCGCAGAATAAAATGAACTGCGATGGTACAGAAGAGATGATATATCAGGAGCTGCTGATCGATTTTACAAGGGCATGTCTATATATGCTTTTATTGCATTTGTTTTGGGGACTGCCGAAAAAAATGATCTTACATTATAAAAATCTGCTGGCAATGATTGTGATTACAGGGATTCAATTATTATCATTTGAATTAAATGTATCAGTCGGTCGTAGTCTGCTGCCGGTTGAGATCATGCTTGTGATGCTGCTATATGGATGGAGTATCGGTAAAAAAATGAACGAAAAATACTTTTTTGTCGGGAGCATGGAGGCATATGCGACATCCGTTTTGCTGAGATTTATATTTGGGATGATAAGTGGAAGCATAGGGCTTTTATTATCCATTTCTGTTGAAACAAATAGCAAACGCGCCATCATCAGTGTCATGCAGGTTGGCATCTTGATCTTCATTCAATGGCAGTATGACTGGTTAAAAATCAGGTTTACGCAAAAGGTAAAAGGAATTATATATATTTCAGGGGCATTTGTTTTGTTTTTCCAGCAGTTTATGCAGCTGGCATTAGGAAGAAACGATTACAATTTCGCAACTATTCTGGCGCTGCTCCTATATTTCACCATGATCTTCACTGCCTTCATGCTGCTCCAACACAATCACCTGACTGCAAAACAGCAGGCGATCGAGGAAGATAACAGACAAATGAGCCAGCGCCTGCATCGGTCGAAGGATGTGCTGGGCGTTGTATCACAAGTGGTTGCCAGCGAGGATCATATTGATCCGAAGCTTCGCAAGGAACTGGCAGATTTTTGCGACGATGAAATGAATGAGATGCAGGATCGCGCGTTAGGGGTAAATCTGATCGGCGATACAGGCATCGAGTTGGTGAATGTCATGCTGCAAAAGCAAATGATGCGGTGTGCGGATCTGAATATTTCATTTGATGTGATGATTCCGGGACCGATCGACAGAAACATTCGGGAAATAGGAATTTCCGTCACGGAGTTTATGAGAATGTTGAACGATTTGCTCAAGAATGCGGTGAAGGCGATTCTTTCCTCAGAGAATCCGCATCGGGAGCTGCTGTTGATTATGGGCGATGCAGGAAATGATTGTTTGGAGATTCGGCTGTATGACAGCGGAGTACCTTTTCCGGCGAAAATATTGGAGAACTTGGGCGAACGTGGGAATACAACAGACGGAACCGGAAATGGGCTCGCGGATACAGTGGAAACGCTCAGACACTATGGGGCATCATTTGCGATCGAGCCGATTGAGCCCGGAACCGATATTTATACGAAATGCATACATATCGCTTTTGATGGGCTGGGATGCCTGCCGAGAAGTCATTAAGCCGCACTGTCAAACTCCCGCAAAAAGTGGTCGAAAATGATCGAAAAAATTTTGTGGTGTACAGGCTTCTGAAACATTATAATTGAGACGAATAATGTTGAAAGAGGTGTTTGACATGGCAGAAGCGACAGAAAAACCGATTCAGATTCTGTTGGTAGAGGACGAGGAGTGCGTATGTGATATTTACCGGCAGACCCTGCATAATTACAAGGGTATGGAGCTTGCGTATGTGACCGGAAGTGAGCAGGCAGCGCGTGATTTTTTGGATCGCGGTGCGGTGGATGTGATCATTCTGGATCTGGAACTGTCGGAGGGCGATGGACTGTCGTTTATTTTCCGGCTGGAGAAATACGCGCGCGAGGGCAGGGAAAAGCCGCTGATCATGGTTGTGACCAACAATTCATCGGTTGTCACATGGGAGACTGCTAAAGGATGCGGTGCGGATTATGTGATTCCAAAAATGACACACGAATATTCGCCGCTTGCCGTGTTGAGTAAAATCGAAAAGGTCTATCCTTTTTATAAAAAGCACAGGCAGAGGGTCGTTGCGGACAAGCCGTTTATCGGGTTGGACGAGAGCGGCGATGCGACGTTGAAGTATGTCTATCAATATATTGATAATATGGGCTTTGTTGCACCCAGACGGGGCGTTTTGTTCATGGGAGAGGCTATCTGGCGCGTGATGGAGTGGAAGGGTTCTGATTGTCTGTATTTGTCAAATGATATTTATCCAATAATGGCACAAAAATATAATGTAACAGTGGCGGGTATTGAGAAGGAGATCCGTGCGGCTATTCGCTATGGCTGGTCGAGACTCAGTCAGGAAAAACGAAAAAAATATTATCCCTATGAGATTGTGGGTAAGGGCGCACGACCGACCAATACCGAGTGGATTGAAAATCTGGCAAGGCATTTGAAAGCATGAGGCTTGCCGGTCACTACCCAGCATAAAACTATTTCAGGTATGATTCGATAATTATCGACAAATGATAGTATCGGATCGTCAGATATTTCGCGTAGTCTGGTAGTTGCCAGTCGATCTTTTCGACTGGTTTCGACTTTTTTGCGGAATGTCTGCGACGGAAAAAATCCATACGGACAGGTACTCTTTATTCAAATTGAATAAGGAGGTGTCCGGAAATGACAGAGTTTTGGAGTTGGGTTTACGAGTGGATGTTTGGTGGATGCTAATGATTATTAGTAAAGGGTGCAAGATGTATTTGCACCCTTTTAAATTGCAAGATGATTTGATAGAGGTAAAGTCCAGACGGGCAGAAAAGATCAAACAGGCGGTAAAGAGAATTGTAATTATGCCCGAAAGGGTGTATGATCGTAACTGTGAGCGTGATTGGGGATATGGATATGCAGCAGTGCATCTTATCTGCACACGATCAACAATATGAAAACAAAGGAGATACTGGAAATGAAGAAAAACATGAAAAAAGCTGCGAAATGGGGACTGGTCTTATTTTCTTTGATGGTTCTGTTTTTGGTAGGCGACTGTGTGAAAACAGATGCAGCGACGACGGCACAGTTTACTTACAAGACGTATAACAAGAGCAAGACCTATAAAGGAAAGAAGTGCACGATCAAGGATGTAGAGCGCTACAAGCGTGTCGTTTTACAGGGAGATTCAGACGCAGTCAAAAAGATCAATCAGGTGCTGGAAGAGTTGTGTGACGAAAAAGTAAAAGAGATGCCGCTGGATAATGCGAAAAACGATGCGGACACTAGGGAGTATGATGAAGTGTATAATAATATTTATACCTCCAGAGTGACATATAATGCAAACGGTGTGATCAGTATTGTGATCAACTATGTGTGGTATCAGGGCGGTGTGAATGATTACGGCACGGACGGCTATACGTTTGATCTGACAACCGGAGAGCAGTTGAAGCTCACCGATGTATGCAGTGCAACCAACGAGACACTGACAAAAAGAATCAAGAACCGGTTAATAAAAAAGTATTCCAAGGATACATTTTTTGAGGAGAACCTGAATGCCATATCTGCCGATAAATGTGATTTCTATTTGAATAAAAAAGGCAAGGCAGTCGTTGTATTCGATAAATACGAGATCGCAGAGGGTGCAGCCGGAGCGTTTGATCTTACGCTGAAAAGTAAATACTAAGGAAATGCTGATTAAATCAGCGTTTCCCTGATGAAGATTGTCGGAAATCTGATAACGATCGGCAAAACGATACGAGCGACAGTGGTATTCTGAAAAGCAAGTTATCCGTTGTTTCAGCAAGCCGCAAGCAGGCGATCAGCCGGGCGATCTTACGATTCTTTCTTGGAATGGGGATGGTGTGAAATGGATTCTACAAATACAAAAGCAAAGGGTATCGCCTGCATTATCACGGCGGCGTTTTTCTTTTCCCTGATGACTGTGATGGTGCATCTGGCGGGAGAATTGCCGACAATGCAAAAAACGCTGTTCCGGAATCTGATCGCAGCGATTATCTCGTGGATCATGCTGTTTGCGGAGCGCCAGCCGATCCGTATCAGGCGTTCGGATGTGCCGGATCTTATGATGCGATCGATCTGCGGAACGATCGGTATGATCTGCAATTTTTATGCGATCGACCGGCTGAATATTTCCGATGCAAATATGCTGAACAAATTGTCGCCGTTTTTCGCGATGCTGATGAGTATTGTGATCTTAAAGGAAAAAGCGGGCAAAAGGGAATGGGCGGTTGTGGCGGTCGCATTTGCCGGTGCGTTGTTTGTGATCAAGCCCCGCTTCGATATGGGAACCGTCCCGGCGCTGATCGGTGCACTCGGCGGCTTCGGCGCGGGAGTGGCATATACCTTCGTGCGGAAGCTCGGGAAAAAGGGTGTGACCGGACCGATCGTGGTCATGTTTTTCTCAACGTTTTCGACGCTGTTCTGTCTGCCGTTTTTCCTGTTCAGCTATGAGCCGATGTCGTTGCGGCAGTTGCTGTGTCTGTGCGGCGCGGGCTTTACGGCAGCAGGCGGTCAACTGGCGATCACGGCGGCATACACCTATGCACCCGCAAAAGAGATCTCGGTCTATGACTATACACAGGTGATCTTTGCGGCGGTCTGGGGATTTTTTATTTTTGGACAGCGCCCGGATATCTTTAGCGTGATCGGATATGTGATTATCATCGCGGCAGCCGTGTATCGGAGCGGGATTATTTCCCGGAGGAAGAACCAAAAAGAGGTACAGGAATGAAAGAAAAAGAAAATATTCAAAAAATCACGGCATATATTAAAGATGGGGCGAATGACAGGCAGCGGCTCGGACTGGAGCTGGAGCATCTGATCTATGATGATGAATACCGGGTGATTTCCTATGGACAGATGGTAAAATGTCTGGAGCAGTTGATGCAAAAAAATGGTGGAAAGCCGTATATTCTGGATGGAAAGCTGTTGGGCGTGGAGGCAGACGGCTACGCGCTGAGCTTGGAGCCCGGCTGCCAGTTGGAGATCAGTATCGAGCCATTGGAGGATGTGGATGAGATCCGGCGCGTCTATGACGGTTTCCGGGCGATCGCAGATCCGATATTTGCGGCGTGTGGCTACCGGCTGCATGAGGGGGCAGTGTTGCCGTTTATCGCATCCGGGGAACAGTCGGTGGAAAAGCTCGAATTGCTGCCGAAGGAGCGGTATCGCGTCATGGATGAGCATTTTAAACAGAGCGGCACCTGCGGCATATATATGATGCGTGCGAGTGCATCTACACAGGTATCTGTCGATTTTTCCTCTGAGTCGGATGCGCTGCGCAAGGTGCGCATCTTAGAAAAAATCGCCCCGCTCATGATGCTTTTGACCGAGCAACGCGATGGTTTTCCTTTTTCGGAGCGCTGGCAGCCGCATCTGATCCGCAGTCAGATCTGGCGGGATGTCGATCCGGTGCGCTGCGGCTATCTGCCGGATTCACTGTCCGAAGATTATTCACTGGAGGCTTATGCGGAGCATATTTATCATACGGACAGCATTCTCGTCTGTGAAAACGGTGTGCTGCACCGGACACAGGGAAAGAGTGCGGCACAGTGGTACGGTGAGCGCTCGCTGGATGATGTCGATTATCTGCTGTCGATGTATTTTCCGCATGTGCGCATTAAAAAATATATTGAGTACCGGATCGCGGACAGTATGCCGATCGAGGATGCGGTTGATTATGCGGCGCTGATCCGTGCGATTGTTTACAATGAGGATGCGCTGTCTGCGATGGAGCGGTTGTTTGCAGATGTGCGCACGATCCGGCAGCTTGAGGCAGCAGAGTCGGCGGTGATCGCGGATGGCTGGGATGCGGTGATCTATGGCAGAACGGTACTTGAGTGGCTGGATGAGCTGTTTGCGTGCGTCGCTGCAGGTATTTCTGACCCGCAGGAATTAAAACGGATTCACCGGATGCGTCCGCTGCCCTTGCTGGAGTACCAGTATCATGCGATCATCCGCGACAATGAGGAACTGCATGCACCGGAGGACCGCCGCATTAAGGACTATCTGAACCAGTCAACGGCGAAATACCACAACCGTGTTGTCGGCACGCTCTATGTGCCGAAGCTGTTTACGCACCGGCAGACACGTTTGTTTGACCGGCTGATCCGGCAGTTGTACGGTATTTTTGATAAAGTGATCGCACATTATATGGCGGATGCAGAATATCGCGCGCTGTTCGGATTCCCGAAGGAGCTGGAGGAGCTGATCCTGCAGCAGCCATTGTATACAAGAAATATCCCGATGTCGCGGATCGATCTGTTTTTGAACGAGCAGACCAGTGATTTTAAATTTTGCGAGTTCAATACGGACGGGGCGAGCGCGATGAATGAGGATCGCGAGCTGAATGCTGCATTTGCGCAGAGTCTTGCCTATAAAGAGTTTGCAAAAACGCATGAATGCCACACGTATGAGCTGTTTGCTTCATGGGTGGATGAGGCACTGCAGATCTACCGGGAATACGCGCATGATGCGCAGGCGCTGCCGCGCGTGGCGATCGTGGATTTTCTGGAAAATGCGACGATCAATGAGTTTTATATTTTCAAGGAAGCATTTGAGCGTCAGGGCTGTGCGGTGACGGTTTGCGATATGCGTGATCTGCGGTTTGATGGGGAACGCTGCTATACAGAGGAATTCGGAACGGTGGAGCTCGTTTACCGGCGCGCGGTGACCTCTGATATTTTATCGCATATGGAGGATGCAAAAGAGTTTCTGCGGGCATTCCGCAGCGGTGCCTTGTGTGTACTCGGGGATTTCCGCACACAGATTGTGCATAACAAGATTTTATATAAGATTCTGCATATGGATGAGACGATGCGGTTTTTATCTGCATCCGAGCGTGCGTTTGTGCGTGCGCACATTCCGCTCACGATGTCGCTGCAGGAGCTGTTTGACGGAAAACATGAGGCACTGCGCGGGAAAGTAATGAATGAGAAGGACGGCTGGATCATCAAGCCGGAGGACTCCTATGGCTCAAAGGGCGTACATGCCGGTGTGGAGCTGGATTCGATAGAAGAATGGCAGCAGGCGGTACTGGCGGCAAAAGACCTGCCGTATGTTTTGCAGGAATTTTGCACACCGTATCGTCTGGACAATATTGTATTCCGACCGGACGGCTGGCGCTGGACGGATACGAGCAATCTGACCGGATTGTTCGTGTACAACGGACAGTTCCGAGGAATCTACTCCCGGATCAGTTATGAACAGGTGATCTCCACCCAGTATAATGAGATGTCGCTGCCGACGATGATCGTTGACTAGCGGCGTCCGGTGATGATCCACGGTGCGGGCTGCTGCTTGAATGCGTGGTTGCTGCCGAGGATCGATACGGATACCTGAATGGTTTCTGCATCACGGATGCCGTATTTTTCCAGCATGGCGGGCAGTGCGGCCGCGACGTTGAAGTCGAGCGTATAGATCACGACGCGCAGGTTTGGATTGAGCTGTGTCAGGTAAGCAAGCTCCTGCTCGGTGCTGGCGGATGCTACAAGGAATACGAGTGAGGGTACCGGACAGCCGGACATGCTGCGCTCGTCGATATGCTCGATGATGTTGACGTTGTGAAGACCGAAATGTCCGACGTTGTCCTCCATCGTGGCGCGGTCTGCCTGATTGTACTCGACGGCGGTGACAGATCCCTCGACAGCGATCAGTGCGGACTCGATCGCGATGCTCTCGCCGCTGATGACACAGATGTCATCGGTCGGTGCGACGTTCATTTTGCTGAGGATGATCGCGCGGATCTCGCTGCCGACATAGTGGATCGAACCGCGCTGGAACAGCTCGTTTGCAAGTCCGATCTTGGCGGTGTTGCGCGCGTTCGGATTGATGATGAGCATGGCGGCAGATGCGTTGATGCCGCGGTTGATCATGTCCTTTACATAATCATGCAGAATCTGACCGGACGGGCTGGAGCCTTCGTTATACCATACCTCGCACTCGCCGAGCCCTGCATCCCACAGACGGTAGAAGATGTCATCGACACCGGCATTGGTGAATACCATTGTCGTTTTGTGCGCTTCCACGGTGGGAATGACATTTTTATTCTTTTTTGTGATGTCGATCATTTTTACATGCTCGAGGTCTACGTTCGTATTCTGCGAATAATATTGCAGCCAGCTAATGATGACATCGTTGGTGAATATCTGTTTTTCTAAAACCTGCTTATCCATACAAAAAACCTCCTATATACATGATTCATTGTCTATATTTTAACCGACTCATACCTATACTGCAAGAAAAAACACGAAATCTCGTGCCCGTTTTGCATAGACATAATTTTATTAAATTGCAATTTGCATATTTATACGATATAATGAGTGCAAACGAGTCAATATGCTTGCATAATTGACGAGTGACGAATGTTGATCATGTGCTGGTTTTGCACATGATATAATGAG
>CAVHZH010000088.1:0-9635 GCA_963640395.1 Oscillospiraceae bacterium
TCTATAATGTTGATGCGGCGGATTTTAATAACTACAGAGATTATAATTACTTTTATTTTTTCAATTCTTTTTCGGGAACGATTCTTCAAGAGGTTTTAACTAAAATTTCAGAAAATGCTGCGTCGGGAAGTGTTTTCATATATCACAATCCTGTATGCTCCGATTTGGTGGATCAATTTCCGCGTTTTTTTAAGATATTAGAATTATTTGATTCTGTAAAAGATTATTGGACTTTTATATATAGATTAAAATAAAAATGGGGACAAGTATTTAAAATGACAAAGAATGAAGAGAAAAAAGAACAGTTTAAAAGAGGTAGCATGAACATACTAATTTTAAGCGCCGGAACGCGGAATAAAATTGTTCAGTATTTCAAAAAGACATTTGATGGAGTGGGAAATGTGATAGCCACAGATGCCAGCGAGTTAGCACCAGCCATCTATGATGCCGATAAATACTATATTGTTCCGGCAATCAGCGATCAGAACTACATAGATATTATTCTGGATATCTGTAAAAAGGAAAAAATCAACGGTGTACTCAGCCTTATCGATCCGGAGCTGAGCCTGTTGGCTGCTAATGAGGAAAAATTCAAAGAGATAGGCACTACCGTAATTGGAAGCTCCTACGGCCTTTGTGAGATGGCACTGGATAAGATGCAGATGTGTGCGTGGCTGAAAGCTCACGGCTACAACTGCGCTCACTCGTGGATGGATAAGGATAAATTTTACAAAGCCGTAGATGCCGGTCAGGTGGCGTACCCTGTGTTCGTCAAGCCCTATCGTGGGTCTGCCTCCGTCAGCATTTCCAAGGTATATGACAGGGAAACGGTAGAACTGCTTTTTGCCCACGAGGATGACTTGATGATTCAGAAATTTTTGAATGGTCAGGAGATCGGCGCAGACGTCTATATTGACCTTATCAGCGGCGAGGTTGTTTCGATTTTTACAAAAAAGAAAATCAAAATGCGTGCGGGGGAGACGGACAAGGCTGTGAGTTTCAATGATCCGAAGTTGTTTGAACTTATTGAAAAGTTCGTGTATGAAACTGGATACCGCGGACAGATTGACATGGATATATTTGATGTGAATGGTAAGTATTACATATCCGAGGTAAATCCCCGCTTCGGCGGAGGCTATCCCCACGCCTACGAGAGCGGCTGCGACCACATGAAGCTGATCCTGAATAATCTGAACGGCGTGGCAAACGGGAAGAATATCGGTGCTTACGAGGATGGTATTTACATGATGAAATATAACGAAGTGAAAATTCGATGCGGGGGGGTACTGCATTGATAGGATAATCTATGCGGAGGCCTCTCTTGGCGGGAGAGCTGCATGATGAACAGACTGATCATCATCGGTGCTTCCGGACATGGAAAGGTTGTCGCCGATATTGCCGTATTAAACGGTTATAAAGAGATTGTGTTTTTGGACAATAATCCAGCTATTTCAGAATGTGCAGGATTTAGGGTGATAGGATCGGACAGAATGGCGGCAGAACTTGATGGTGATTTGTTCGTCGCTGTTGGTGTCGGTAAAGTTCGAAAGCATCTCATGGATGTAAACAGCAATCGACATTTCCCGATACTTATCCATCCAGCTGCTGTGGTTGCGAAAAATGCAGAGATTGGTGAAGGCACTGTTGTTATGGCAGGTGCGGTTATCAATCCTGGAGCGAAGATTGGGCGAGGTGTGATTGTCAATACAAGCTCTTCTATCGATCACGATTGTGTTATCAGAGACTTCGTACATATTGCCGTCGGAAGTCACCTAAGTGGGACAGTGAAAGTTGGAAATGGAACATGGATAGGAGTTGGGGCGACTGTGAGTAATAACGTCAATATCTGCGGCGGATGCATAATCGGTGCAGGTGCCGTAGTTATTAAGGATATAGAGGAGAAAGGCACTTACATTGGAGTGCCGGCGAAAAGAATTATGAAGATTGAAGAAATCGGGGGGGGTAATACCTAAAAGTTCTTATTCCAATGTATTGCTTCCTTCGGCGGAGGTGGCGGCGTGAATATTCTGTTTTGTAGCGTTGGCAGACGCTGTGAGTTGCTGAAGGATTTCCGAAAAACAATGGGGGACAGCGGGAAAATCGTTGCGACAGATGCGAGCACATACGCGCCTGCGATTTACTTTGCAGACCGATTCTATCAGGTTTCGCGTATTGATGATCCGTCTTATATCCCGACCATTCTGGACATTTGCAGTAAGGAGGGAATTGACGCGGTAACTACCTGCATCGACCCGGAAATCATGCTTCTGGCGGAGCATAGAGCGGAGTTCACGGAGATGGGCGTAGAGGTTCTTGCACCCTATGAGGACACCGCACGAGTTTGCTTTGATAAATTCAAAATGTTTCAGTATCTAACAGATCATCACATTAACACGGTGCTGACCTTTGGCGATATAGAAAGCTTCATGCAGGCAGAACGTGCGGGGAAAATCCGTTTCCCTGTATTTGTGAAACCGCGGAAGGGCAGCGGCTCCGTGGGGGCAAGAAAAGTAATGAATATTGAAGCTTTGCGAGAAGCTATGGAACAAGATCCCAGTCTGATTATTCAGGAGTTTATGGGTGATGCCGTGGATCTTGATGCGGATATTTATATTGATACGATAAGCCATAAGCCGGTGTCGCTGTTCAGCAAGAGAAAGTTGGAAACGAAAATCGGCGGGGCGAGCAAGACCATTTCTTTCAATGATGACAAGCTGGTGGAGTTTGTTTGCACCGCGCTGGATGTATTTAAGTTCAACGGGCCAATTGATATGGATCTATGGTATCGAGACGGGCAGTATTATCTCTCAGAGATAAATCCGCGCTTTGGTGGCGCATACCTTCATGCGTATGGTGCAGGCGTTGATTTCGTGAAGCTGATTGAACAGAACGCGCGCGGGATCGAAAACAAACCTTGCTTCGGAAACTACGAAGAAGATATTGTCATGATGATGTACGACAGCGTAGTGATTAAGAAAATTGGACGAGATGAATAAATAAGCTACGCATGGAGAAGAGTTTTAAATTTAGTAAAAGACAAAATCACCAAAGAATCCTGCGTTGCAAGATTCTCCGCTTGCGGCAGCACTGACCGCAGCGCTGTGGATCGTGGTCGGCAGACGGGCAAGGCGGGAAAAGCTGGGGCAGGAGGTACAGACAGAGCAATGATAAAAAATGTAGTGATGGATATGGGAAATGTACTGCTGGAGTATGCACCGCAAAAGACGCTGGAGCGCTACTGCAGGTCGGAGGAAGAAAAACGGATGATCATGGAGCAGCTGTTTCTCAGCGATATCTGGATCATGGGAGACCGCGGAGAGATCGTCAATGAGGAGCGTTATGCACTTGTCAAAGAGCATTTGCCGGAATCGATGCATGGGACGCTGCGGCTTGTCGTAGACCACTGGCAGGAGGACCTGGCACCGATGCCCGGTGCGGCGGAGTTCGTCAAAAAATGCAGGGCAGATGGCTTTCGGATGTATGTGCTGTCCAATGCGTGCCAGCTTTTTTATGAGTATTTTCCAAGAAATATGGATGTGACACTGTTTGATGGCATCATGGTGTCATCGACTGTAAAGCTCATCAAGCCCGATCCGCGCATCTACGGGCTGCTGTGCAGCACCTACGGCCTGATCCCGGAGGAGTGTGTGTTTATCGACGACCGCCCGGAAAATGTGGAGGCAGCACGGGACATTGGCATGAACGGGATCGTGTTTACGGGAAGCTATGATACAATGATTAACATTCGTGAGTATTTAGCTTTAAGAGTTTTTTAGATAAGCATGCGGTCAAGTTTCCGAACAAATCCATCATTGACATAATATGATCCAAGGGCTTAGTATTATATTATAGAACGAGTAATAAAGAGGTGATGATAGTGCAGATTGAAGAAATCAAAAGGATTTGCCAACAATCAAAACTAAAGTGGTCTACACATTGTCTGGAGCGGATGCAAAAGCAGCCTAATTCGGTCAAATATAAGGCGGCTTGGGAAACATTGTTTCTCAAGCCGTTTTTTAATTCATAGGAAATTCCTTCCTACTAAATCAAATTTTCAAAAAGCGAAATAATATAATTGACGCAGTTTGCTTGCGACTCTATAATGAAATCGCAGGAATAGAACAGCAACACACTTGGAGGACAGGCATGGCATTAAAGGCGATTTTTATAGATATTGACAACACGCTGCTCAGCTTTGACGCGTATGTGAAGCAGACCATGAGGGAGGGCTTTGCACATTTCGGGCTAAAAGCGTATGAACCGTGGATGTATGATACATTTACGCAGGTGAATAATGGACTGTGGCGGCAGATCGAGGATGCGACGCTCACGTTCGGGGAACTGGAAAAGATCCGGTGGAACCGGGTGTTTGCAGAACTGGGTATTGATTTTGACGGACCGACATTTGAGAGGTATTTCCGCGGCGCGCTCTACGACAGCGCGATCCCGGAGGAGGGCGCGTATGAGCTGCTGGATGCCTTGAAGGATCAGTATCTGTTATGCGCGGCGAGCAACGGACCATATGAGCAGCAGCTGCACCGGCTGGAGATCGCAGGGATGCGGGAGGCATTTGAGCATGTGTTTATCTCTGAAAAAATGGGGGCGGCAAAGCCGTCGCAACAATTTTTTGATTATGCATTCGAAGAACTAAATGCCGGACGCACGGAACCGATTACACCGCAGGAGTGCATGATGATCGGCGATTCGCTCACATCGGATATTAAGGGCGGTCAGATGTATGGGATGAAAACCTGTCTGTACCGCAGGAAGAAGGAACTGAGCGTGCCGGAGGGTGTGCTCGTGGCGGATTCGCTGCGGGAGGTTGTGGAGCGGATACATGAAGCCGGCAAATAGGATATATATCGAATAATCACAGAAATCCTTAAATTTTTATAAAAACACACACATCACGTGTCTCACATGCTATAATACCAATCGGGCAGGAGGAGCACCTTCTGTCCGATCTTGTTATGTAAGCGGAGAATCCGGCTTTGCAGGATTCGTTCTTAATGTAATAGGAAATTCCTATCAAACAAAAACAGAGGTGGAACACATGAAGAATAAATATGATCGCATCGCGCTTGTGTTGCTCAGCGCGGCGCTGACCTTTTCCGCGGTGGCTCCGGCTGCTGCGGCAGATGTGACAGGTACAGCGTCAGCCACTGCCACAGCGGGTGCGGAGAAAACAAACCCGACCTATGATGTGTCGCTGGCGCGCCGCGTGCTCGTCGCACAGGGAGTGCTGCGGCAGAGCCAGACAACGGCGGCAGGACTGAAAAAGAAGGTCAGCAGACAGGAGCTTGCGAAGATGCTCGTACAGCTCTCAGTGTATAAAAATAAGGTCGGAACGACTGTCAAGACATCGATGTATTCCGACGTGAAACGGACGAGCGCTTATGCACCGTATATCCGCATTGCAGTGGAAAACGGCTGGATGAAGGGCAATCTGAGTGGAAAATTCCGTCCGAAGCAGGCGGTGACATTGCAGGAATCCGTGGCTGCGGTGCTGGCAGTGCTCGGCTATGAGGACAGTGATTTTCAGGGCAGCCCAAGCAGTGCCAAAATGTCCTTTTACAAGGCGCAGAAGCTGAATACCAATATCAGCAAAAAGGCTTCGGCAGCGATGACCTATAAGGAAATGAGCTGCCTGCTCTACAATATGCAGGTGACACCGGACAAGAGCGGTACGGTCTATGCGCGTTCGCTGAATTATACGCTGGATGCAAACGGGGATATCGCATATCTGCCGCTTGTCTACGATGAACTTGACGGACCGGTGATCGCACAGGAAAACTGGCAGAAGCAGATTCCGTTTAAGACCGGTAATGCTACGATTTATATTGATGGCTCAAAGAGCTCTGCGGACAATATACATACGTATGACGTACTTTATTATTCCAAAAAGCTAAACAGCATTTTTGTCTATCAGAGCCGCGTGACCGGGCGCTTAAACGGCGTGTCGCCGGATCGATATACACCGGATGCGGTCACGGTCGCGGGCACGAGCTATACGCTGGCAGACCAGAAGATTGCTTATGAGGTGTCTGCAATGGGCAGCTATGCCATCGGCGACTATATCACGCTGCTGCTCGGCAAGGAGGGCAAGGTCGTCGGCATCGGCAGCGCTGCGACGCTCAATTCGTTTATCGGCGGTATCGTCTTGTCAAAGGAAGAAAAGGTCAGCAAGGATAAAAACGATACGACAGTGAAAAAATATATCACGATGTTAGATACACTCGGCGAGACGCACGAGTACGAGGTCGAGGATCTGACGCAGTTTTCGGAGAACACGCCGGTGGAGATCGCCTTTGACAATGGCAAGCCGGTTGTCAATAAGGTGACGATTGACAAGCTGAATGGTGTCGTGAGCTCCGATGCGGGACGGTTTTCCGGCTATCAGCTCTCGGAGAGCATACGCGTGCTCGAGTATGACAGCGGTGGCAGCTACAGCCGGATCGACCGCGAACGTCTGGCAGGGCTGACGATCAATGCGAACAACATTCTCTATTATCATGTGAATGCAGATAAAGAGATCACGGATCTTATCGTGCGCGGTGTGACAGGGGATAATTATAAATACGGTATCCTGACCAGTGCAAGCGAGGCGTCAAACCCGCAGACAATGACCTTTATGGGTACTTACAGCTATCAGATCGGCGACCAGAGCGGCTATGCGACGAGCAACGGACAGATTTTTTCGGTGCAGGGCTATGTCGGACCGGCACAGTTTGCATTTGCATCAGACGGCTCAGTGACCAGTGTTAAGACGCTTGGCAGCATCGATGTGACTTCTATCACACAGACAGAAGTATCTAACGGAAAAAATACATATGTGATGGCAGACGATGTCGGCGTTTATCTGAAAAAGGGAACATCTTATTATGCGACCGAGCTGTCGAAGGTGATGAGTCTGTCGAATTATGAGCTGACGGCATACTACGACGGGACGACAGGCGGCAGGGTACGTGTGATCGTGGCAAAGGCAAAATAAATGTAGGAAGAAGAAAATGAAAGAAAAAATCGTATTATTTTTAAAAAGACATAAAAAGGGACTGATCTTTCTTGTCCTTCTGATAGTAGTCGGCGTGGTAGCCGTACCCCGTCTGATCGCAAAAAAGGCGAATACGCAGGATGGAACGTATCAGACACAGACACCCGACAAGCAGGATCTGCAGGTCGAGCTGACCGGAACAGGCACGATCGAGCCGAACGATCAGTATTCGATCACGCCGATGGTGCAGGGAGAGATCGTCGAGGCTTCGTTTGAGGAGGGCGATATCGTAGAAAAAGGTCAGGTATTGTACCAGTTTTCCACGGAAAGTGTAGAGGATTCGATCAAATCCGCGCAGCTGAGTGTCGAGCAGGCAAAGCAGAATTATAACGATGCACTAGACAGCAAGAAACAGACACAGGACAATCTTTCACTCGTATCGGATCAGGAGGGCTATGTCAAGAAGCTATATGTGTCGGCTGGTCAGAAGATCACGGCGGGCAGCAAGGTGGCAGATGTGTATGACAATACCACAATGTCGCTCGAAGTGCCGTTCAATGCATCGGATGTGAAAAACAGCTGGATCGGCAACCGCGCGAATGTCTATGTGGGGGACGAGGGTGAGCGGCTGCGCGGCACGGTGACGAAGATCGACCCGACGACAACGACGCTGTCAGGAAACATGGTTGTCCGCTATGTGACGATCGAGGTGGTCAATCCGGGCGGAATCTCAGCCGGAATGAGCGGCTCGGCGAGCATCGGCAGCGTAGACTGCAACTCTGAGGGTACTTTTTCGGTCAAATCCGAGGGCACGCTGATCGCAGACGGCAGCGGCACGATCGATTCCCTGAAGATCAAGGAAGGCAGCTATCTGAATAAGGGAGATACCTATCTGGTGCTCGAGGATGCGACTGTCGGAGACAACGTTAAAAGCTCTGAGCTCAATGTGGAGAGCGCCGAGAACCAGCTTTCCAGTGCGCAAAAGAGTCTGGATGATTACCGCGTGACTGCGCCGATCTCCGGTACGGTGATCACGAAAAATGCAAAGAAGGGCGATAACATCAATGCGACCTATGCAAACCCGCTGGCGGTGATCTATGATCTGTCGAAGGTCAAATTCCGCATGAAAGTGGATGAGCTGGATGTGTTGAAGATCTCGGTCGGGCAGGAGGTGACGGTCACTGCGGACGCGCTGCCTGATGTAGAGATGACGGGGCACGTTACCAATATCAGCCTGGAGGCGAGCACGAACGGCGGTGTGACCGAGTATCCGGTCACGGTCGAGATGGATGAGGTCGGATCGCTGCTGCCCGGCATGAACGTATCGGCAAAGATCGTGCTGGAGGAGCAGAAAGATGCGCTGTGCATTCCGGTCGATGCATTGATGCGTGGAAATGTCGTTTATGTGAAAAATGCACAGGATCAGCAGACGAGCGAGGAAGAGCTGGCGGCTGGTGTGCCGGACGGATTTCACTCGGTTGATGTCACAGTCGGCATCAGCAACGATTCCGAGGTGCAGATCTTATCCGGGCTGAGTGACACGGATGAGGTATATGTGCCGCGTACCGAGATTACGGATATGAACCAGTTTATCATGGGCGGCGGCGACGTCGAATACTATGAGGAAGATGACGGCGGGGAATATGACAGCGAGGAATAGGACGGCTATGGCAGAGGACAGACAAAATGAACAGCATCCGCATCTGATCGAATTGCAGGATATTTATAAGATTTATCAGATGGGTGATACGCAGGTGCGTGCCAACGATGGGATTTCCTTTTCCATTGACCGCGGCGAGATGGTCGCGATCGTCGGAAAGTCCGGCAGCGGCAAGTCTACGATCATGAATATCATCGGCGCGCTGGATGTGCCGACCGATGGAAAATACTATCTCAACGGCATCGATGTGGGCTCTATGACAGACAATGAGCTGGCGGTGATCCGCAACAAGCAGATCGGTTTTATTTTTCAGCAGTACAATCTGCTGCCGAAACTGAATCTGGCGAAAAATGTGGAGCTGCCGCTGCTCTATGCGGGAGTCGGGGATCTGGAGCGCCACGAGCGCGCCGTTGCATCCTTGGCGAAGGTCGGTCTGGGCGATGTGTGGAAAAAATACCCAAATCAGCTCTCCGGCGGTCAGCAGCAGCGCGTATCGATCGCGCGTGCGCTGGCGGGCAATCCGTCGCTGATCCTTGCGGATGAGCCGACCGGTGCGCTTGATTCGCGTACCAGCAGGGAGGTGCTGGATTTTTTAAAGGAGCTGAATGAAGAAGGCAATACGATCGTCATTATCACACATGATAATTCGATCGCAGTGGAGGCAAAGCGTGTGATCCAGATTCATGATGGAAAAGTAGTTTTTGATGGAGCTGCACACGAATATAAGGAGAAAATAAATACAAAATGAGGACATCACAGGCATTTTTTATGGCATTTTCGAGTCTCGTCAGCAATAAGATGCGGTCGTTTCTCACGATGCTTGGCATGATCATCGGTGTCGGTGCAGTCATTGCAATGATCTCGCTGATGGATGGAATGATCGGATATACGATGGATTCTTTTTCAGATATGGGTGCGGATACGATTACGGTCAGCCTGACAGGGAAAGGATCAAAGCAGCTGACAGACGAGCAGATGTACGAG